>JAZFYL010000159.1:0-8527 GCA_036443495.1 Gemmatimonadales bacterium | reverse complement strand
CCTGAGCATCGTCATCGGCCTCGCCCTCATCTTTCTGGGCTACCGCTGGGCCACGGCACGCCGGGCTCGGGCCGAGCAGAAGAAGCCGGACGCCGGGGCGGGACCCGGCAAGGCGTTCCTGCTGGGTGCCGGCGCCGTCATCGCCGGCCTGTGGGGCGCGTTGCCCTACTTTGCCGCGGTCGACCAGATCCTCAAGGCGGACCTCTCCGTCGCCGAGGCCATTACCGCGCTCGCCTACTACAACGTGATCTTCGTGTCGTCCGGAGTCCTGCTGGTGCTGAGCCGGGCGGTCTTCGGCGCCTGGGCTGATGCGGTCTTCGAGGCGGTGAACCGTCTGTTTGCCGTGTGGGGCAAGCGGATCCTAATCGTCGCCATGGTGATCCTCGGTTTGGTGATGGTGGCGGACGGCGTCGGCTGGCTGCTGGGACGGCCTCTGCTCCCGGTTGGCTAGGAAGCCCGGGCGGCGCCCGTTCGTTTCACAAACCAACAATCACACCGCAGACGAGCCGACCGCCGACAGCTGATTGCTGATTGCTGATTGCTGTTTTCCGATTTCCGGAAGCATATTCCCCCCATGCCCCTCAAGACAGTTCGGGTCCCCAATACGCTCGAACCGCTGTTCCAGCGAGCCGAGGAAGTCGTCGGCCAGTTCTTCCGTCAACGCCGAGACGACCCCTCCACCGGGAGTATCGAGATCTTCGACTCCCGCTACGTGCTCCTGAGGGGCGCGTCCCTGTCGGTCGAGTTCTTTGCCCTGGTCCGGTCGCTGTTCGGCCCCGGTGGCGAACAGGACGCCGACGCCTTCTCCGCCAACCTGCTCTACGACCTGGCCCACTCCGTAGGGAAGGCCGACGCCCGTAACTTCCACCAGAAGATGGGCCTCGAAGACCCTGTAGCGAAGCTCTCAGCCGGCCCGGTGCACTTTTCTCACACCGGCTGGGCCTTCGTCGACATCCTCCCGGAGTCCCAACCATCTCCGGACGACGACTACTACCTGCTCTACGATCATCCGTACGCCTTCGAAGCCCATGCGTGGCTCGCCGCCGGGAAGACCGCGCCGTATCCCATTTGCGTCATGAATGCGGGTTATTCCTCCGGGTGGTGTGAGGAGAGCTTCGAAGTGAACCTCGAGGCCATCGAAATCGCCTGCCGCGCCCACGGCGACCCGTATTGTCGCTTCATCATGGCACCGCCTCAGCGCATAGTCGAACACATCGACCGTTACCTGGAGCAGCACCCGGAGCTCAATCGCCTGGCGGCGCGCCGCCAACGCCCCGATTTCTTCTCGCGACAGAAAGCCCGGGCCGCCGGAGACGGCCCGGACACCCCGGCCGCAAAGCTCGCCGACAAGCTGCTCCTCGCCTATGCCCATAAGCTGGAGGACACCCAGGCGGTCCTGCAGGAGCAAGTCCAACGGCTGGAGGTGGAAATCGAAGAACGTCGCCGGGCCGAGGAGGAGCTGCGGCTCAGCGAGAACCGTCTCCGCCAGGCACACAAGATGGAAGCCCTGGGGACCCTGGCGGGTGGCATCGCGCACGACTTCAACAACATCCTCGCCGCCATCAACGGCTACACCGAACTGGCTCACGACAGCATCCCGGAGGGCACCGAGGCCCGCGAGAACCTGACCGAAGTCCTCACGGCGGCACGGCGGGCACGGGGGTTGGTCAAACAAATCCTCGCCTTCAGCCGGCAGAGCGAACCGACCCTGGCCCCGACCGATCTGCCCACCGTCGTCGGCGAAGCCGTCAAACTGCTTCGAGCGACCCTCCCGGCTTCGATCGATATCCGCGAGAGCATCGATCGCAAAGCGGGAACCATCATGGCCGACTCCGGTCAGATCAACCAGATCATCCTGAACTTGGGGAGCAATGCCGCTCACGCCCTCCCGGAAGAGAAGGGCGTCATGGACATCTCCCTGACACAGATGCGCATCGATGCCGCCGAAGCCGCCCGGCTCGGCAACATCGAACCCGGAGCCTACGCCTGCCTGACAGTCCGCGACGACGGCGAGGGGATGGACGCGGATACCGTCAACCGCATCTTCGATCCGTTTTTCACCACCAAGGGCGTGGGGGAGGGAACCGGGCTGGGGCTGTCGGCCGTGCACGGGCTCGTGACCAGTCACCGCGGGGCCGTGGCCGTTCGGAGTGAACTGGGGAAGGGTACCGAGTTCAAGCTGTTCTTTCCGGTGACGGCCGCCACGCCGGCGCCACGCAGTCTTCCCGGAGCCCCGGCCGTAGGCGGCGTCGAACGGGTCTTGTTCGTTGACGATGAAGAGCAAATCGCTCGAATCGGAGCGGAAATCCTGACCCGGATGGGATATCAGGTGACCGTGCTGAGCGACAGCGTCGCCGCCCTTCGGCAGTTCGAGGAAAACCCCGGAGCGTTCGACATCATCGTGACGGACAACACCATGCCGAACATGACCGGTATCGACCTGGCCAACCAGGTCCGGCGCATCGCGCCCCAAACCCCCATTGTTCTCACCACCGGTTTCACCCGCGCCGGGTTGGAGGCGGAGGCACTCGAATCGGGCGTTCAAACGGTGCTGCTGAAACCGTACAGCGGATCAGAGCTGTCACGAGCCATCCGGGCTGCTCTCGGTCGCACCGCCTCCGCTCCCTCCGGGCAGCCACCGGCCGACTCTGCCTGACCACATGGATCCATCCTCCGCTACCCGGTGTGGCGACATCGCCCTCGCCGGGCGACCCAACGTCGGCAAGAGCTCCCTGCTGAACGCGTTGGTCGGCCAACACCTGGCCCTGGTGAGCCGTCGGGCTCAGGCTACCCGTTTGCCGGTCGTCGGCATCCGGAGCGACCAGGACACCCAGTACATCTTCCATGACCTCCCCGGCCTCCTGGTGCCGTCCTATCTGCTGCAAGCCCGGATGCTCGCAGCGGCTCAAGAGATCCTCCAGCGAGTTGACGTAACACTTTATCTCACGCCCGCAACTCGCGCTCCAGCAAAGAGTTTGGTCGAAGATGCACAGCTGGAGGAGACCCCGCCTGGACCGATCCTCAATGTGTACACCAAGGGTGATTTGGTCCCCAGGGCGACCCGGGTGGCCCTCGAGTCCAGCGGGATCGTCGTATCGGTCAAGAAAGGGTGGGGACTGGATCGGGTCCTGGCTGCGGTGCGAGAGCACCTTCCCCAAAGCCCCTTTCGGTTCGACCCGGAAGACATCGGAACCCAGCCGCTGCGGTTCTTCGCCACCGAATTCGTGCGCGAAGCGGCCTTCGAGGCGTTGGCCGAGGAGTTGCCGTATTCACTCGCGTGCGAGGTGGAAGAGTTTCGCGAGGACGAACGCCCCATGTACATTCGGATGACGATCGTGGTAGAACGGGACTCGCAAAAGGGCATCGTCGTGGGCCGTGGAGGCCGGACGATCAAGAAAATCGGCTCGCACGCGCGCAAACGCCTGGAGGAACTCACGGGCGCCCCCGTGTACCTTGATCTCTGGGTGAAAGTCCTCAAGAACTGGCGTCGGAGCCCCAGCGCACTCACGCGCTTTGGATTCCCACGCTCTGCCAAGGAGACGGCATGAGCCTCTCTCCGGATCTGTTGGAGATCCTGGTCTGTCCCAAGTGCAAGGGTGAACTCGAGTATCGTGAGGAACCCGAGGAAGTCCTGGTTTGTAACGCCTGCCGCCTCGTCTACACGGTCGACGACGGCATCCCCATCATGCTCATCGACGAAGCCAAACCGCTCTAGGCCCAGTGGCATCCGAGAAACAGCACAGCCAGGCCACGACGAGGATGCTCGATCGTGCCGCCAACGAGGCGCGCCGGCTGGGGCATCCATACCTGGGAGCGGAGCACCTGCTTCTGGTGCTGACCGATCCCGGGATACTCGGCGCCGATCGCTGGGAGGCTCACGGATTGGACCCGGATGCAGTGGGCAAACGGATCAACGCCCTGCTTCGCAGCGGCGACGCCAAGCCCGGCCCGGACCCGCTCCCACTCACGGCCCGGGCCAGACGGTTGATCGCTGTGGCGGGGGAGATTGGTGGGAGGGGGAGTCAGAGCTCCGTCGAGCCGGAAGACGTCCTGCAGGCTCTGCAGCGAGACACCAAGGGTCTCACGGCCCGGGTCCTCCGAGAGAGCGCCCACAAGAAGGCGCCTCCCCACTCCTCCTCCCCGGAGCGACCGGGGGCCCGCCAGCAGGGAGGGCGGACACCGGCTTCAGAACATCGAGACCGCTCCCGGCGTGCTGCCGCCGGCCGGAAGCGGGATTCATCAAAGTCCCCCAACCGGCACCAACGGGAGCCTCCCAAGCCCCGCCGTCTTGGACGCCGGCTGGGCTGGCGAGAATACTCGCTTCTGGTAGTCCCCCTGAGCCTGGCAGCCGCATGGACCCACCAATCGCCCACCCTGGTGTTCGTTCTGGCCGCACTTTCCGTCATTCCCCTGGCGGGATACATGGGAGAGGCCACGGAACACCTGGCCACCCACGCTGGGCCGGCCGTGGGCGGTTTGCTGAACGCAACCTTCGGCAACGCCGCTGAACTCATCATCGGGATCACGGCCCTCCGGGCAGGGCTCCTGGAGCTGGTGAAGGCTTCGATCCTGGGAAGCATCCTGGGGAACCTTCTGCTAATCCTGGGTTTGTCGCTGTTTGCCGGTGGTCTTCACAGTCCCCTCGTGCGATTCAATCGGACGGCAGCCGGAATGGCCACCGCGATGCTTGCCCTGGCCGTCCTCGGCCTGACGGTTCCGGCGCTGTACCATGGGCTCCATCCCGAGGCACTGGCTACTCAGGAACTTCACCTGTCCGAAGCCGTCGCTGTCATTCTGGCCATCACCTATCTCCTGTCTCTGTGGTTCTCGCTCAAAACCCACAGCAGACTGTTCAGCGGTGAGCCCCACCCGGTGACCGGGCCCGTTTGGGGCAAGCTGGCGGCGGTCGGGGTGTTGGCCGCGGCGACAGTGGGCATCGCCCTCGAATCGGAGATCCTGGTCCACACCGTGGAGCCGATGACCGCCTCGATCGGGCTTACACAGACATTCGTCGGACTGATTCTGCTACCCTTGGTGGGCAATGCCGCCGAGCACGCCACGGCTGTGCTCGTGGCCCGCAAAGGCAAGATGGACTTGGCTTTACAGATCGCGCTGGGGTCGAGCACACAAATTGCGCTGTTGGTGGCGCCGCTCTTCGTACTCGCCGGCGTGTTCCTGGGACAGGAGATGAACCTGGTTTTCGCCCCTTTCCAGGTGATCCTGCTCGGCCTGTCAACGGCGGTCGTGGCCATCATCACGCTGGACGGGGAGTCCCATTGGTTCGAGGGGGTGCAACTCCTGGCAGTTTATGCCATGATAGTTGTTGCAGTTCTATTCATCTGAGCTTGTTGCAGGATGGATCGCCGGTTAGCTTCAGTCCACCTTTCATGCGAGGGCTTGGGTGCGAACTCGCCCGACGATACTCTACTTTTCGCCGGACGCTGGATCGGTCCCGAGCCTCATCCGGCAGTGGGCGGAGAGCAGCGCGTATCCCGTTGTGGTACTTGACGATCCGGCCGACGTCGAGGCCATCATTCTGCGCGGAGCCCCCTGTCTCCTGTTCATCGACGCCGATCGCATGGCTGACGAAGGGCTCGAGATGGTTCGCCGTCTCAAGGCCGACGCTTTCACTGCCATCGTTCCCGTCACCATGCTGTCCCAAGCCCATCACCCCGAGCGGGTCGAAGCATGGTTCGCCGCCGGCACCGATGAAGTCCTGACCGAAATCTTCACCCCCGCCGAGCAGCGCGCACGCTTGGATGCCATGCTGGTGCGGACCGTGCGTGACGTGTCGGTGCACCCCTCTACCCGCTTACCAGGCACGACCGAGATCGAACGAGAGATTCGCCAGCGACTCCCCCTCAACGAGGAATTCGCGGTCTGTTATGCCGATCTCGACCATTTCAAGGAATTCAACGACCGGTACAGCTATTACGATGGCGATCGGGTCATCTACATCGTCTCCCGGATTTTGCACGATGTGGTGCGTGGCCTGGTCGGGCCAGGCGGATTCGTCGGGCACATCGGTGGTGACGACTTTATCTTTGTGATACCGTTGGAACATGTAGGTCCGGTGTGCACGGAGATCCTGCACGTCTTCGATACCCTGATTCCGTTCCAGTACAACGACCAGGACAAGCGTGCCGGGTATTTCTTCGGCAAGGACCGTCGGGGGCAATTGCATCGGGTGCCGCTCATGACCCTCTCCATCGGCATCGTGACCAACAAGAACCGCCAGTTCGCCCACCCGGCTCAAGTCAGCGAACTGGCGACCGAAATGAAGAGCTACGCCAAGACGCTGCCGGGCTCGATCTTCGTGGTCGACCGGCGGCGGGGCGACCTGGAGTCTGACGGTGGACGGGCCGACGCCCGATGAGGTGTGAGTGATGAACGTACCTTGTCCCAGCTGCAACACGGTGTTTCGGGTCGACCCCGCCAAGGTCCCTGCCGAGGGTGTGCGCGCCCGCTGCACTATCTGCCGAACGGTGTTCCGCGTCGCCCCCGACGGGGAGGAGCAGGCGGCCAGCCCTCGCGCTACGTCAGCGGCCAGTGCTCCCGCAGCACAGGTTTCGGCTCCATCCCCCGTGGTTCAGCCCCGCGTCCCCCAGGCGCCTCCGGCAACCGGCGTAACACCACCCCCGGTCACGCCCACCCCGGCCCGCGCGGCTCCAGCACCGGCTCCTCCCACCCCGGCGGCGCCGGCGCCCCTGGTGCCTCCGGTCGCGAGTCCCCCTACCACCGCCGCACAGCCGAGATCCCCAGTGGTACCGGCGGCCGTGGCACCGCCCGCTGTGGTGGCGCGGCCCGTCGCCCCCCCGGCAAGTCCCCGTCCCGCGATGGTTCCGGCTCCACCCGAAGCGCCGACCTCCCCCCCCAAGGCGGCCCCCTCCGGTGTGCCCCTCAATCCGTTCCTGTCCAAGGATCCGAAGCAGAAGGCCCGCCGATTGGCCCGTGCCCTGGTGTCGGATTTGGTGGTCTACCATCCCGGCAAGCGGCAGGAGGGACTCAAGAACGGCACTCTCAGGGAACTCTTCGATGACGAGATCAAGAAGAGTTGGGAGGAGTATACCGACCAGATCGGGACCGACATTCCCGAGGCCACGGCCTACTTCAACGACGCCCTCAACGAGATCCTGGGAGACGGCAGCAAGATCTTCTGAGCACCTCGCCGCGACGGGGAGGATGGGCTATATTTGGAAGCAGTAGCGGCCGAGCCGTTCCTCCGTGCATGCACGGGTGGGCGGCTCTATGATTAGGCACGACACACCTTGGCGTGGAGCTGGTAATGGCAGACGTGGCAGACCGATTCGAGCATCTCAGCGGCCGGGTTTCCGAACTCCGAGGTTTCCTTTGACCTCGAGACCAAAGCCAAGCGCCTGAACATCCTCGAAGCGAAACAGGCTGACGCCCAGTTCTGGAACGACCCTGCGAGCGCCCGCCGGGTGGTCCAGGAAGCCAGTCAGATCCGCTCCATCATCTCCCCCTTCGACACCGTGACCCAACGGCTCACCGATGCGCGAGACCTGCTCGACCTGCTCGAAGTCGAGCCGGATGAGGGTCTGTCCCAGGACCTCGAAACGGAGGCGACCGACCTCGAACAGATGGTCGCCTCACTCGAGTTGCGAACCTTGCTGCAGGGCGCGGACGATGCCCGGGACGCCATCCTGACCATTCACCCCGGTGCCGGCGGGACCGAGTCGCAAGACTGGGCCGAGATGCTCATGCGGATGTACAACCGCTGGGCCGAGCGGCGCGGCTACACCGTCCGGGTGCTCGATCTGGTTCCGGGCGAGGAAGCGGGGATCAAGTCGGTGTCGTTGGAGATCAGCGGGGAATACGCGTTCGGCTACCTCAAGGCCGAGAAGGGTGTGCACCGGCTGGTCCGCATCTCCCCCTTCGACTCCCAGGCCCGGCGGCACACCTCCTTCGCCTCGGTGTTCGTCTACCCCGACATCGACGATACCATCGAGGTCGAGGTGCGCGACGAGGACGTCAGGATGGATGTCTACCGAGCGTCCGGCGCCGGCGGGCAACACGTGAACAAGACTTCATCGGCCGTTCGCCTGACCCACGTCCCATCGGGCATTGTGGTCACCTGCCAGCAGGAACGCAGCCAGATCAAGAACCGCGCGACGGCCATGAAGATGCTCCGCGCGGCACTCTACCAGAAAGAGCTCGAGGAGCAGGAAGCGGCCAAAGCGGTGCTCGAAGCCACCAAGGGAGACAACGCCTGGGGCAATCAAATCCGGTCGTACGTCCTCCAGCCCTACACTATGGTTAACGACCACCGGACGGAACTGAAGGTCGGCGATGTCCAGCGGATCATGGACGGCGATCTCGACGAATTCATCACAGCGTATCTCAAGCGGTTCGGAGGAAATGCGCGGGGAGTGTCGACGGGGAGCGAACCTACGTAGAAGAGGCGCGGCGCGAAAAGCTGGCCGCTTTGGCGGAGATGGGCGTCAACCCGTTCGCCTACGCCTTCGAACGGACACACACCTCGGCCGAAGCGTTGGCCGAGTTCCAC
>JAZFYL010000158.1:0-2220 GCA_036443495.1 Gemmatimonadales bacterium | reverse complement strand
ACGGCCTTCTTCGCGGGCTTCGCCGCCGCCTTCGGTGCGGTCTCGGCCTCCGCGTCTCCCGAGGCGCGCCCGCGATCGGCACCGAAGACGCTTTCTTCCACCACCACCACATCAGACCACAACACTTCGTACGCCGTCGCTTCCGCGTAGGGCATCACGTGCACCGCCGGCAGGTTGCGGCCGCTGAGGTAGATGGGGCGCTTGATCCCGTTGGTCAGCAGCAACACCTTGCGGTCGATGACCCCCACCTCGGCCAGCACTTGCGCCAACTGGGCGGTCTTGGGAGTGTCAAAGCCCAGATCCTCGATGACCAGCAGCGCCTCCGTCTGGGCCCGCGCGTTCAGCGCCGAGCGACGACCCAGCTGCCGCAACCGCCGGGGAATCCCGGTCCGGTAGCTTCGCGGCCGCGGTCCGAACACCACGCCACCGCCCCGCCATTGCGCGGCCCGGATGGTGCCCTGCCGGGCCCGCCCGGTCCCCTTCTGACGCCACGGCTTATGAGTACCGCCGGAGACCTCGGCCCGGGTCTTGGTCTTGTGCGTGCCCTGCCGCAGGTTGTTCATGAACACGCGAACCGACGCGTGCATCGCCGCCTGGTTCACGGTACCGTCGAACTCCGCTTCCGGGAGCGCGAACTTGGAGCGGCGCTTCCCACCGGTGGCGGAGTATTGGGCTGCCTCAAGCATGACGGCTCCTACCTCCCTGTTTCGACACCTGCACGATGCCGTTCTTGGAGCCCGGGACCGCCCCACTGACGAACAGCAGGTTACGGTCGGCATCGACCTTGACGACCTTCAGGCCCAACTCGGTATGCCGCGCCGATCCCATATGGCCCGGCATCTTCTTGCCCTTGATCACGCGGGACGGGTTGGTGCCGGGACCGATCGACCCGGTCCGCCGGTGCCGCGTGTTGCCGTGGGAGGCGGGACCGCCGGCGAACCCGTAACGGTGGACCACCCCCTGGAACCCGCGGCCCTTGGTGGTGCCGGTGACCTTGACCATTTCGCCCGTCTCGAAGATGTCTACCTTCACTTCGGCGCCCAGTTCGGGCGAGCCCTCGGCGAGCGGGAATTCCCGCAGCACACGCGGCGCCGAGTCCAGTCCGGCCTTCTTGGCATGGCCCAGTTCCGCCTTGGTCGTGCGGACGGCCTTCTTGGCGCCGAAACCCAGCTGAATGCTCCGGTCCTTGACCTGCACCACGCGACATGGCCCCGCCTCGATGACGGTGACCGGAGTCACGGTGCCGTCTTCCGCAAAGATCCGGGTCATGCCCAGCTTGCGGCCAATCAATCCAGTCACCATGGCTACCTGACCTTGATTTCCACGTCCACGCCGGCCGGCAAATCGAGCTTGGTCAGCGCGTCCATCGTCTGCGGCCGGGAATCGTTGATGTCGAGCAGGCGCTTGTGGGTCCGCAGTTCGAACTGCTCACGGCTCTTCTTGTCGACGTGCGGGCTCTTCAGCACGGTCCAGCGCTCGATCTTCACCGGCAAGGGAATCGGGCCGATCACATCGGCACCGGTCTTGGCGGCGGTTCGCACGATGTCGGCCGCGGCCTGGTCCAGGAGCACATGATCGAACGCCTTGAGACGAATTCTGATTTTGCCTGCCATAGGTTTCCTCGTTCCTCGGAAACGGCGGGGGTAGCGGGGGGCAGCGGAAGGCGGCGGGGGCGGTACTGCCCTCCCCTGCCCTCCGCAGCCTGCCGCTGCCCGCCGCCTACTTCATGATCTTGGTCACCACGCCGGCGCCCACCGTCCGGCCACCCTCGCGAATCGCGAACCGCAACCCGTCGTCCATCGCGATAGGCGTGATCAACTCGATCGTCATCTGCACGTTGTCACCCGGCATCACCATCTCCACACCCTCGGGCAGCTCCACCGAACCCGTAACGTCCGTCGTACGGAAGTAGAACTGAGGACGATACCCCTTGAAGAACGGCGTGTGACGGCCACCCTCCTCCTTCTTCAACACGTACACCTCGGCCTCGAAGTCCGTGTGGGGGGTGATGCTACCTGGCTTCGCCAGCACCATGCCACGCTCGATCTCGTCCTTGTCCACACCACGCAACAGCAAACCCGCGTTGTCACCCGCCTGCCCCTCGTCCAGCAGCTTGCGGAACATCTCAACACCGGTCACCGTCGTCTTCTTCTCCGCCCCAAACCCCACCAGCTCCACCTCCTCACCCACCTTCACCACACCACGCTCGATCCGACCCGT
>JAZFYL010000157.1:0-9234 GCA_036443495.1 Gemmatimonadales bacterium | reverse complement strand
TCACCTTCTCGGAGTCGCTCCACCCAGGGGGGGAGGACCTCCCCTGGCACTTCCATGATGGTGCCACCATTTGTTATGTGCTCCAGGGTGGTTTCCAGGAGCGTTGCCGCGGCGAGTCGCTGCTCTGTACTCCCAGTACCATCAAGTTCATGCCGGCGGGGGAGAGGCACTGGAATCAATTCGATACGGGAGATGTCCGGGGATTGCTGGTCGAAGTCGGCCCGGAGCGGATGCGGCTCCTGCAACCGTACGCTCCGTTGCTGGACCAACGGCGCCACTTCCGCGGTGGACCCGCCGCCGGCCTGGCGCTCCGGCTGTACCACGAATTCCGGTCCACGGACACGGCGGCCCCCATCGCCATCGAGGGCTTGATGCTGGAGCTGGTGGCCGTGACGGTGCGAGCCGAGGTGGCGGGAAATGTGACTCCGCCGGGCTGGCTTGGTACCGCCACCGAGTACCTCGAGAGCAGCTTTGCGGGGCACGTCAGTCTGAGTACAGCCGCCACGGTGTGCGGCGTCCATCCCGTGACGCTGGCTCGTGCCTTCCGTCGATATCTCAATTGTACTGTCGGGGAATTCGTCCGCCGCCTACGCCTAGACTCCGCAGCCGCGAGTCTGTCCCAGACGGACCGTCCTATCGCGGAAATCGCCCTCACGAGCGGTTTCGCCGATCAAGCGCATTTCTCCAACGCCTTCCGCCGGTACACCGGCACCACCCCGCGTCGATTCCGGGTGGCCTTCCGGGGCTAGCATCCCAAGTCCCCCCCTCCCCGGGGAACTTCGTCAGCCGTCCCGGACTTTCACATTCAGCCTGCCGGTGCGGGGAGGGGAGCGGAGGGGGGGGAGGCGTCAGGAACCAGGCCGGCGTGCTCGCGGCAGCCTCGCTCGGCGACATCGAAACCGAAGCCCAAACGGAACACAGAATACGTCGTTGCACGAGGAGGATTTCGGCTTAGATTGCGACCCTTCTCGACCTGCTGACACCATGGCGGGCCAGGATGGCCTGTGGGATGGGGACTCGTTAGGACATGACCTCTCTTGCTTTCTTGACGTCGCGGCACGCCGAGCTGGAGGCGATGCTATCCGAAGCGAGAGACCGCACGCTCTTCCTCGTTCGGGGCCTCACGCACGACGACCTCACCAGACAGCACGATCCTCTCATGAGTCCCATCGTTTGGGACCTGGCGCATATTGCCAGCTTCGAGGAATTGTGGCTGACCAAGAACCTCGATGGTCCCATCGAGTTCATCGAGATGCCCGGTCTGTTCAACCCCATGGAGCATCCACGTAGCGAACGCGGCCAGCTTCGCCTGCCCGATCTGGGCGAATGTGAAGCACTCATGAATGACATTCGCCTTCGAGTGCTGCGTCGGTTGTCCGAAACCGATCTCGATCGAGGACCCGCGTTGGCCCGAGACGGATTCGTCTACCATCTGGTACTGCAGCACGAATACCAGCACAACGAGACCATGCTACAGACCCTGCAACTCAAACTGGGCGAGCGGTATCACCCTCCCGGCCGGCGGCCTCAGCCTCCCGTTTCGCTTCGAGTCGAGTCCGGGCAGATGGTTTCCGTACCCGGTGGCGACATCACCGTCGGCACCGGGGACCGCATCACCGCCTACGACAACGAGCGACCCCAACACGTGGTGACGCTCGAGCCGTTCGCCGTCGACGTTTTCCCGGTCAGCAACGGGGACTTCGTCCGATTCATCGACCAGGGCGGTTACGACACGCCGGCATTCTGGTCCGAGGCCGGCCAAGAGTGGTTGCAGGAATCCGGCGCCCGGTCACCACAATACTGGTTCCTTCGCGACGGCATTTGGTGGAGCCGGGTGATGGACCGCGAGGGCCCGGTCGAGGCCGATCATCCGGTGTGTCATGTCTGCTACTTCGAGGCGGAGGCCTACGCGAATTCCCTCGGCAAACGGTTGCCGACCGAGACCGAATGGGAGGCCGCGGCGACCTGGAACCCGGCGACCGGCGCCGCACAGCGCTTTCCCTGGGGTGACGACGACGTCTCGCCCGCGGTGGCCAACATCGATCAACTTGGCTTCGGCACGGCCCCGTTGGGGTCGTACCCGGCCAACGTATCCCCGCTGGGATGCTACGGCATGATCGGCGATGTGTGGGAATGGACGGCGAGCGATTTTCGCGGTTACCCCGGTTTTCAGGCGTACCCCTATCCCGAGTACTCCGAAGTCTTCTTTGGGTCGGACTACCGAGTGCTGCGCGGTGGATCGTGGGCCACCCGGAGCGGCGCCATGCGAGGGACATTCCGCACCTGGGATTACCCCATTCGCCGGCAGATTTTCAGTGGATTCCGGTGTGCTCGTGACGGGTAGCATCGCGCCTCAGATCCAGTCCCCCGCCGACCAGAGGGTCCTTGCGGAGATCTGGGTGGGATTGACGGCGCCGCAGAAGCACCTTTCCGCCAAATTTTTCTACGATACGCGCGGCTCAGAACTGTTCGAAGCGATCACCCAGCTGCCCGAATATTATCCGACACGGTGCGAGCGGCGCGTTCTCGAAACCTGGATGCCCGAGTTGATGCCTGCGTTCGCCCCTGGTACCATCATCGAGTTGGGGGCCGGGAGCAGCGAGAAGACTCGCATTCTGCTCGGCGCCCTGCAGGCTCTCTCGGGCCGGCGGGCCTACGTTCCCATCGATGTGAGCAAGGCGTTCCTGCAGGCTACGGCGCAACGGCTCCGAGCCGATTTCCCGACTCTCGAAGTGGTTCCGGTCGTCGGCGACATCAGCCGCGGATGGACGTTGCCGGAGAGGTTGCCGCGGCCTCGGCTGTTCATCTTCCTCGGTGGCACCATCGGAAACTTTGCCCCACCGGAGGCGGCGAAGCTGTTGGCGAGGGTGCGGCAGGCCATGCACCCGGAGGACCGTTTCCTGATGGGCATCGACCTCCGCAAGGAGGCCGCCGTGGTGGAAGCGGCCTACAACGACGCGCAGGGTGTGACCGCCGAGTTCAATCTCAACATGTTGCGTGCGCTGAACCGGCAGTACGGCACCACGTTCGAACTGACGGCGTTCCGGCACTACGCTTTCTACGACACGTCACTGCATCGGATCGAGATGCATCTGGTGTGCGAGCGCGGCCATACGATCACCGTCCCGACCCAAGGTTCGATCGACATGCTCGCGGGAGAATCCATTCGCACCGAGATCAGCTGCAAACACGATCGGGATAGCGTGACGGAGTTGTTCGATCGCTCCGGGTTCTCGCTGCTCGAGTTGCGGACCGACCCACAGGGGCTTTTTGCCGTCGTGGAGGGCGTGCCGGTCACATGAGTACCCCGATCGAAATACTCTACCAGGACGTCGAGCGGGTCCTCTTCACGCCACCCGCTCGGGTATCCTCGCCGGAGCGCCCGCTCATCGGGGCGGAGGTAGAGCTGATCCCACTGTGGACGGATACCGGTCGGCGCGTCCCGGTCAGCGGGACGCCCGGCTCTTCCCTGTCGATGTTGCGCCCCTGGGCCGACCGTCACGGGTGGCGCGAGTATGTGTCCGCCAAAGGGACACCGGTGTTCGCGCCTCCAGGGGGGGGCCAGCTCACCTTCGAGCCAGGCGGCCAGCTCGAGTTGAGCGCCGCGCCGGTCCCTTCCGTGTCGGCGTTGTTGCGCAGTCTCGAACGGGTGATCCTGCCGTTGCAGGAAGAGGCCGGCCGGCACCGGATGCAATTGCTGGCGGCCGGTATAGATCCGGTCACCCCGGTTGAGGACGTCGCTCTCCAGTTCGACTGCGACCGGTACCGGCGCATGACGGACTATTTCGAGAGCATCGGCCCGTCCGGGGTCCGAATGATGCGCCAAACGGCCACCTGCCACATCAATCTCGATCTGGGGGAGAGGGTAGGGGACCGGCTGGAACGGCGCTGGCGATTGCTCAACGCGCTGACTCCCGTTCTGGTCGCGATGTTCGCCAATTCCCCGCACTACGAAGGACTGGCCACCGGCTACCGCAGCTATCGCTCGGAAACCTGGCGCACACTCGATTGGAGCCGCACCGGGTTGGTAGCGCGCGACGGCGACCCGACCGCGGAATACCTGGACTTCGCTCTCGCCGCCAGGGCCATGTTGCTCGGACCGGTGGATGGCGAGTACCAACCGTTCGCCTGGTGGTGGGATTCCGGGCGCGTGGGCCTCGAGGACTGGCACGAGCACCTGTCGACCCTGTTTCCAGAGGTGCGGCCTCGCGGCTACTTCGAGATCCGCGCCATCGATTCGCTTCCGGTAACGCTTCTGGCTGCCCCGCTCGCCTTCGTGGCAGGCCTGACCTATCATCACGACAGTGCCGCAAGGGCCCTGGAGGTCGTGGGTAGCCCACGGACGGCCTTACTGCACGTCGCCGGCGCCCGCGGGTTGGCCGACAACCGCCTGGCACGCATGGCCAGGGAACTGGCCGACATTGCGCTGGACGGGTGCCGCCGGTTGGGTCCCGGTTTCATCTCGCCGGCCGATCTGGAAGTGGCCGAAGCCTTTTTCGATCGTTACACCAGGCGGCGGCGCACGCCGGCCGACGATCAGGTCCCACCGGCCGAAGCTGCGGTGGCCATCGAGGCGAGGGCAGGTGCGAGGGCAGAGGCGGGGGCGCGCCGCTAGCCCGCCCCCCCCACTCGAGTCATGTCCGATCCCGCCATCCAACTCCAAAGCGTCACCAAGCGATTCGGCACCGTGGTGGCACTCGACGGAGTCGATCTGGAGGTTGCCGCCGGGGAACTGGTCGCGCTCATAGGAGAAAGCGGCTCCGGCAAAACGACGCTCATCAAGACCATCAACCGCATGGTCGACATCGACACCGGGCGGGTCACGGTGGAAGGGCATGACGTGGTGTCCCTCGACCCCATCGCGTTGCGCCGGCGTATCGGCTACGTGCCGCAGGAAGGCGGGTTGCTCCCCCATTGGCGCGTGCGGCGCAACGTCGCCCTGGTGCCGTGGCTCAGGAACCTGGATGCTCGTGAGTCACTGGCCGACCGGGCTTTGGAGTTGGTGGGGTTGGCGCCGGACGACTATGGCGACCGGTGGCCGGGTGAACTTTCCGGCGGGCAGCGCCAACGGGTAGCAGTCGCCCGGGCGGTGGCCGGCACCCCCGATTTGATTCTGCTCGACGAACCGTTCGGGGCGCTAGACGCCATCACCCGGAACGAATTGCGTAAGGCCTTCGACTCCCTGCGTCGTGGGCTCCGACTCACCGCGGTGCTGGTGACCCATGACATCGCCGAGGCGCTCTCGCTTGGGGATCGCGTCGCCGTCATGCGGCGCGGCCGCGTGGAGCAACTCGCGACTCCCGAACTGATGCTGCAACACCCCGGCACCGAGTACGTGGCGGCGCTGCTGACTCAGGCGGGGGTACGGTGATTCGGTTGGCGTTGGTCGCTACGGTAATGCTCGGCGGTCTGGCGGTCGGGCGGTCTGGCGGTCAGGAGATGCAAGGCGGACAGGCGGTCGGGCGGTCAGGCGGTCAGAATGCCCCGGCTGCCCCCGCCGTAGTAGTCGCGTCCAAGCCGTTCGGTGAATCGTTCATCCTGATGGAAATATTCGCCCAGCTGCTCGAGAGCCGGGGCTACGCCGTGGATCGTCGCCCGTACCTCGGCGCGACCCAGATTGCCTTCCGGGCCCTGCGAAGCGGCGCGATCGACGTCTACCCGGAGTATACCGGCACCGGGTTGCTGGCCATCCTCCATCGAGAACCGCTGTACGATCCTCAGCGGGTGTTCGCCGAGGTGTCCCGGGAATTCGCCGAGCGGTACGACACCCGCTGGCTGCCGCCCCTCGGATTCGAGAACACCTACGCCATCGCGGTGCGGCGCGGGACCGCCGACAGCTTCGCACTGGCGTCGCTCAGCGATCTCGCCGAGCGTGAAGCGGACTTTACGGCAGGCTTCACGGCGGACTTCATCGGCCGCCCGGACGGTCTGCCGGGCCTGCGCCAGGCCTACGGTTTGGACTTGGCAGACGTGCGCGCGCTGCTGCCTGCGGTCAAGTACCAGGCATTGGATGCCGGGGATGTCGATGTCATCGACGGATACTCCACCGACGGATTCATCGCCCGCTACGATCTCGTCGTGTTGCGCGACGACCGGCGATTCTTCCCGCCGTACCAGGCCGCCGCCCTCGTCAACGGGGCGTTCGCCAGGGCCCGGCCGGGCGCCGTGAGTGTCCTCACCGAGTTGAGCGGCCGCATCACCGAGGAGATGATGCGCGGATGGAATCGTCGTCTGGAGGATGCCGGCGAGCCGGTGGACCTGGTCGCCGGGAGTGCCCTGGTGGCTCTCGGGCTGTCCGCCCGCGACTCGGTGGGCCGGCCCATCGACACCGGGAGGCCGGGGAACCTGCCGGCGTACCTCTGGCGCGAACGACGCACCATCGCCCGGCATACGGGCCGTCATATGATGTTGGTGGCCGTATCCCTGGCTGCCGGGATCGCGGTGGCCCTGCCGCTGGGCCTGGTGCTGGAACGCCGCCGGCGTTGGGCCGAGCCGGTGATCCGCGCCGTGGGGCTCCTGCAGACCCTGCCCAGCATCGCGCTCCTCGCCTTCATGATTCCACTGCTGGGCATCGGCGTGGTGCCGGCTTTGGTGGCGCTGTTCCTGTATTCGCTCTTCCCCATCGTCCGCAACACCTACACCGGGGTGCGTGATGCCGACGGCTCGGCGGTGAATTCCTCCACCGCGCTGGGGATGACGCCGGGCCAGGTGTTGCGATATGTACGGCTGCCACTGGCCGCACCGGTGATCATGGCGGGAATCCGAACCGCCGCGGTCATCAACGTGGGGACCGCGACGTTGGCGGCGTTCATCGGGGCGGGTGGATTGGGCGAGCCGATCGTTGCCGGACTCGCCTTGAACGATACCCGGATGATCCTGTCCGGCGCGCTACCGGCTGCCGTGTTGGCCTTGCTGGTGGATGGCTCGCTGGCGCTGGTGGAACAAAAGGTCAGGCCGAATTAGGCGGAGGGCGGCGGAGGGCGGCGGAAGGCAGCGGGGGCAGCGAGGGCGGCGGAAGGCAGCGGGGGCAGCGAGGGCAGCGGAGACAGCAGGGCAGCGAGGGCAGCCAGGGCAGCGAGGGCAGCGGAGGCATCGAGCTGCCATTGCAACCGCTCACCACGCACTGTTTTCTATTTTCTGTTTTCTATTTTCTGTCTTCCGCCCGACCGCCCGACCGCCTGACCGCCTGACCGCCTGACCGCCCTTCCGCCCGCCGTCTACGACAGATAGCGTTCCTGCAACACGGTCCGATGGTGCAACTCGTGGCCGGCGATGATGTAGGGGATCGCTCGGACCGAGAACCCGACCTCGTCGGCGATGCCGCGCCGCTCCCAGGCTTCCGGCGGCAGGTTGCGGAACAGCGTGACCGTGGCCCGGCGCACGGTTTGGAATTCGTCCAGCAGGGCCTGCAGCGGATGGTTGTCGCTGGCGGCCTGTTCCACGTAATCGTCCTGATTGTATCCCGGCAGGGAAGCGCGATACCCTCGAGCGAAGTGCAACGCGCGGGTGGCGAACACTCGTTCGGTGTCACTCAAGTGGGCCACTATCTCCTTGACGGACCACTTGCCCGGGGCGTAACGGAAGGCCGCCTGGTCGTCGCTCAAGGGGCGCAACAGCCGGTCGGTGTCGTCGAACTGGTTGGCCAGGACATCGATGACGTTGCCCTCCGGAACCAGGCTGACATAGCCGGCATAGTACGGGGCATACTCGGTGGAATCCGGCCTCGTCAACGGCATCGATCAGGCGTCCATGAACGCGTGCTGAGGATCGTCACGATCAGTCTTTGCGAGGGCCCGCCAAGAACCAGATCAGCAGGCCGACCAACGGAAAAATGACCACCAAGGCCGTCCACAACGCCTTGCTGACGGTAGACTCCCCGCTCTGGAAGATGTTCACGACCGCCCAAATGATGATGATGAAATGGACTATGCCCAGTACGAATCCCAGCACGGCGACTCCACGGTAGGGGTTCCTAATAGTGTCGTCGGTGAACCGCGGCGTAAAGGCCCGTGGGTTGCCGGATGTGATCCCGCAGTCGAACTTGAGACCTATCCAGGGGCCGCGCAGGTCCCCTAGTCTGCCTCATCACCCAGATCGAGAGGCGTTGATCACATGTCCCGCTACCTCACGGAATTCATCGGTGCCTTCTTTCTGGTCTTGACCATCGGATTGACGGTCACGAGCGAATCCCCCCTGGCGCCGCTCGCTATCGGCGGCGTGCTCATGGTCATGGTCTACATGGGGGGGCATATCTCCGGCGCCCACTATAATCCGGCCGTGACCGTGGCCATCCTGCTGCGGAACAAGATGCCCTCCGGCGACGCGGCCCCCTATCTAGTGGCCCAACTCTTGGCGGCGTTCCTGGCGTCAGGCGCGGTGTACTTGCTGGTGGGCCAAACCTTCGCTCCGGCGCCCGGACCGGACGCCACGAACCTGCAGGCGCTCTTGGCGGAGGCGTTGTTCACCTTCGCGCTCGTCTTGGTGATTCTCAACGTGGCAACGGCCAAGGCGACCGAAGGGAACCACTATTTCGGGCTGGCCATCGGCTTCACGATCATGGCCGGGGCGTTCGCGGTGGGTGGCATCTCCGGCGGGGCCTTCAATCCAGCCGTGGGTACCGGCCCGATCATCTTCCAGGCGCTGTTCGGCGGCGGTTCCCTGAGCGACCTCTGGCTTTACTGGGCGGGGCCCTTGCTCGGCAGCGTCCTGGCAGTGGTGGCGTTCATGCTCCAGGAGCCGAGCGCGTAGCTGCTCCCCGGAAATCTTCGCCCAGCCACAGCACAGCGGCGGACATGAGGAACAGCACGAAGACTCACCCCAGCCGCATCGGTCGCGGGACCAGCACGGTATCCGCTCGCCCGGGCGGCACAGCCATGATCGCCGCCCTTCGCGTGGCGTCGCGCCGGCGGGTGGCGGCCACGGCCCGCCAAGCGTCCTCCGGGTAGACGTAGAAGAGGCGGTCACCGTGGGGCGTGGCAATGCGATGCCATCCCGACTCCCTGGGCCAATAGAGTCCACGCATGGGTCGGGCACCCCAATCCCCCGGAGCCAGGAACAGGGTGTCCACCCGACCGGCCGGTGTCCCTACCGTCACCAGGTCCAAGTCTTCCTCGGGCCAGCCCTCGAGAAGCAGTTGCTCGTGGACCCGTGGTATGGCAGCACCCGATACCTGCCAGCGTTCCGTTTCGGGTGGGTCTCGCATGATTTTCGACAAGAGTGCGGTCCAGAACCCGG
>JAZFYL010000156.1:0-4524 GCA_036443495.1 Gemmatimonadales bacterium | reverse complement strand
GTAAAGCGTTCCTGTATAAGTAGTTACATCAACCTTACGTTCTCGTTGCAACGTGAAACTTTAGGGCCATACCACCGTAGTGGCACAACATCTCAACCGTGGTCGCTGAAGCCCCGCCGGCCAGCGGGATTCCCACCAGCATGGAGCGCCAGTCATGGGCAGTCTGCTACAGGATTTTCGGTTCGGTATCCGGATGTTGGTCAAGAACCCCGCGTTGACGCTCATCGCGGTGGTGACCCTCGGGCTAGGCATCGGCCTGACGACCACGGTGTTCAGCATCGTGAACGCCGCCATCATCAAAGGGCTGCCGTTCGAGGATGCGGACGAGCTGGTCATGATCGACCGTGCCAACGTCGAGCGGGACATCAACCGAAGCTCCCTCCCGATCCACGATTTCGAAGCCCTCCGCGAGCAGCAAGATGGGTTCGCCCAGTTTGCCGGCTTCCGGTGGGAGACGGCCAACCTGTCGGAACCGGGCGAGCGACCCGAGCGGATCCGAGGCGCGCGAGTGACGGGCAACATGTTTGCGACGTTACGGGTGAACGCCGCCCTCGGCCGGACCATCGGGGAGGCCGACGTCGAGCCGGGGGCGACTCCCGTCGCCGTGCTGGGTTACGATGTGTGGCAGGACCGCTACCGGGGGCGGGAAGACATCCTGGGGCGGACGGTACGGATCAACGGCACGACCCACACGATTGTCGGAGTCATGCCGGACGGGTTCGAGTTCCCGACCAACGAACAACTGTGGACGCCGTTTACCGACCGGGCGGCGGATTTCACCCGCGACGGCAATCGGCCGTTCATCAACGCGGTTGGCCGGCTGAAGCCCGGCGTGTCGATGGAAGCGGCCGGCAGCCAGTTGGCCACCGTGTTCCACCAGCTGGGCGAGGCGTATCCCGAAACCAACGAGGGCTTCACCCCCGAAATGAACCCTTACACCGAGCGGTTCATCGGCACCGAGGTTTACGCCCTCCTGTTCACCATGCTGGGCGCGGTGCTGGGTGTGCTGCTCATCGCCAGCGCCAACGTCGCCAACCTCCTGTTGGCCCGGGCTACCGTGCGGACCAAGGAGGTCGCCATTCGGAGTGCCCTCGGCGCCAGCCGGATGCGGGTGATCAGCCAGCTCCTGGCCGAGGCCGTCATCATCGCCGGTGTCGGCGGGGTACTGGGGTTGGGGTTGGGGTATTTCGGCATCGGGTGGTTCAAGGCAGCCATTGCGGTGGATCCACCGCCGTTCTGGATCACCTTTGACATGGACCCCACCGTGCTGGTGTTCGTCCTCTTCGTCACTGGGATGGCGGCGTTGATTTCGGGGATCGTCCCGGCGGTACAGGCCTCGCGGGCCGACGTCAACCAGCTGCTGAACGACGAGGGGCGAGGATCTTCTTCCTTGCGAATGGGCAAGTTCAGCGCCGCCCTGGTCGTCACCGAGATCGCGCTGTCGTGTGGCCTGTTGGTCGCTTCGGGCTTGATGATCAAGAGCGTGTCGGCTCTCAAGAACGTCGAGCTGCCGTTTGCCACGGAGAGCATTTTCACCGCGCGGGTCAATCTGATCAGCGCCGAATACCCGGACACTGCCGACCGGGTGGGCTTTTACGAGGACCTCCTCCCCCGGCTGGCCTCCATCCCCGGGGTCGAAGCCGCCACGCTGTCCGACGGCCTGCCCGCTTCGGGCAACGGGTCCCGGGTGTTTCACGTCGAAGGGGAGACGTACGAGACCGACCGCGACTATCCCTTGGCGCGGGAAGGCATCGTCACACCCGGCTACTTCGACACGTTCCAGACCCGGGTGCTGCAGGGCCGGGCCTTCACCACTCAGGACATTCGTGAGACGCTGCCGGTGGCTGTTGTCAACGCGACATTCCAGCGGACGTTCTTCCCCGACGGCGACGCCCTCGGCGGCCGCATCCGCATGGGCCGGAGCGAAACCACTGCCGAGTGGCTGACGGTGGTCGGCGTGGTGCCCGACATGAAGATGGAAGGCATCGGCAACAACGACGCGTCCCCGGCCGGGTTCTATATCCCGATCGCGCAAAGCGGGGTGGGGAACCGGGTGAGCATCGCCCTTCGCACCCAGGGCGATCCGCTGGCCGCCGCCTCGGCCGTACGGGCCAAGATCGCCGGGATCGATCCGCATCTTCCGATCTACGACGTGTTGTCCATGGAAGAAGTGATCGCCGAGGAAACATGGTTCTACACGACATTCGGGACGTTGTTCATGGTGTTTGGATTCGTGGCGTTGTTCCTGGCCGCCGTAGGGCTCTACGGCGTAATGTCCTTCGCCGTCAGCCAGCGGCGTACCGAGATGGGCGTACGCATGGCCCTCGGAGCCGATGGCAGAAGCCTGATCGGCCTGGTCATGAAGAAGGGCTCCATCCAGCTGGCCGTCGGGTTGGCCATCGGTTTGGTGATCGCCTTCCTGGCCGCCTCCCCGTTGGAGCTTGTGCTGTACGAGGTCGACGCCCACGATCCGGTGGTGTTCGGCATCATCGTCGTGACCCTCGCGGTCACCGGCCTCCTGGCGAGCTTCATACCGGCGCGCCGCGTGGCCAAGGTGGACCCGGCCACGGCGCTCCGCTCCGAATAGCGAACGGATTGCAGGCCAGGCATGGCCATCAGGACCGTGCCTGGCTGCCGGCCACCTGGACCGGGCCGCCGGCTGACGGTGGCCTTGTCCTGCGATCCTCCTCCGCCCCATATTTGCCTCCCATGACCGACCTTCTCGACGATCTGCGATCAGCCCTGGACGACCGGTACGAGATCGAGAAGGAGATCGGTCGCGGCGGTATGGCCATCGTGTTCCGGGCAACGGACCGGAAGCACAACCGCCCGGTGGCCATAAAGGTTCTGCTTCCCGATCTCGCCGCTTCGGTGGGCCATGAGCGGTTTCTGCGTGAGATCGAGATCGCGGCCAAACTGCAACATCCCCACATCCTCCCGGTGTACGATTCCGGCGAGGCGGACGGGCTGCTCTACTACGTGATGCCGTTCGTCGAGGGCGAGTCGCTGCGCGACCTCATCGTGCGGCAGGGCCGGCTCGCGCCGGAGGATGCCCTTCGCATCGCCGGTGAGGTCGCCGGGGCGCTCGACTTCGCCCACCGGCACGGCGTCGTCCACCGCGACATCAAGCCGGCCAACATCCTGATTTCCGACGGCCACGCGCTGGTCGCCGACTTCGGCATCGCCCGGGCCATCAGCGTGTCGGGCAGCGCCGGTCTCACCCAGGCCGGCATGGCCATCGGCACGCCGTCCTACATGAGTCCGGAACAAGCGTTCGGCGAAACGGAACTGGACGGACGGACGGACATCTACTCGTTCGGCTGCGTCTTGTACGAGGCCCTGGCGGGCAATCCGCCGTTCGAAGGCACCACGCCGCAGGCCATCGTCGCCCAGACGATCTCCGGCCCCACACCCCAGCTCGAGTCGGATCCCTATGGCGTCCAACAGGTCATCGACCGGGCGATGGAGAAGGATCCCGCGGACCGGTTCCAGACCGCCTCCGAAATCGTGGCGGCGCTCCGGAGCGGCACCACCACCGGCCCGATCCGGCGGCCGCGCAGGTCGAGACAGTTCGCCGCCGCGGCCGCCATCGGGATCGCCATCGTGGCGGTGGCCGCGTTCGCGTTCTGGCCGCGGGGCTGGTCGGTCGAGGGCGATCCGCGGCACAGCATCATCGTCTTCCCCTTCGAGAACAAGACCGCGGACGCGGCCAAGGACTACTGGGAGGATGCGTCGATGAACCTCCTGGGGCTGGCGATCGCCCAGTGGGAGGACATGCGCGTCTACGACGACGAACGCACCGGATCACTGCTCCGCCGGAGCGACATAGAATCCGCCAGCGACCTCGATTTCGACGCGGCCCAATCGATGGCGCGGGAAGCGGGCGTCGGCACCCTGGTCCTGGGCGACATCCGCCGGGAAGGTGATTCCCTGGCGATCGAAGCCAAGGTGCACGACGTCGCTTCCGGCAACCGGCTCGCCACCGAGATCGTCCGGGCCGGATTGGATGCCGATCCCCGGCCGCTGTTCGACACCCTGGCGGCGCGCGTGCTGAGTGTGAGCGGCGCGCCACCCGGCGAACGCCCGGGCCTCGTGGCTCAGACCACCAACTCGCTGGAGGCCTACCGCGCCTATCTGCTCGGTGTCGAGGCGCTGCAGCGATTCGATCTGGACGAGGCCAGGACGAGTTTCAACCTGGCTGTCGAACTCGACACGACATTTGCCCTGGCCTACCTCAGGCTCCGCGATGTGGACGGCTGGATCGGTGTCGAAAGCGATCCGGCGCAGCGCCGGGAGTGGACGGTCAAGGCCCAGGCCCACAGCGCCTCGCTGCCGCCCCGCATCAAGACACTGGTCCAGTTCTACGTCGCCTACGAGAACGGAGAGCTCGGGCGCGCGCGCGGACTCGCCGAGGAGTTGATCGGGTACGACTCCACCGACGTCGAGGCATGGTACCAACTGGGCGAAGCCCACTTCCACGATGATGCCGCCCGCTACCCGCACGAACCGAGCTACGGCAATCTG
>JAZFYL010000155.1:0-4996 GCA_036443495.1 Gemmatimonadales bacterium | reverse complement strand
CGGCTCTTTTCGGGCTCGTGCCGAATTGGGGGATCAGCACCGTGGTCGCCCGGACCATCGCTCGGGAGCCGGAGACCGGAGCCGGGCTGGTACGAACAGCCCTGCTCGCCCAAGCGCTGCTGGCCACGGCGGTACTCGTTGCCATCCCCGTGTTCGCGGCAGTCCTCCCGGAGCAGCCGGTCCCCCTCGCCTATATAGGACTGGCAGCAGCCCAACTCGCCTTGGGAACGCTGAGCTTACCCTATCTGGCCGTGATGCACGGCCGGGCGCGGTATGACCGGGTCGCGGTCGCTGAGTTGGCGAGCGGCCTCATTGCCACCCTGGCATTGTGCGGAGCTGCCCTGCTCTATGGCGGGGTCGCCTCGTTCCTCTGGGCACACGTGCTAGCAGCGGGATTTGCGGTGCTGGTGGCCAGATGGGCCGCCTCTCCCCTGCTGCCGAAAGGTGAGATCGACACCCTCCGGCTGGGCACGCTCTTCCGGGAGGCAACCCCGTTCGGTGCCACGATCGCTGCTCAGAGTTTTTATCGGCGACTGGACATCCTCCTCCTGGGACAGATGTCATCCCGCGTGAACCTCGGTCTCTACAACGTCGCCTTCAAGCCGATCAGCGCTGTGCTGAACGTGGGCAACACCGTGGCCGGAGTCCTGTTTCCGGTCATGGTGAGTTCGGCCCAGAGCGGGGTGCCGGCCAGCTTCGACCGGGCTGTACGCGGGCTCGGGGTGGCGGCACCCGCCGTCGCGCTGGCGTTCAGCGGCCTGGCCGATCCGTTGCTGCGTGGGCTCTACGGCGCCGAGTTTTCGGCGGCCGCGCCGCTTTTAGTCGTGCTGGCATGGTCTGCCGCAGCCAACTGGTTGTACGCCCCCCTCGGTGTGGCACTCCAGGCGCGGGGACGCGAGCGTCTCTGGCTCAGTTGCTTACTCGGCGCTCTGGCCCTCAATGCCGCAGCCAATCTCTGGGCGATTCCTCGCTGGGGTGCCCTCGGGGCAGCGGCTGCGACCCTCACGTCGGAGCTGGTTCTCCTGGGCCTCGGCGTCACCATGGCGTGGCGAGAACTAGGCATACGGCCATCCTTCAGACCGGTGTGCATCGGCCTTCTGGCGGTCTCGATCGGAGGAGCATCGCTCTGGTTGCTGCAGGACTTCGGACCATTCTTGTCCACGCTGGTGGCGCTCGTCCTCTACGGTGGTCTTCTCGCGCTCTTCCGCATTGTCACCGCGGATGACGCCGCTTTGGTGATGGGCTGGGTGCGCCAGGCAGCGACGGTGAGTTTGCGTGCGTGATCCGAACACCGTTGGCCGAGATCGGCGCGCAGGCTGCCCTGCGGAAACGGGAGAAATGATGATCGGAATCGACGCGGGTCCGCTTCTGGGGCGAGGGGGAATCAGCGGGTATGTCGGTCCACTGGTTCGCTCCCTCCTCGCGATGGACCCTGATTCTCAGTACCGCCTGGTTCTCCGGCGGAGCTGGCTTGGGCACGATGAGGCCGGCAGCCTGGACAGGCTGGGGTCCGTGACACGCCTGCGTGTGCCGGATTGCGTGCTGGCTTTTTGGTGGGATCACCTTGGATGGTCGTTGCCGATCCAGCGGGAACTGTGGGGGAACCTCGACGTATTTCTGGCGACCTGTCCGATGGCTCCCGTGCTGCCCCGGGGACAGGTGGTCTCGATCATCTACGACCTCATTCCATTGAGGCTTCCTGAACTCTTCGGCGAGCACCGGCGATTCAAGTCGACGGTCGAGCGGGTGATCCGTCGTTCGGCCGCCGTCATTGCGATCTCGCAACAAACCAAGCAGGACTTGGTGGAGCTACTGGGCGTGGACCAGGCGCTCGTGCGCGTGATCTATCCCGGACGAGGAGAAGCCTTCCGGCCGATGGCGCCCTCCGAGGGCGCCGAAGTGACGAGTCGTTACGGGATCCATGGACGGTACGTCCTCTATGTGGGCGCGCTCGGACCCCATAAGAACGTCTCGACCCTTCTCCGGGCTTTCGAGCTGGCTCGCCTGGAAGGCGGCCTTGGCGCCGGACTGGTGATCGTCGGCGGTCACCGCTGGGGAGCGGGGACCCAGGCTGTCTTGAAGACACTCCACGTCCGCAAGGACATCGTGCTCACGGGGGAGGTGCCGGCCGAAGACCTGCCGGCCCTTTATGCCGGGGCGGATCTCTTCGTCTTTCCGTCTCACTATGAGGGGTTCGGGTTGCCGGTTCTCGAAGCGATGGCCTGCGGTGTGCCCGTCATCGTGTCGAACGGGGGCGCGTTGCCCGAAGTTGCAGGGGAGGCCGGGCTCCGTGTCGATGCGGACAGCGTGCCCGCGCTTGCTCAGGCCATGTGCGCTGTGGCGGGCACCCAAGCGATCCGAACCAGCATGGCGTCAGCTAGCCTCCAACGGGCAGCCGATTTCTGCTGGCACCGCAGCGCGACTGAACTGCGTGGCCTCTTTCGAGACGTGGCAGGCCGGAAGGATGACCATGCCTGAATTCGTGCCAAGGGTCATCTATGACCGGGATTATTTTGAGGGGAAGACGAGACAGAGTCCACCCCACACCCGGGATCTCATCTATCCGCTCGCGAAGCGGACCGCGGCTTTTCTCCACAGCCGCTGCAGGCCGAAACGGGTCTGTGACATCGGATGTGCCAAAGGATACCTGGTGGAAGCATTCCAGACCCAGGGGGTGCCCACGGTCATCGGTCTAGATATCAGTCTGTATGCCGTCTCACAGGGTGACGCCACCACCCGCGGAAGCCTGATGGTAGCTGACGTGCAGGTCGGGCTTCCCATCCGGTCGGCCTCCTGCGATCTGGTCACCGCGCTGGATTTGTTTGAACACCTGGCAGATCCGCGACCGATGCTGTCGGAGATACGGCGAGTGCTGACCGACACGGGGGTGGCCTATGTGAAAATCTGTCACGCGCGCCATCCTAACGCCCACCGGGATCCCACGCACGTCAACGTCCAACCGTTGGCCTACTGGAAGCGGCAGTTCGATCAGGCGGGATTCGGCTGGACACGCGTCTTTGAATCGGACCTGACGGGTGTGCAGGGGGTGGTCGAGCAGATCAAGGCACAGGTCCGGCGCTTTCGCGAATGGGTCGTCATCGGAACGCCGGCGGACTACAAATTGATCCTGCGGAAGCGATATGACGGCTGATCACGGTCGCCGATTCTGGGATTCATACTGGACGGGCCAGGGTTCGACCTTGACGGCGCGGACCATGACGCAGGTCCTTGACCGAATCAAGCTGGAGTATCTTCGCGCTATCCTGCCCGCTTCAGGCCGCACGCTTGAAGTAGGCTCGGGCTCGGCGCGGCTCTCCTGTCTTCTGTCAATGGCGGGATATCACACGACCTGTCTGGATTATTCACGGGAAGCCTTACGGGCGGCCAAGGTGAACTATACACAGGCAGCGGTCGGTGGATGGTTCGTTGTCGGAGAGGGATCGAGATTGCCAGTTCCCGATGGAAGCTTCGATGTCGTCCTCTCGACGGGTCTCTTGGAGCACTTCCCCGACCCCAGTCCCATTGTCCGCGAGATGGTCCGCGTCCTGAAGCCCGGGGGGCTGTTCTACTCGGACATCGTTCCCCGGAAGTTCTCGCTCTTCCGATCCCTGGATTGGATCGGCCGGTTCAAGCGCTCCCTGATGTCCAGAGACGACTCACCCAATACATTCTACGAGCGGGCCTTCACGACTAAAGAGATCCTCGACCTGCTAACCGAATCCGGGTTGAGTGGGGCCCAGGTCTTCCCTGCCGGTGTGGTGCCCCCTTACCTCCCGCTGCTGTCACGATCCACCCTGCTCCGGGTAGCGCAGGTGTGCCTGGTGGAGCGGACACGGCATCTGTGGAAGCGCTGCGACGGGACACGCCTGGCCGAGTGGCTGGGCTTTTACTATTTCGCCTGGGCAACCAAGCACGAGTCATGGTCTTCACCGAAACCCCTGGTCGGGAGCACACATGTCTGACATCGAGCCCCCCGGCACCTACCGGCCACAATACCGCCTCCGCTGGCGGGGGGTGGTCCACATCCTGGATCGGTTTCCGGGACTGAAAGCCCGCTTGGCCGATGTCTCGCGCAGAATGCTGAAACACGTGTTCGAGCCCGGGCTCGTCACCACCGAGCGGGTCATCGAATACCCGTTCGTGTTTCAAAATCTCGACGGTGCCACCGGACCGGTCCTGGACATCGGGTGTTGTTACAGTCGGCTGCCGATTGCGATGGCCTCCCGTGGGTTTCAGCTCGTTGGGATCGACGTGAAGCCCTATCCGTTCCGGCACCCGAACTTCTTCGCGGTCTGCGGGGATGCCATGGGTTTGCCCTTCCGTGACGGCAGTTTCCAGGTCGTGGTGGCGGTCTCCGTGATCGAGCACATCGGCATCGGACATTACGGCGACCCCTCGGCCGGTTCGGGTGATCGAACAACGGTGGCAGAGATCGTGCGGGTCCTGAGGCCTGGAGGGAAGGCCCTCATCACGGTACCCTTCGGCCAAGCGTTGACCAATGACTGGATGCGGGCCTACGACCCTGCTGGCCTGGAGGGTCTCCTCGCGCCGATCCATATCGGTCGAATCGAGTACGCCGTGAGTCGGACCGGCCTCTGGGCTCCGGCAAGCGAGGCAGAAGCCGCGTCGGTGAGCTGGAATGGGCCGGACCGGGCGATAGCCATGGTCGTGGCTACGAAAGACCCTAGAAACTGAATGAGAGAGTCGATGCGCATACTTTTCCTCGCGCCCACCCCGCCGTCATTGAAAACCGGAGGAGGGTCGCTGCGGAGGTTCCACATGGTGCGGTTTCTCGGACAGCGGTTCGAACTCGATCTCATCGCACCAGCCCTGGACGGGGCGGAGGACACGGAACGTCTCTGTAAGCCTTATTGTTCCGAGGTCGAATTGGTCCCTCCACACGCTACCAGCAAGATAAGACGGCTCTTTCGAGCCGGGCCCTATGAGCAAGACCAGACAATGCTGGCAGCCGTTCAACGACGTCTCGCAACGAGGG
>JAZFYL010000154.1:0-2865 GCA_036443495.1 Gemmatimonadales bacterium | reverse complement strand
GGGGATTTCACGGATGCCTTCGCCGAACAGATCCCATTCCATCGTCACCAGCTCGGGCAGGCTGTCCACGGGGTAGTAGAAGATGACGCCCAGGAGGGCGTCGGTCAGCCGGAGATCCCGAGGGGGGTCGATGACCCCGGTCGTGCGCAAGGTGCGATAGATGAAATGGACCCGATCGAGGTGGCCATCAACCGGGCGACCATCGATCGAAACCTGAGTGTGGGTATCGAGGAACTCGACGACGCGACGTTTGATCTCCTCCTGCTCGCCAACGACGATGCTGTCCCGGCCGGCCAAACCCAGGTCGGTCCACTGCTGCAGATCCTTGGGACGGAGGACGATCTCCTTCCGCACCTCGTGCTCTTCCACGTAGAGGTAGGCTGAGAGCGGCGCGTAGAATTGCCGGCGCAGAGACCGGACCGTGAACGCGCTGTACCAGGGA
Organism: Gemmatimonadales bacterium; assembly: GCA_036443495.1. Lineage (GTDB taxonomy): Bacteria > Gemmatimonadota > Gemmatimonadetes > Gemmatimonadales > GWC2-71-9 > N074bin45. The sequence goes on along the minus strand of JAZFYL010000154.1, from coordinate 2,423 downwards.
TCTTCCCAATCGAGCCCCAGGGTGGCGTCGGGGGCCAGGTAGCGGAAATCGTTGACCGGTATGCCTTCGTGATACACCACGAAACCTATGTTGGCCAACGGGCCGGTCGCACCGGCGGAAGTCCCGGGTGGGCTGAACGACAGCGTGTCCGACATTACGGAGAGCGGGTAGGACAATTCAGCCAGCAGCACCAACTCCGCGTTCTCGTCCTGGTTGGGCAGCGGCTCGCCGGTGATCTCGTCCCGCTGTAGCCGGCGGCGAACCGACATCCGCAGGAGCCGGCCGACAATGGGCGTCCCGCCTCGAGGAGTGATCGTGAGGTCGTTCCGGAAGAACTGTGTCAGCCGCCGGGCAAGTGGCGTGGTCGTATCCTGGATCCGCGCGAGCAGTTCGGATGGCAGCAGATTGTGAAACGCCGGCAAATCCACCAGTCCGATCTCCAACTGGACCAGGATGGAATCGCGTTCGACGAAGAACTCGGCGATGGTGGAAGCGGTCATGGCCCGGGTGATGATCAGGGGATCCGGGCGCACCAGTGGCGCGTACGGTGAGCACAGCATCATGACGGCGAGTAGCAGAGAACGAGGTCGCATCTAGGCCGTAATGTGCCATGCTCCGGGTATAGGGGGAAGACGCTGGGTCATCCGAGAGGCCCAGCAGTTGGAACGGCCCGGGGTTTCCCTATGCCGGGTGGAGCGACGCGTGAATCTGGTCCGCCAGGTGCTCGGCGATCTCGGTGTAGATCAGGGTGCCGTCGTCGGCCGCGAAGGTCTCCACGAAGGAAGGGACCGACTCCCCCACCAGCAGCAATGCCGACGTTTCCAGCGTAAGCTGGTTCGTCAACGCATCGAAGGCCGGATCGGTAGACGAGAGCTCGAGCGCCGCAGCGATGCCCTTCGTGGATCCACCGGCCAGCAGCCCGGCCAGCGCCCCTCCCGGACCGGTCAGGGCTCGAACGACGGCGCCTGTCATGGCCCCCCAACTGACCTCACCTTTGTCGGTGTGGTGGGTTTCGGCCCACGTGCTGTGGACGAAGACCCGGCCCGTGTGGGACCGCCGTATGATCGCGACGTCGTCCAGCCATGGTGGACCGCCGGCTTCGCTGACTCGATGCAGGACGTCCTCGGCGGTGTCGGTACCCGGCAAGACGTAGGCGGCGAGGGTGACGGACATTGGAACCTCCTCTCGAGGGGGCCAACCGATGGCCCCTGCGGAAACCTCGTGGCCGGGGCAGTCGTGGTCAAGCGTCTGAGGCATTCATGCTGTGCCAGGCTGGAGCCAGGAAAGGCCGGAGGCACTCCACCCCAAGTCAGCCGTACCATGATAGGTTACACTCCGGAGCGGCCGCGATCGAATCGGACGCTCCCCATCAACCCACGCCCGCTTGGAGTCCCATGAAGATCACACGCATTCTTTCGCCTCTCACCCTCATCGCATCGGCGATGCTTGCCGGATGCGGGGGATCGACACAACTCACCAATGTGTGGGCCGACCCCCAGGGGGTCAGCGACCCGATAGAAAAGATGCTCATCATCGGGGTGACGGATGAGCAAGCCGTCCGGCGGTCGTTCGAGGATCAGTTCGTCTCCGAGCTCGAAAGAGAGCGCATCAGCGCCGTGTCGAGCGCTGCTGCCCTGGGCCCCGGGAAGATCGACTCCACGATCATTCATGACTACGTCCGGCAAAACGACATCGACGCTATTCTGGTTACTCGACTGCTGGGTGTAGACAAGCAACAGCAGTACAACCCCGGCACCACCTATTGGGAGCCCAGCTACTACGGCGGCTTCTACGGCTACTACAACTGGGGATACAGCGCCTACACGACTCCGGGGTACTGGACGGAGTACGAGGTCTTGAGGCTCGAAACGCTGATCTACCGGAGCAACGCACAACTGCTGTGGGCGGCCAACTCGGAGACGTTCGACCCCGGTTCGGAGAGTACCGTCGTCAAGGCGCTGGCGGACGCCGTCATCCAGGACCTGGACAGGCGCGACCTGCTGGCCTTCTGAGGTTGACCGGGATGCCTTGGATCCAAACCATCGGTATCGATTCGGCGACCGGCTTCCTGAAACAGCAACTGGAAGCCGCGATGAAGCGGGCCGGCCGAGTGTGGAACATCGTGGGCATCATGAGCCCCAATCCCCGAGTGCTCAGAACATCCATGGACTTCTATGCCGCCGTCATGTACGGCCGGTCCCCTCTCTCCCGAGCCCAGCGGGAACTGCTGGCGGTGGTCGTCTCGGCGACCAACCGCTGCCGCTACTGAATCCACGCCCACGCCCACGACCTCCGTGCCGAGGTCGCCGACGATTTTGGAATCACCGACCCGGCGGAAGCCGATGCCTTCACGCACCAGGTGGCGCGGGACTGGCGCCGGGCATCCCTAAGTGCCGGCGACCGAGCACTGTGTGAGTATGCCG
>JAZFYL010000153.1:0-2818 GCA_036443495.1 Gemmatimonadales bacterium | reverse complement strand
ATTTCTATGCCGATGAAATGGCCAAGGGTTCTGGTGGTGACGGATCGATCATGATGTCCACCTCGGGCACCACCGGCAAACCCAAGGGGGTGATGCTGACCAACGACAACATCATCTCCACATCGCGCAGCGGCGGAAGATAGATGTTCAGGACGTTGAGCCGGTAGTACAGATCTTCCCAGAAGTCTCCCAGCGCTACCAGTTCCTTGAGGTTCCGGTTGGTGGCTGCCACGACGCGCACGTTCACGTGGATCGGTTCGGTCCCGCCGACCCGGAAGAAGGTGCGGCTCTCGAGCACCCCCAGCAGTTTGACCTGCACACTCGGCGAGATCTCCCCGATCTCGTCGAGGAAGATGGTGCCGCGGTCGGCCAGTTCGAACCGTCCCAGGCGGCGCTCCGCGGCGCCGGTGAAGGCGCCCTTCTCGTGCCCGAACAACTCCGATTCGAGCAGTGTCTCCGGCAGGGCGGCGCAGTTGACCGTCACGAACGGCTCGCCCCGCCGGGGGGAGAAGTCGTGAATGGCCCTGGCCACCAGTTCCTTGCCTGTTCCCGACTCGCCTTCGATGATGACCGTCGACGAGGCAGGCGCCATCTGCTCGATCTTGACCAGCATCTCGTGAATGGCGGGACTCTCGCCGACGATGCCGGTGCGCTGCTGCATTTCGCGCCAGCGCAGCACCCGGCGGACGGTGGCCAGCACGTCCTCTGACGAAACCGGCTTGACCAGCATGTCGGTCACACCCAACTGGCTGCGGGCGCGTTCCGAGTCGGTTGCCTCGAGCAGCGCGATGGAGGAGATCTCCTGCTCCCGGGCCAGCGCCGCCAGCAGGGTGGCGCGCGGTTCGTGCACGGCTCCGGTGAGGACGACCAGTTCCGGCTTGACCCTTCGAACCGTCTTCCGGGTATCGTCGAGCGACGACAGGAGCGTCGTCTGATAGCCGGCTTCTTCGAGCGCTGCATTCAACGGGACCGCGGTCTCGAGGTCGTCCATGGTCACGAGCAGTTGGGCCGTCACGGATGACCCCGCTGAATGCCGCGCAGCAGGTCGCCGGCGTGACCGACCAGGTCATCCAGGACGGCCAGTCCGTCCCGCACCCCGCCGGGGCTCCCGGGGAGGTTGACGATGAGGGTGTTGCCGCGCACGCCGGCCACTCCTCGGGACAACACGGCGGCGGGGAAGTTCGGATAGGCGGTCATGCGAATTGCCTCGGCGATCCCGGGAGCGTCCTTGTCCAGCACGGCCCGGGTAGCCTCAGGGGTCACGTCGCGGACGGTGAGGCCGGTGCCGCCGGTGGTGAGGATCAGGTCGGTCCGGCCGCCGTCGGCCCAGCCGGTGAGCACCCGTGCGATGGACTGGGTCTCGTCCGGTACCAATTCACGGGCTACTTCGCGGAAGCCGCGCCGGGCGATCCACTCCGAGATGGTGTCGCCCGAGGTATCCTCGCGTTCGCCCCGGCTGCCGGCGTCCGAAACCGTCAGAATGGCGACCCGGAGGGGTGGGGATGGGGATGGCGGCGTTACGTTGGCCGACGCGGCGTTCATTTCTTTTTCTTCGCCGACCCTTCTTTCCAGAAGGGGCGCTTCACCACCTCGGCGGCCACTCGCTTGCCGCGGCAGTCCACTTCGAACTTGGTCCCGACCTTGGCGATGTCGGCCGGCAGGAAGGTGGTGCCGATGGCGGCTCCCACCGACGGGCTCATGGTGCCGCTTCGCACCCGATCGACTTCCCTTCCTTCATAGTAGACCGCGTACCCGGGCCGGGCGATGGCCTTCTCGGCCAGCTGGAACCCCACCAGCCTGCGGGTGACGCCCGAGGCCTTCTGCTGCCGGAGGGCGGTATCGCCCACGAAGGGCGACCCCTTGTCCAGCTTCACGATCCAGCCGAGGCCTGCTTCCAGTGGCGTGATGGTAGCGTCGATGTCGTTGCCGTAGAGCGCGTACGCCATCTCGAGCCGGAGGATGTCGCGCGCGCCGAGCCCGCAGGGCTTGGCCTTGCCGGGGCCGGTGAGTGCCCGCCATAGCTGTTCGGTCTCATCGACCCGGCAATACAATTCGAACCCATCCTCGCCGGTGTAGCCGGTGCGGGAAATGAAGCACCCCACCCCGGCCACCGTACCGGTCTGGAAGGTGTAGTAGCCGATCCCGTCCAGCGGCGTCGTGGTCTCGGCCTGCAACACCTCCTGCGCCCGCGGCCCCTGCAGCGCCAGCAACCCGACCTCGTCGGAGATGTTCTTGAGGCGGACGTTGGCGCCGCGTTTCTGGGCGACCAGGTGTTCCCATGCCCGGTCGACGTTGGCGGCATTGACCACGATCATCAGCTTGTCCTCGAAGCGATAGACCGTGCAGTCGTCGATAAAGGTCCCTTCGGGCGTCAGGATGGCGGAGTACTGCACGTCCCCGGCCTTGAGGGCACTGACATCGTTGCAGGTGACGCGGTTGACCAGAGCGTTCCGGTCAGGCCCGGTGATCTCGAATTCGCCCATGTGCGAGACGTCGAAGATTCCCACGTCGGTCCGCACCGCCTTGTGCTCGGCCAGAATGCCGTCAGGGTACTGCACCGGCATGGCGAAGCCGGCGAACGGCACCATCTTGCCACCGAACTCCCGGTGGACGGCGTCGAGCTTCGTGGGGCGGAGCGTTTCCTGATCGGACATCGGTTACTTCTCCATGAGGGTGGCCATGAGGGCCTTCTGAACGTGCAGGCGATTCTCCGCCTCGTCCCAGACGCGCGACTGGGGGCCGTCGATCACCGCCGCGGTGACTTCCTCGCCGCGGTGGGCCGGGAGGCAGTGGAGGAAGATAGCCGCCGGGTTCGCCC
>JAZFYL010000152.1:0-2339 GCA_036443495.1 Gemmatimonadales bacterium | reverse complement strand
GAAGGTGTGCAACTTCTCCCAAGCCCTGACGAAGACGTCCTGGGTGACCTCGTCCGCCAGCTCGAAGTCGATCATCCGCCGGGCGAGACTGTGGACTCGGTCCACGTGCCGGTGGTACAACCGCTCGAAAGCTGAGGCGTCCCCGCTCGCTGCCAGTGCCACCTCGACGGCGTCGGGATTGGTAGCGGTGGTGCGTTGCTGTTTGGTCAGAGCCCCGACTCCGCTGCTAAGGACATCCATCGCACTAGGTTGGATAGGGTGGGCCCGGTGAGGGTTGCAATGCCAGCCCGCATTCGATTGTACTCACCAGTCCGGAAACCACCAAGTGGTGCTGAGAAAACAGCACCTCGCGGTTTGTCCCGTCCGTGATAGGTTTCTGCCTACGCAGCCTCACCGTCCACGGAGTCGTCATGACCGCGACCACAGCTCCCGCACACGCCATCCGGGCCCCAAGGGGCACCGCCCTCTCCTGCAAGGGCTGGCACCAGGAAGCAGCTCTGCGGATGCTGATGAACAATCTGGATCCGGAAGTGGCTGAGCAGCCGGAAGATCTCATCGTTTATGGGGGCGGGGGCAAGGCCGCGCGGAACTGGCAAAGCTACTACGCCATAGTGGATACCCTACGCCGCCTGGAGAACGACGAAACCCTGCTGGTCCAGAGCGGCAAACCCGTGGGAGTATTCCGAACCCACGAGGAAGCGCCCCGGGTGCTGATCTCCAACGCGCAACTGGTACCTCGCTGGGCAACGTGGGAGGAGTTCCGCCGTCTGGACGACCTCGGCCTCACGATGTACGGGCAGATGACGGCTGGCTCGTGGATCTACATCGGCACCCAGGGGATTCTTCAAGGGACGTACGAGACGTTTGCCGAGTGCGCCAGGCAGCACTTCGGAGGGAGCCTGGCTGGCCGGCTGGTGGTCACGGCCGGATTGGGTGGCATGGGAGGCGCCCAGCCACTGGCGGCAACCATGAACGGCGGGGTGTTGCTGGCGGTCGAGGTGGATCCTGCTCGCATCAAGCGGCGGGTCGATACCGGGTACTGCGATCGGATGTCGACCGATCTCGACGAGGCGCTCGACCTGGTCGGCAACGCCAGGGAAAAAGGTGCCGCACTTTCGGTGGGCCTGGTGGGAAACATCGCCGAGGTGCTACCCCAACTGGCCGACCGGGGGCTAACGCCGGATGTGCTGACGGATCAGACCTCGGCGCACGACCTGCGGCTGGGCTACATCCCAGCCGGACTTGACCTGGCCGCCGCCGCCGAATTGCGGGAACGCGATCCCCAGGATTACGACGCCCGGGTCCTCGATTCCATGGTGATTCACGTCCAGGCCATGCTCGACCTGCAGGCCAAGGGGGCTGTCACCTTCGATTACGGGAACAATCTGCGCGGTCAGGTGGCGGATCACCGAGGCATGAGCGATGCGTTCCGCATTCCGGGGTTCGTGCCCGAGTTCATCCGGCCGCTGTTCTGCCGTGGAGCGGGGCCGTTCCGCTGGGTGGCGCTCTCGGGCAACCCGCAGGACATCGCGGTAACGGACGACGCAGTGTTGGAGACGTTCCCGGAGAAGGCGGCCTTGGCCCGGTGGATCGGTCATGCTCGCGAGCGGGTCCAGCACCAGGGACTGCCGGCGAGGATCTGCTGGCTGGAATATGGTGAGCGGGCTGAGATGGGGCTCAAGTTCAACTGGCTGGTCAAGAAGGGGAAGGTGGACGCGCCCATCGTCATTGGGCGTGACCACCTCGACACCGGCTCGGTGGCTTCGCCCAACCGCGAAACCGAAGGCATGATGGACGGCTCCGACGCCATCGCCGATTGGCCTCTGTTGAACGCCATGCTCAATACCGCGTGCGGCGCCAGCTGGGTGTCCCTCCACCACGGCGGCGGGGTCGGCATAGGATATTCGATTCACTCCGGCATGGTTTGCGTGGCGGACGGCACTGACTCGGCCGACCGCCGTCTGGAACGCGTCCTGACTGCTGATCCCGGGACCGGGGTCATGCGCCACGCCGACGCGGGGTATCCATCGGCCATCGAAACCGCGGCCGGTCGGGGTGTCGACCTGCCGATGATCGACCGCTGAGGCGAGCCGACTTTCGTGGCCACCGTACTGGGGAATATCGGCACGCTCGCCACCTGTCGTGCGGCGGGGCCGCAAGGCGAGGTCCACGCCGTCCCGGCGGCGGCGCTCGTGTGGGAAGGTGGGGAGATTCTGTGGGTTGGACCGGAGGGCGATCTCCCCGGTGCGTTCAGAGACGCCGAGCGCTGGGATGCCGGCGGGCGGTTGGTCATTCCCGGTCTGGTCGATTGTCATACCCACCTCGCGTTCGGCGGTGAC
>JAZFYL010000151.1:0-4831 GCA_036443495.1 Gemmatimonadales bacterium | reverse complement strand
ACCATGCGGCATGTCAGCGGCAAACTGTGCCAGCGCCTGGTGGCGGACCAGCCCCCGTTGGGCTGCATCGAGGCGGCGGTGCGCGCCTGGGATCGTTCGGACGGAGATATCCGGCAGATTCTGCGAGCCATCCTCCGCTCGCCTGAGTTTTGGGCGCCCGCCAACCGCCAGGCCAAGATCAAAACGCCGCTCGAGTTCACCGTCAGCGCCGTGCGGGTGGTCGGCGCTACGGCGGACGACTCCCCGGGCATGGCCCGGGTTGTGGCTCGGCTGGGGCAACCGCTGTACCTCCAATCGGCCCCCACCGGATATCCGGAGACGCAGGAGGATTGGGTCAACAGCGGCGCGCTCCTCAATCGGATGAACATCGCCGTGGCCCTGGCCAGCAACCACCTGCCGGGCATTACCGTCGATCTCGATCAGGTGGTGTCGGTGACGGCCGACATCGAGACATTGATCGACGCCGTGGACGAGCGGATCCTGAGCGGCTTGATGTCGCCCTCCACGCGCCAGGTGATACGCGATGAACTGGCCGATGTCGGTGACCCGTCGGCACGGCGCGCCTTGGCGGTGGGTCTGGCCATAGGCGGTCCGGAGTTCCAGCGGCAGTAGTGATGTGCGATTTACCATCGAGGATGATTGACGAAGCGGTGCAAAGGGAGACTATCGCATGACGATAACACGACGCTTCTTCCTCCGGGCCGGTACGCTGGCCCTGGCCAGTTTCGGCCTGGACCCGCTGTTTCTCGACCGCGCCGCCTACGCCTTTCCGCGTTCCGGCATGACGAGAAAGGGCAAGACCCTGGTGTGCCTCTTTCAGCGCGGCGCCGTGGATGGGCTCAACATGGTCGTCCCCCACGGGGACGGCGCCTACTACCGCAGCCGCCCCCGCATCGCCGTTCCACGGGACCAGGTCATCAATCTGGACGGCCACTTCGGCCTGCATCCGGAGCTCGGCGTGCTCGAGCCTCTATGGGACAACCATAGCCTGGCGATTGTCCACGCGGTCGGCTCACCCAACCACACCCGGAGCCACTTCGATGCCCAGGACTACATGGAGACCGGAACCCCGGGCGTGAAGTCGACCCCGGACGGGTGGCTCAACCGCCATTGCCAGCACGATGAAGAGCATAGACAAACCCCGTTCCGCGCCGTCGCCTTCGGCCCTCAGCTTCCCCGAATCCTCGGTGGCTCGGCTCCGACCCTGGCGATCGACGACCTGCAGACCTTCGGGCTTCAGGCCCGGCAACCCGGCACGCGCGACAAACTCACCCGGGCCTTCGAGTCCCTCTATCAAGGCTCGGCGACGGGCGTCGTGGCGTCGTCATCGGAGGAAGGATTCGAGGCCGTGCAGATGATCAAGGACGTGAATCCCGCACAGTACCGACCCGCCCCCGGGGTCGACTTCCCGCGAGGGCGGTTCGGCCGGTCTCTGCTGCAAATCGCCCAACTCATCAAGGCCGGCGTCGGGCTGGAAGTAGCATTCGCCGACATCGGCGGCTGGGACACCCATGTCAACCAGGGCGCGGAGGCCGGGCAATTGGCCAACCGGCTGCGCGAATTCAGCCAGGGCCTAGCGGCCTTTTCGAAGGACCTTGGCGAGCGGATGGCGGATGTGGTCGTCCTGACCATGTCGGAATTCGGACGGACGGTGGACGAGAACGGCAACAGCGGCACCGATCATGGCCACGCCACCGCCATGATGGTCATGGGCGGTGGCGTGGACGGCGGGAAGGTTCACGGCCGCTGGCCCGGACTAGACCCCAGTCAACGGTTCCAGGGCCGGGACCTCGCGGTGACGACCGATTTCCGCGACCTGTTCGCCGAAGTGCTCCAGCGACACCTCGGCTCTGAAAATCTCTCCGAGGTCTTCCCCGGATACGACATCACCCCCAGCAGGTTCCCGGGGGTGATGGGGTAGACGACGTTCAAGCCCGTTAGCCGTCGCGACTCCCTTCGGGGACTTCACCTTCCATGCGCGCTACGACGGCCGAGCCGGTGGTATCGCTGAAGACGTTGATGACGGTGCGCATCATGTCCAGCGGGCGGTCCACCGCCAGCAACAAGGCGGCCCCTTCGACCGGAAGCCGGAGCGCGGACAGGATGGTGACCATCAGGATGAGCCCGGCCGAAGGGATGCCGGCCGCCCCGACCGAAGCCAGCAGCGCCATCAACAGGACGAAAACCTGGGTCCCCAGGGTCAGCTCGAACCCACTGAGGCTGGAATAGTACTGGGCCAGGAAGATGACCCCGATCCCTTCGTAGAGCGCGGTGCCGTCCATGTTGATGGTGGCGCCGAGAGGTTGCACGAAGGAGACGATCTTGTTTGAGATCTTGCCGCGCTTCTCCACCGTTTCCATACTAACGGGCAGCGTGAGCGCGGAGGACGAGGTCGAGAAGGCCGTGATGATCGCGGGGCTCATGGCGCGGAACCAACGGGACGGTCTGACCCGCGCGACGAAATGGAGGATGAGAGGCAGCGTGATCAGGAAGTGGGTGAATAGCGCCAACGTCACCGTCAACATGAAAATGCCGAGCGGCTTGAAGACGCCGAACCCCGTGGTCCCGACCACGCGAACCAGGAGCGCAAAGACTCCATAGGGAATCAAGGCCAACACGAAGTCGGCGATCTTCATGATGACCGCGAAGGCAGCTTCGAACAGCCGCTGCAACGATTCCCGATGCTCCGCCGGTACCTGCAGCATGAAGAATCCGAACAGGAGGGCGAAGAAGATGGTCTGCAGCATGTTGATGTTGCTGCTGAATGCGGCGAAGATGTTCTCGGGCACCAACCGGAGGAGGATGTCGCCGACGCCTGTCTCGGCCACGGTGGTGAACGACGGATCGGCAGGAAGCCCCAGCTGCGCTCCGAAGCCGGGCCCCACCATATTGACGAAGGCCAGACCCGTGATCGCCGCCAGGAAACTGGTGGCCGCGTAATAGCCCAGCGTCTTGAGCCCGAGACGTTTGAACTCGGCGCCACCGCCGAGGCTGGCAACGCCGGTGATGATCGACGTCAGAATGAGGGGCACGATCAACATCTTGAGCAGCCTGAGGAAGATCTCCGCTGCCAGGTTGAACGGCTGGAGCCACTTCGACCGGGGCGAGGTCGGGTCGATGATCAGTGCAAGAGGCATCAACCGTCCATCGACCGTCTCGTGCCACACCAGGTCGCCCTGCGCGAGGCTGCGCAGGGCTGCCTGATACGAAGCCGGGTCGGTCACGACCGTGCGCAACTCCTGGGGTGTGCCGCGGCGGGCGACCACACCCACCACCACATCTCCCGGCACCAACAACGACTCGTCCGGGGCAGCCACGACCCGGACACCGGCCGGATCGTCCACCACACGGACACTCGCCGTGGGCCACGCCTCCAGAAACAGCTGGAACCCGGCCCCGACAACCGCGCCGGCCACCAACCAGGCCAGAATCTTCCAATGAGACCTCACGCCACCTCCGGTTGGGTGAGCCGTGCTAAGGTACTCCCGAGCGGTGCCGGTGCCAGACCGACCGCCGATCCGGAGCGACGCGACTATCTTCCGAATTCAGGATTCCGCGGGCGTCACGTCCATCATCCGGCAGCAATGTTCATGAAACCAATGCCATATCTCGCCGCGATCTTCATGCTGGCGCCGGCTGCTTCCGCCGCTCAAACGGCACCGCCTCCCATCACCGACCCGCGGATCGAAACGATAGTGGCGACTGTCTCCGCCGAACGGCTCGAACGGGACATCAGGACGCTGGCGGGTTTCGGGACGCGACATACGCTTTCGGACACGTTGTCCGACACGCGTGGCATAGGGGCGGCCCGCCGTTGGCTCAAGGCCGAGTTCGAGCGGACCAGTGCGGCGTGCAACGGCTGCCTCGATGTGTTCTATGACGCAGGCATGGTCACCGGTGGCGAGGGAAGCCGCATTCCCGACAGCGTCAACATCGTCAACGTGGTGGCCATCCAGCGGGGCCGCACCTTCCCCAACCGCTACATCCTGATCACGGGTCACTACGATTCCCGCGTGTCCGACGCAATGGACGCGGTGAGCGACGCCCCCGGCGCCAACGACGACGCCAGCGGCACCGCAGCGACGTTGGAGGTGGCCCGGGTCCTGTCCCGGTACACCTTCGACAAGACCCTGGTATATGCCCCGCTGGCGGGGGAGGAGCAGGGACTCTACGGAAGCCGCCAACTCGCCGAACGCGCCCAGCGCGAGGGATGGATCGTCGAGGCGGTCCTCAACAACGACATCATCGGCAACATCTCCGGTATCGACGGGGTCATCGACAATGGCACCTTCCGGGTCTTTTCCGAACCTACCCCCCCGACCGAAACGGAGCAGGAACGGCGGCGGCGGCGTTTCGCCGGCGGCGAGGTCGACGGGATATCGCGCCAGGTGGCGCGCTACGTCGATCGAATCACCGACCGGTACATGACCAATTTCGATGCCGTCATGATCTACCGCCTTGACCGCTTCGGCCGTGGCGGCGATCACCGGCGGTTCAACGACCTTGGGTTCCCCGGGGTTCGCCTGACCGAGATGCATGAGAACTACACCCGCCAGCACCAGGACGTGCGTGAGGAAGACGGGATCGCCTTCGGTGACGTTCCCGATGGCGTGGACTTCGACTACGCCGCCAAGATCGTCGCCGTGAACGCGGCCACCATGGCCTCACTGGCCTGGGCGCCACGACCGCCCGACTCGGTCCGCATCCGCGGCGCCGTGCGGCCGTCGACCACGCTGTGGTGGACGCCGCAGGAGAATGAGAAAACCGCTGGGTACAGGGTCTATTGGCGAGAGACCACAGCGCCCCAGTGGACGTTCACGCGATGGATCGG
>JAZFYL010000150.1:0-12560 GCA_036443495.1 Gemmatimonadales bacterium | reverse complement strand
GAACTCGCCCAAGCCGTCCTGATACATCACCGCATCGGTGGAATCGGCAAATGCCAGCGCGACCGGCGTATCGCCGGCGAGATAGCGGGTGGGATGGAGAATCTGTTCAGTGGACACCGGCAACCGTGGCCCGTACGGCATGGTATCCCCCAGCGCTCCGGTCGACCACCACTCCATGAAGCGCGCACCATCCACGTAGGGGAACAGCAGTTGCTCTCGCAACGCCAGCGGCACCTCGGGCATTTCTCTGGCGGTGATTTGCCGGGCTTGCTCGGCCGCGAGATCCCAGAAGCCGGCTTCGTTGACGCGGTCACCCGCCATCAGAGTCATCGAAGCGCGGTGAGCTTGTCCCTCGAGAATCGCCTGGAGGGCCATGAGCTGGTCGTTGGGGCGGGCGGGATCCATCAGACTGTCGAGCGGCAGGTACTGGTCCTGGAGTGCGTGCACCAACTCGTGGGCCAGGGTGATGCGGACGCCGAGCGGTGCGTCCTCCACCAGAAACAGAGTGGCAGAGTCCGGCTCGTAGAACCCCTGCACCTGTTCCGACAACACCTTCAGGAACAGCGCCTCCAGATCCAGCGTGTCGGGGATGAAACCGAACAGGCGGTAGGCCGACTCGACACCGGCCAATATCTCGGGCGGCAACTGCTCGCGGAGTTTGTTGCGAAGAAAGGCTTGGAGTTGTTCGGGGGACCGCACCGCCCACTGGGGTTGCGAGCGGAATTCCAGTCCTACTGTGATCTCTACCAACGGCACTAGACTATCGACCAGAAACTGGATGTCAGCGTCGCCGGCGGACTCCACCGAGCGCCCGCGACAACCTACGGCCACGACCATGGTCAACCCAACAGCGACCCACCCGGTCAGACCCCGAGATATCCCCGATACCATGCCAGCAGCGGCTCTCCAAACAGGTAGGTGGCGGCGGCACCGACGGAGAGGAAGACCCCGAACGGCACGAGTTTTCGCCGGCCGATGAGCGACAGCGGCACAAAGATGATCGAACCGGCCAGCGCCCCCAGGAATATGGTGAGGAGAACACCCTGCCACCCGAGAAAAGCGCCGACCATCCCCATCATCTTGATGTCGCCGCCCCCCATGGCCTCTTCCTTGAACGCCATGGTCCCGAGGAAACCGACGAGGTACAAGACACCGAAACCGACGATGGCGCCCACGACCGCCTGGCCCAGTCCGGGCAGGCCACCTGCGAGACTGAACAGCAGCCCGATGACAAGCCCGCCAAGGCTGAACTCATCGGGAATGATGTATTGCTGCGCGTCGGTCATGGCGATGCCCAGCAAGATCGTGCCGAACACCGCCCACTGCAGGGCGGCCAAAGACGGGCCGTGCTGGTAGGCGGTGTAGGCCCATACACCCGCGGTGGCCAGTTCGATCAGGGGGTATTGTACCGAGATCCCCTTGCCGCAATGACGGCACTTGGCTCGGAGCACGATCCAGGATACGACGGGGAAGTTGTCGTACCACGCGATGAGCGACTTGCAATCGGGGCAGCGGGATCGTGGCTTGACGACCGATTCCTCGGCAGGCCACCGCGCGATGCAGACGTTCAGGAAGCTGCCGACGATGGCGCCCACCAGCCCCGCGAAAGCGACCACCATCGACACCGGCCACGTGTCAACGTTCACGAACGACCTCGTAAAGAAGGATTCCCGCCGCCACGGCGACGTTGAGTGATTCGACCGACGGTGCGAGGGGCACCGCCACGGTCGCGGCATGTTGCATCAGAGCCTGGTGCGGACCGGCACCTTCATTGCCCACCACGAGCGCAACCCGGCTAGTCCCGAAATCCACGTCGCTCACCGGGGTGCCCTGGCGCGTCGCAACCCACAGGTCGATGTCGTGCCGCCGCAACCAGGCGACGAGCGCATCGTCGTCGGAACGTACAGCAGGAAGGTGGAAGAGTGCACCCATGCTGCCCCGGAGCGCCTTGGGCCCGAAGAGTTCCGCGGTCCCGGGCAACGCCACCACCCCCGCCGCTCCGAGGCCCCACCCCGTCCGGCATAGCGCCCCGACATTGCCCGGATCCTGAACGCGGTCGATCACCAGGACCGGGCGCCGGACCGACACGGCGATGTCCTCGAGGGTGTGTGTGGGCGGCTGCACCACGGCAATGACCCCCTGAGGGTGTTCCGTGTCCGCCAACTCCACCAATTCGGAATCGGTTACCTCCACCGACGTGCCCGGCACCCTCGCCAGACGGGCTTTGAGGGCCCGACCGCGCTCGCTAGCTTCCAGCATCGGGGCGGTCACGATGCCGCGAATGCTGGCATCGGCCTCGAGCACTTCCTCGACCAGGCGGAGGCCTTCCGCCAACGTGAGGTCGCGGCGCCGGCGAGCTCGCCGCCGGGCCAAGTCGCGTACCGTGGAGAGAAGCCCGTTGCTCACTGTCGTCCCGGTGTTTCCATGAAGATCGCGCTCACCATCGCTGGATCCGATTCGGGGGGTGGAGCCGGCATCCAGGCGGACCTGAAGACCTTTCAGCAGTTCGGCGTGTTCGGCACGAGTGTCGTCGTGGCGGTAACCGCACAGAATACCAAAGGTGTCCAGGCCATCCACGCCGTCCCCGGCGAGGTCATTACCGCTCAGCTGGATGCCATCGCGGACGACCTGCCGCCCCAGGCGCTCAAGACCGGCATGCTGGCCGACAGCCCAACCGTCGAACTGGTCGCGGAGGCCCTGCGACGGCATCGCTGGTCACCCTATGTCCTCGATCCGGTCATGGTCGCTACCTCAGGCGACCGGCTGCAAACGGACGCCGCGGCGGACACCCTCCGGCAGGTCTTGCTGCCGCTCGCGACGGTCGTGACACCCAATACCGAGGAGGCATCCCGCTTGACCGGTATCGACGTGGGCGACGAGACCACTATGATGGAAGCCGGCCGGACCCTGCTCGAGGCCGGTGCGGGAGCGGTGTTGGTCACCGGTGGGCATCTCACGGGCGACACCGTAGTCGACGTGCTGGTCGGTCCGGACTGGACCCGGCGGTACGCCAACCCACGAATCGAGACCCGCTCGACTCACGGCACCGGTTGCACCCTGTCCGCCGCCATCACCGCCAACCTCGCCCTCGGCCACGACGTGCCCAGCGCTGTGGACCGTGCTGTGGACTTCGTCCACCGGGCCATCGCTTCAGCTCCTGGACTGGGCTCAGGCCACGGCCCTCTCAATCACAACGTCCCTGCCGACCCAGCATAACCCTACTCCCTACTCCTACTCACTGCTTACTACGCACTCTCTCCAACCACTCCCTCAATCAGATCCCCAAGCGCTTGCGCCACCTGTCGGCCCACTTCCATCACCTCGTCATGACTCAAACGGTGGTGGGTCAAGCCAGCGGCCGGGTTGGTGATGGTTGAGACGCCCAGGCAGCGGACGCCGCGCGCCCTGGCAGCCACCACTTCGAGCACGGTCGACATCCCGACGGCGTCGGCCCCGAGCCGTTCCAACATGCGGACCTCCGAGGGAGTCTCGTAGGCTGGTCCCAACAGGCCCGCGTAGACACCATCGGTCAAGCGGATGCTCTTCGCCTGCGCGACCTCGTGGGCCAGGCTGCGCAAGGCCTCGTCGTACGGCTCAGACATGTCGGGGAAACGTTCTTCGCCTTGGAGCACGGGACCGAACAGCGGATTGCGAAAGGTGAGGTTGATGTGGTCGGCGATGAGCATGAGGGTCCCGGGCCCGAACGCGCGCCGAATGCCTCCGGCAGCGTTGGTGACGATAAACCGTTCGACACCGAGTTCGGCGAAGACCCTGACGGGAAGCGCCACCGTATCCGCGTCGTGTCCCTCGTAGAGATGGAATCGCCCTGCCTGGGCTATGACGTCGACACCGGCCAGCCGTCCAAGGACGAGTTCGCCCTTGTGTCCCACCACGGTGGATGGATGGAACCCGGGGATCTCGCCGTAGGGGATCGTCAGGGTATCATCCATCCGGTCGACCAGTCCGCCAAGCCCGGAGCCGAGCACGATGGCGGTCCCCGGTGTGCGTCCTTCCAAGCGCTCGCGAAGAAACCCGGCGGCCGTCTCGACCTTGGACTCCTGATTGGTCACACGAGCATCCCGGCCAGCGACGCCGACATGAACGCGGCCAGATTACCGCCGATCATCGCGCGGAGCCCCAGCTTCGCGATCTCACCGCGCCGGTCCGGCGCGAGACCGCCGATGCCACCTATTTGGATGGCGATCGACGAGAAGTTGGCGAAGCCGAGCAGGGCGTAGGTAGTGATTACGGCACTCCGCGGTTGCAACGTATCGGCCGCAATCTGCCCCGCGAATTGGATATAGGCGAAGAACTCGTTGAGTCCGACCTTGACGCCGACCAGCCCGCCCACCGTGCCGGCATCCTGCCATGGAACCCCCATGAGCCACACCAACGGTCGGAGCGCCACACCCAGGAGGTATTGCAGACTCCACTGGTCCTGTCCAACGAATCCGCCGAGCCACCCCAGGCCGAAATCGACCATTGCCACCAGGGCGATGAACGCCATCAGCATGGCGCCGACGTTGAGTGCCAGCTGAAGCCCCTGTCCCGCCCCCGACGCGGCCGCGTCGATGATGCCGGTCTCCTTCTTCTCGACGTGTACGTGAAGTGTGCCTTTGGTTTTCGGCTCTCCGACTTCGGGTTGGAGGATCTTGGAGATCACGATGCCGGCCGGCATGTTCATCACGCTGGCGGCAAGCAAGTGTGCGGCTATACCGGGGAAATACCCTTGCAACAAGCCGACGTACGCGGCGAGCACACCGCCGGCGACCGTGGCGAACCCGCCGACCATCACGGTCATGAGTTCGGATCGCGTCATGCTGTTGACGAACGGCTTGATCAACAGCGGCGCTTCGGTCTGGCCCATGAAGATGTTGCCCGCGGCCGACAGCGTCTCCGCACCCGAGGTTCCCAGCGTCTTTTGCATCACCCAGGCGATGCCTTTCACCACCAGTTGCATGGCGCCGACGTAATACAGCACCGTCATCAGGGCCGAAAAGAATATGATGGTGGGCAGTACGGTGAAGGCGAAGTACGACATCGTTTGGGCCACGAAGCCCGCCGTCGTGTCGAGCGCGCCGTCAGGTCCCGGGATCCCGACCGGAATGGTGCTGTCGATCAGGTTGCCGAAGACGAAGAACGCTCCTTCGCGGCTGAACCCCAGCAGGCCTGTGATCACTCGGCCGGCGAACTGGAACACCGCCCGCCCCATGTCGGTCTTGAGGATTAGCCCGCCGAAGATGAACTGCGTGACGAGGCCCATCCCGACGAGCCGCCAACTGATGCGCTTCCGGTTGGCGGACATCAACACGGCGATGCCAATCATCGTGCCGAGTCCGACGAACCCCATCAGCCGCTCGACGAACGGGATATCCAGCCCACTTTGCAACTGGGCCAACCGGTCCACCACCTGGGTCGAATCCTGCACGAGGTTCCAGAGCGTCATCTAGATAAGCTCCAGCTCGGCACGCACCCGTTTGAGCAGCGCCTGGCGCTCGGGGCGTGAGATGAAGGCCCCGCGGAAGGCGTTGAAGATCATGAGCTCGATCTCCTTTCGGGTGAACCCCAATTCGGTGTGGGCCAGCCAGTATTCGTCCGTCAACGACACGCCGCTCATGAGCCAGCTATCGGTCGACAAGGTGACTTTGAGCCCGCGATCGAGATAGTCTCGCACCGGGTGTTCCGCGGCGGAGGCCACTACATGCGTCTGGAGGTTGCTGGTGATGTTGGTCTCGATCAGGATGCGGCGATCGCGCACGTAGTCCCGCAGATCGGGATCCTCATAGAGTCTGGTTCCATGCCCCAGGCGATTGGCGTTGCACAGGAAGATCGCCTCGGCGATCGACTCCGGACCGGCGG
This sequence comes from Gemmatimonadales bacterium, assembly GCA_036443495.1. Lineage (GTDB taxonomy): Bacteria > Gemmatimonadota > Gemmatimonadetes > Gemmatimonadales > GWC2-71-9 > N074bin45. Next base: position 6,701 of record JAZFYL010000150.1, on the reverse strand, counting down.
CTTCGCCGGCATGTACGGTGATCCCCAGGTAGCCCCGCCTGGCGATGTCGAAGGCCTCGCGATGCATGCCCGGCGGCCGGCCCGCCTCGCCACCGGCCAAGTCGAAACCGACCACACCACGCCCGCGAAAGGCAACGGAGGCCTCCGCGATCTCGATCGACACCGACGGATCATAGTGGCGCAAGGAGCAGTTGATGATCCGCGGGGTGACACCAAACTCCTCTTCCCCACGACGGAACCCCTTGAGTTGCGCCTCGAGGACTTCGTCCAGGCGCAGGCCGCGCGCCGTCGAGAGCGTGGGGCAATAGCGCACCTCTATGTACAGCAGATTGTCGCGGGCGGCGTCCTCCACGATTTCATAGGCGACCCGTTCGAGCGCCTCCGGAGTTTGCAGCAATGCAATGGTGACCTGGAATCGGTCGAGATACTCTTCGAGGTCGCGTGCGTCGTCGACCAGCATGTGCTGCCGCAGGCGGCCGGGGTCGTCGTGCGGCAGCGCCACCCCCTCCGCCCGTGCCATGTCGATGATCGTCTCCGGCCGGAGCGAACCATCGAAGTGTACGTGAAGTTCGGCCTTGGGGAGCCGTGCGATCAGCTCACGCGTCAGCACGCTGATCCTCGGCGCGTCGACGCCGTGAGGTCACGACGCGCAGAATGCTACCGGCTTGAAGGGATGCGTCCCGATCCATCCGAATGCCGCGGCCGTCCGTAACGTAGGTCGCACCCGAGGCCAAAGACTCGAGCAAGGCGCCGTCGTACAAAGCGACCGCATCCCGAACCGTGGACGCGACCGGAAGGACATGGGGCCGTTCATTGATAAAGACGCGAATGGTCTCCATAGACACTCAGTCGACGGGTTTGAACCGACGGTCCCTCGGTGGATCGACCGGCTGCCGCAACCTCCGGAGGTACTGCTCCAGAGCATCCAAGTCGGGCATTCCTCCGGAAATAGGAGCGAGGGTCCCCAACCTCACCAGCCGATCGTCTCGCAACAACGACTCGGGGATGGCCAACGAATACTGATCCTTGTCCCGAATCTCGCGTCCGTCAAGCAACCTCAGATCGCGAACCCGGCGCCCGGCCGGCCGGCTGGTGTCGAATCGCACCACCGCCCCGGAGAGATGCATGCTCGGGGGAGTCGTCGCAACCACCCCCTCGATCAGCGTGCGCAAATCCGCTCCCGAGAGCTGGACCGCTACGACCCGGCGCCGTGTCGGCAGCACCTGCAACAGATCGCCATAGGTGACCCGGCCGGCGGGCAAACCATCGCGGATCTCGTCGTGCGGCACCAGCGCCACGTCGGTGCGCAGGGCGTTCCGGAAAGCGTCGGACACGACCCGGCCCAGGGCGGAGGGTTCATCCCGGCGCGGGAGCGGCAACTTGACCCGCGCCACGACCTGATCGAGCCGCGAATCGGCCTCCAGTTGGTAGCGCTCCAACGCCGCGACGACCTCCGGATCAGGTGGCACGGTTCCGGGGTGAACCGGAATGACAGCGGTGTGCCACCGCCAACCATCGGTCGCAGGAATCAGATCCGCGACCGCGACCGCGGTCCCCTTGCCGGCCGGTTGCACGATGGGGATCCCGGCGACCGTCGTGTCGATGGGAGACGCGGTACCGCCGGTCAGGATGAGATCGATGCCCGCCCCGTCCAACAGATGGGCCAGCTCGAACACCTCCCTCCAGCACTCGGCGCCGTCACAGGATCCTCCCCCGTGTGCCAGCAACACGACCACATCGGCGCCCCGATCCCGGGCAGTTCCTGCCGCCTCCCTGAGCGCGACCGGCCCACCACGGATCTCCAACGCCCGCCCGTCGCCGGCAGCACGCTCGGGAAACAGGGTCGGGGAGAGATACCCGAGGAACGTGATCCGCACGTTACCGGCATCGATGGGAACCAACGGCCGCGCCCAGAGCGGACGCGCGCCCGCCGTGGCATCGAAGACATTGGTCATGACCCACGGGTAGCGCGAGTCGGCCATCCGTTGCCGCAAGGTGTCGAGCGACCAGGCGAGGTCACCCGGCCCGATGGTAACGGCATCCATCCCCAACTGGTTGAGGGCGGCAACGCTCGCGCGCCCGTACTCCAGGTCGGCAAGGAGGGAGCCCTGGAGCTGGTCGCCCGTGCTGACACGAATGGTGAGGCAGTCACAGTCCGCGGCCAGCGTGTCCAGGATCGTCTTGAGTTCGGCCGCTCCACCGACCTCATCGGTGGGCGCGAGGGCGCCTTCAAAGTCGCTGATCCCCAGTACCCGCAGGACCGGGCGGTCCAGCGGGGCCTCACCCGAGGCATCCTCGAACAGGGTCAGCACGGCCGCGGCCGCGGCGGTGGGCCGAATGGACCAATCTGCCGCGCTGTAGTCTGCCGGGTCTATCAACCCGCGTCTTCTCACCGCTTCGATCAACACGGCGCGCACTCCTTCACCCCGGTCGTACACCACGGGCGCACCGCGCAGCATGGTGTAGCCGCCGCCGCCAGCCTGACGATAGCTGTTGAGAGCCATGGTGACGGTATCGCTGTCGACCACCGGAATCCCGTCGATACTCAGACCCCGGATGCGATCTCCAACGGGCCGGCGGAGATCGACCTGGTAGCTGGCGCCCAGCACCATGTCGTAGTCGTACCCGCGGATACTGTCATTGATGACCACCCGCCCCCGGACGACCTGGTAATAGCGTACACTGTGCTCTAGAAACGCGCGCAGCTGGGCACCGGTAATCGCTACGGCACGGAGCGTGTTTTCATACGGGTAGAGCGCGGCCATATGGGCCAGGCGGATCTCCCCAGCGGGGAAACCGGCGTCGAGGTTGAGCGCCGAGGTCGCGGAGAGTTGCGCCCCGGTCCGTTGGCGCTGGACCTCGTTGATGAAATTGATGATCGCCGTGGGTTGGGCCCGCCCCAGACGCGCCGGCATTGCCTTAGCCGCGGCGCCGATCGGCGACGCCACCCAGCTCATGACCGACTGGTGGTCGCCCCACAGCCGCCGTTCGATCCGACGGTCCGGGTCGACCCGTCCGAGTTCGATCCGCCCGGCCAGGATCCGGGTAACCCGCCAGCCCGTCGGGCCGCGATTCATGTGGACGTGCGCGACGGCGAGCGTCTGGGCGTACGGACGGGGTTGAATGAAATGGACGCCGTTGATGACGGTGTCGACGATTTCGCTGTGGCTGTGGCCCACCACGACGAGGTCGGGCCTGGCGGGCCCGTCGGCCAGCTGCGCGGCGGCGTTCTCTGGTCCAACCCCGGTGGTGTCGTAGGCCGATGGGCCCCGTAGCCCCGAGTGCACCAGCACCACGGAGAGGTCGGCGCTGCGTCGCGCCCGGTCGAGCGCCGCGGGCGCCGCCGTGCCGATCGGCGCCACCCGGACCCTGCCCTGCAGTTGCCTGCGATCCCACACCATGACGCCAGGCGTCGTCAGCCCGGTGATCGCCACACGGACCCCGTTCCGTCGGATCACTGTGGTCGGCTGGAATACGAGCGTCTCGTCCTGGAAGATGTTGGCACTGACATAGGGGAACGCCGCGCCCGCCAGCGACCGCCACAGGACGTCGAGGCCGAAGTCGAAGTCATGGTTGCCGAGCGTCGCCGCGTCGTATCCCATCAGGTTCATCGCATCGATGACCGGATGTGGGTCGCGCGCTCCGATACCGGCGAAAAATTCCGCGAAAGGATCGCCCTGAATCAGATCACCGGCGTCTACCAGTATCACCTGACCGGGATAGCGCCGGCGCAAGGAGTCCACCGCGGCGGCGGCCCGGGCCAGTCCGCCTGGATGGGGTTTGTTGGTGAGATAATTCCACGCCGTGGCGTGGCCATGGACATCCGTGGTGGCCACGATGACGAGGTGCGCGCTGTCCTGGGGGGCCGCACAGAACGCGGCACACAGAAGCACGGCTGAAAACATGGCGCAATATCCCTACGCCAGCAGGGAAAGTCCATCGGATCGCGCGGATGGACTTGCGCCGGCGGCGCCACCGGTGTATTCGTTTTCCCGCATATGCCTGCACCGCTTCCCGCACCATCCGAACTGCTGGTGACGCTAGCCGAGCCGACCCGGTTGCGCATTCTCAACTGCCTGGCCGGCGGCCCGATGTTCGTCTCGGACCTGGTCACGGTACTCGGCCTGCCCCAGCCGACCGTCTCGCGTCACTTGAAGGTGCTGCGCGACATCCAGATCGTCTCGGATACCCAGATCGCCCAATTCGTGCTTTATCGCCTGGCCCGACTGTCGGGCCCGCGGGAGCGTCTGGTCAGGGCGGTTCTCGAGGGCGTGCATCACGAGGAGAGCTTCAAAGCGGAGCGCCACAGGGCTCAGGATCTCCGTCGTAGAAGTCATCGTCAGCAACCGGCGAGTCCACCCAGATACCCGTCCAGGATCCCAAGCGCTTAGGACCATGAGTCATCGCATTCTCGTCGTCGACGACGAACCCGACATTACCGCCCTCGTCGCGTACCATCTCGCCAAAGCCGGCTACCGGGTCTCCACCGCCGGCAACGGGGTAGAGGCGCTCGAATCGGCCAGGTCAGAACGCCCCGATGTGATCGTGCTGGACCTCATGTTGCCCGGGATGTCCGGGTATGACGTCCTGACGGGACTTCGAGAGCGGCAGGAGACACGGGACATCGGGGTAATCATGCTGACCGCCCGCCGGGAGGAGGCCGACCGCATCCGCGGCCTGGAACTCGGCGCCGACGACTATCTCACCAAACCCTTCTCACCACAGGAGCTGGCCCTCAGAGTCGGCGCGTTGATCAGGCGGCTGGCGGCTCCCGCGGTGAGTGAAGGCGGCTCTATTCTCGTGGCGGGCCCGATATCGATCGACCGGTTGGCCCACCGTGCCTATCTCCAGGGTCAGGAGATGGACCTGACCGCAACGGAGTATCGGCTTCTGGAACTCCTGGTGGAGCGCCAGGGGCGTGTGCAAAGCCGGCCGCAGTTGTTGGAGAGCGTGTGGGAAGCCCAGCCCGACATTCAGACCCGGACCGTGGACATGCACGTGCAGCGGCTGCGGACCAAACTCGGTAACAAGGCCGATTGGATTGAAACCGTCCGCGGCTTCGGATACCGCTTCCGTGCCGAAGGGGGCGGGGGGGAGACCGGTCGGTGAGTTTCACCGCACGGGTAGCTCTGGGAACGATCGTGATACTCACCATGACGATGTTCGTCCTGGTGTGGGCCGCGGAGCGTTCCCTGCGGCGGGATCTCGAGGTACAGACGATGCAGGATCTCGAACGCCTGGCGCGCCTCGTCCGGGAATCTCTCGGCGACGACCCCGAGGCGTGGCAGGAGCGCGTGCGGATGATCGGCCAGTCGAACGACCTGCGGATCACCCTGATCGCCCCCGACGGCAACGTGCTGGCGGACAGCGATATCCCCAACCCTGACCGCACTCAGATCGCCAACCATGGAGATCGAGAAGAGGTGATGGCTGCGCTGAGGGGGGAGGTCGGACATGCCAGACGCACGAGTGAGACGGTCGGCGCGGAACTCCTCTACGTAGCCATCCCCGGGGGACCGGGTGTGGTGCGCGTCGCAAGCAACCTCAGACAGGCCAATCAACTACTGAACCGGTCCCTGCGATCGGTCGCCTGGGCAGCGGTATTGGCGCTCCTGGTGGGGTCGCTGCTGGCCGTCGGCGCGGTCAGAACGGTTACGTCACCGCTCCGTGGCTTGGCCGGGGCGGCCCGTGCCATCGCGGCCGGCAACTTGCCCCGGTTCCCGCGCTCGGGCATCTCCGAAATCGACGCCTTGGTAATTTCGCTGCGTGAGATGCACCGGCAATTGATAGACCGGTTCGAGGAGCTGCGTCGCGAGCAGTCGGAATCGAATGCGGTCGTTGGCGCGATGGTCGAGGGCGTCCTGGCCACGGACAAGCGCGGTCGGATTCTCACGGCCAATCCCGCCGCTCGTGCCCTGCTGGGCTACGGCGAGCACGACCAGCTACCCGACCTACCGGCGCTGTTCAAGTCGAAGGAGGCGCGCGCAGTGGTCGAATCGGTCCTGGCCGGCACGGACGTGAGCCGTGAGGTCGAGATCGATTCCGCCACGTTCCTCATCCAGGCACGCCCGCTGCCCAGCGGGGGCGCGGTGGTCGTGATCCACGACCTGACCGACTTGCGCAAGCTTGAGAGCGTGCGACGCGATTTCGTCGCCAACGTGTCACACGAGCTGAAGACCCCGCTCACGTCGATCGCCGGTTATGCCGACACGCTGCTCACCGATACTCCGGATGAAGAGACTACCCAGCGGTTTCTGGAAACGATTCGGACCAATACCACACGGATGCAGCACTTGGTAGACGACCTCCTTGATCTCTCCCGCATCGAGTCGGGCCGCTGGCAGCCTACCAAGGAGCCTGTTGCGATCGAACCCGTGGCACGGGAAGAGTGGGCCAACGTCACCGGGGCGGACGAAAGCGGCCGCCGATTTGCAGTGACGTGCGACCCACCCGACTTGGTCCTCGAGGTCGATCCGAAGGCGCTAAGGCACATACTCAGCAATCTGTTCGACAACGCCATCCGCTACACCGACCCCGACGGCACCATCACTCTGCGGGCCGAAGAAGCCAGTGGGGCCGTCAAGCTCAACGTCATCGACAACGGCACCGGTATCCTCGCGGAGCACCTGCCTCGTATCTTCGAGCGGTTCTACCGCGCCGACGAGGCCCGCTCACGGGCGCACGGCGGCACGGGGCTTGGC
>JAZFYL010000149.1:0-6113 GCA_036443495.1 Gemmatimonadales bacterium | reverse complement strand
CCCGGGAATCTATGATGCCTACGCCTTGGAAGGGCCCGCCGTGCGTGAGGATGGAGCGGGACTCTCAGTTACACGGGTGTCCGCCTTGGAGAAGGAGATGTGAAGGGTGGAGCAATGGGAGTCAGAGGCAGTCAGAGCCCGTCGCGGTCTCGGCGGAAGGAGGAGGCCACCGGGTCAGTCAAGTCGATTCTTGCGCCTCGACCGCAACAGCCCCATCGTGACTGCCCGTTGAGCGATCGACCCCAGCATGCTGCCGAACTTTGTATGAGTGCCGGCATATTGGAGGGCCGGCCCATCGCCGCATGCAACGACCGTGGCGTCCGTTCCGGTTCCGGTCGCACCGGGATCTCCGGACAAGGTTGGTACGCCCTCACGCAGGAGGACGGCTGTTTTGCTTTCGGTCGCGACTTGAATGGCCGTGACCATCGCGGAAGGTGTCAAGCGGCCATTGGTGGTGAAAATCATGTTGATCGTCCCCGTCACGAGATCGATACGCCTGTGCCGTGTGGGTTGCGGCCGGTCCCCTGCCCGTACGGCGTTTGTCACGCCGACTGTGACAAAGGCTTCGATCCACAGCTCTGCACGCGCGGTCCGAATGACGACCAGTTGGTGCAGGTCCACCGCAGTCATCAACCCGACGGTCTGATCTTGAAGGCCGAGTCGTCTGGCCAAACGGGACAGATGACGCGCAGGATCACTCCATCGTTGCTTCGGCGCAGGGGCGGCGGTGGGATTGGCTGCGACCTGATGGGTGAGGATGTAGCGGGCCGTCACCAACCCCCCCCCTTTGACGGCGGACGACAAGACTCTTCGGGGCTTGACGAGGTCCACCACAAGGGTCCGGTCGTGGACGGAGAATCGCGTATGGAATCTGGTACCCGCTCTCGACGTCACGTCGTGAATCCCTTGAGAAAATTGCCCAGGAGACGGAGGAGGTGCCGATTGTCCTGGCGGGCTCGGACGGCAACTCGAACCATCTGAGACGTGAGCCCGTGGACCGATGACAAATCACGAATCAACAAGCCGTGCAGGCGGAGCCATGTCGTGAGCCGGAGAGCGGCCAGTCGCGGCGGCAGCTCAACCATGAGGAAGTTCGCGTCAGAAGGAAACACGATGAAACCCGGCAGTTGGGCGAGTTGGACCGACAAGCGCGCCCGCTCACTCTTCATGAAGGCCAGGCTGGAACGTCGAAATCCGGTGTCGTGCAAGGCGGCGAGGCCGGCGATCTGCGCAAGGGCGTTGACCGACCAGGGGGGCTGACTTTCGCGAATGCTCTCGATCGCGTCCCCCGCGGCGATGACATATCCGGCACGCAGCCCCGGCAGGGCATAGAATTTCGTAAAGCTCCGCAGAACCAGGACACGCCGGTGGCCTCGCAACTCGGAAAGAATGGAGTGATGCTCGCAGTACTCCACGAATGTCTCGTCCACGACGACCCGGATTCTGAATCTTCCGGCTGCCTCACACAGCTCGGCGAGGTCGTCCCTCGCGATGCTCTGCCCGGTTGGGCTGTTGGGATTGCAGACAAAGACTACGTCGGGCCTCATCGCGGCCTTCTTCTTTTCTCCAAGGACAGTGAGGACCCGGCCAATGGGCGGCCGGTAGTGTTCTGCTCGACGCGCCAGGACTCTCGTCACTCGGCCACCGCCGAGTCTCACCGCGCGTTCAGGTTCAGAGAACGTGGGACCTACGACCAGGGCATGGTTGATCCTCAGGGCTCGCGGGAGCAAATGGATCAGCTCGCTTGAGCCGTTGCCGATCAGAAGCTGGCCGACGTCAAGACCATGGTGGTCCGCCAGCCCCTGTCGAAGGTCCAAACATGCTGGGTCGGGATAATGACCGAGCAGGTCTTGGGCACGGGTGATCGCGCGCAGAACACGTGGGGAGGGTCCAAGCGGGTTGATGCTTGCGCTGAAGTCGAGGAGGCGGGTCGGGTGCCGGGCAAGCTCACGAGCGGCCGCATAGATGTTCCCGCCATGGCGATCTGGCGCGCTCACAGGAATAGCCACCCCGTAGCCAAGATCACGGCGAGCGCAGCGGTGATCCACATGAGCGTCAGAGCCTCGGTAATTGTCGAAGGCTCGAGTGGCATGGTGGAGTCGCCGAGCTGGGGTCGGGCCTCGGCACGTCCCTGGTACAGGTTGGTTCCGCCAAGTTGGATGCCGAGCGCTCCCGCCATCGCCGCTTCCGGCCGTCCGCTATTGGGGCTCGGGTGCTTATGTCCGTCTCGGCACAGGATTGACCAGGCTGCCTGGATTCGTGCTCCCTTGACGCTGCGTATTCCGACCGCGCCGATGAGCAACCAAGCCGTGATACGTGCGGGTACCCAGTTGGCGACGTCATCAAGCCTGGCTGACGCCCAACCAAAGCGGCGGAACCGCTCGTTTCGGTACCCCACCATGGAATCGAGTGTGCTGACCGCCTTGAATGCCATGGCCAGGGCCGGCCCCCCCAGGGCAAGATAGAACAGGGGAGCCACCACGCCATCCGCCGTGCTCTCCGCGATCGTCTCAGTCGTCGCGCGAATGATGTCGGGTTCGGAGAGTTGGGCGGTGTCACGGCCGACGATCTGCGCCACCGCCCCGCGAGCCTGGTCCAAGGCACCGGTCTGCAACGCCTGCCTGACTGGGAGGGCGTGGTCGACAAGGTCACGGGCTGAGAGGGTCGTCCAGGCCAAGACGACGCTCAGCGCAACCTCGAGCGTAGGGTGAAAGCGTCCGGCAAGAACCAGCATCCCCCAGACTGCGCAGAAGGCAGCCGCGGGAAGAACGACGGCGAGGAGGATCCCGGCTCCATACTCCGCGGTCGGGCTGCGGGCGATGCCACGTACGCGTCGCTCGTACCCGGCGATGACGGAGCCCATCACTCGCACCGGATGTGGAGCCCAGCGGGGGTCGCCAAGCATGGCCTCGAGCAAGCAGGCCGTGATCAAGGCAGTCCCGGTCATCGCAGGCTGAGGAGAGCCGGTGCCATCAGCAAGAGAGCAAGCTCGGCCAGCTCGTTCGTGGCGCCCAGCGTGTCCCCCGTCACGCCTCCACACAGCTTGGTCGACAGCGAGGCAAAACCCACGGCGATGAGCGCGACGGACAGGATGGCGAGGGCTCCCGCGGATGGACCCCACAGAAAGGGAAGCGCGAACACAAAAACCACGCCGGCCCAGACCACGTCCCGCGGTGAGAGTTGTGCCAGGAAGGGCTCGCCCAACCCGCCCTCCTTCCTCGCGTAGGGGGCGGCATGGGCGGCGATGACCATCGACCAGCGGCCCAGGGCCGGCATGCAGAGGAGAACAGGAATCCGGGTTCCCTGCGGCAGTGCCACAAGTCCGGCATACCTGAGTCCCAGGGATACCAGGAGCCCTAGGGCGCCGAACACGCCGATGCGTGGATCTCGCATGATCGCCAGCCGCTCTTCCGGGCTGTGGCCTCCCGCCATGCCGTCGAGGGTGTCGGCCAACCCGTCCTGGTGAAGGCCGCGCGTGACAAGGATCACCAGGAGAATCAGGAGCACATCCCTGACCGGTTGCGCAAACGCCAGGGCCAAGAGCTGATCGGCGGCCACGAGCAGGGCTCCGATGATGAAGCCGACGAGGGGGTACCAGCGCATGGAGCGAGCCAGCTCTGATGCGGTCGGCTTGTGGTGCCGGCGACTCAAAGGGATGGCCGTCAGAAAGTGCCAGGCGAAGAGGAATGGTCGGACCATAGACGTCGTCATGCAGGATGATGTGAAGACCGGCCCGGAGATTGCTGCAACACCCCCGCTTCCTCAAAGGTAGCCATCTGCGTGAGGATCTTGATTGCAGCCTGGACCAAACCGATGGCGAGGCAGGCTCCGGTTCCCTCCCCAAGCCGTAGATCGAGATGTAAGCATGGGTGGAGCCCAAGATGCTCCAAGGCGATCCGGTGCCCCGGCTCAGCAGATTGGTGTGAGGCGAGGAGGTACTGCTGGCAGAGCGGTTGGAGCGCGACCGCGACCAACGCCGCGGCTCCGGCGATGAAACCGTCCAACACCACCGGGACCCGGCAGGCCGCCCCACCTAACATGATCCCTGCCAGGGCGGCAATCTCCAGGCCTCCGACCTTGGCAAGCAGCCCAAGCGGGTCAGTGGGGCTGGTGGTGTGTCGTGCAAGGGCTCGCTCGATCAGTTCAACCTTTCGGGCCCAGCCTGCATCGTCCAGGCCGGTTCCCCGGCCGGTAACCTGGTCAACCGGCTGTCCGGTGATGACCGCGGTGATGGCTGCGCTGGGCGTTGTGTTCCCGATGCCCATGTCCCCGGTTCCCAACAGACCAACACCGTCGCCCGCGGCCTCAGCTGCCAGCTCGATCCCGATCTCCATCGCTTCGACGGCCTGGGCGGCCGTCATCGCCGGCTCCTCAGCGAGATTCCGGGTCCCGTAGGCCACTTTCCTCGAGATCAGCCCGGGCAGCGGACCGAAGTCGTGCGCCACGCCGACATCGACCACGCGCACCTCTGCCCCGACGTGCGAGGCCAGCACGTTGACGGCCGCCCCGCCTCGAAGAAAGTTCAGCACCATCTGCGCCGTCACGGCGCTGGGATAGGCACTGACCGCCTCCGCGGCCACGCCATGGTCGGCAACCATGGTGAAAATCACGGGACGCGGCAGTTTCGGGCGCTCCTCGCCGGCAATCCCCGCGTACCAGGCCGCGAGGTCTTCGAGCCGGCCCAAGCTCCCGATCGGCTTGGTGAGCTGATTCAGTCGGGTCCGGGCGCGCGCCAGACCGGTACGATCGAGGGGGTGAATCCGTCTGATAGTCTCATCGAGGGTCATGGGCAATGCCGAGGTTCTCGCTATTTCATGCGCAACGGGATCCCACTGACGACCCCGTGGACTTCGGCCGCTTGAGCGGCGATGAGTTGGTTGACTTCTCCGGCTAGATCACGAAAGCGACGACCTTGAGCTTCCGCGGGAACCAGGCCCAGGCCCAGTTCATTCGTGACAAGGACCACCCGGGTCGGAGTGGCCCGAATGACGGAGAGGAGCTCATTCGTCAGCTCCAGGACAGCCTCATTCCGCCACCCCTGCCCTATCAGGTTACTGAGCCAGAGGGTCACGCAGTCTACAACGATGGCCTTGTAGGAGGGGCCGTGCTTCTGGAACCACCCGACCATGTCGATGGGAACGTCGGCGGTGGTCCAGCTTCCGTCGCGTGAGCTCTGATGGCGGCGGATCTTGGCAGCCATCTCCGAATCCAGGGCTTGAGCCGTGGCGACGAACGCCTTCGGTTGGCGTCGGAGGAGACCCCGAGAAGCCAGCGCAAGCGCAACGGTACTCTTGCCCGACGATGCTCCGCCGATCACAAGCATGAGCCTTCCACGCCGACGTCTCGGCTTCGAGCGCGATGGAGCCATTCAGACCTCTTCGGGGACCCCCTCGCGGATCAGATGTTCAATGGCGGCCATGTCGAGATGCTCCTGAACGAAATCAGCCAGGCGATCGAGGTCATCGTCGAGCGACTGAGGACTCGAGCCGGTCACAGGGAGCCAGCCCCTTGCCGCCCGCAGCCGATTGAGGAACCACCTGCGGAAGGGAGCTGAATCGAAGAGCCCGTGGACATAGGTGCCGAACACGAGACCATCGGATCTGGCGGCACCCTCCGGCCGCAGTGGCTCCGCGGGACCGGACCGGACATCCAAGAGGGGCTCGGTCTTGTTCACGTCGGTGCGGCCCATATGCACCTCATAACCATCTACAGCGGAGCCGGACTGACGATGAGACCCCGATACTTGGACCGTGACCTTTTCACGAAGGAAGACGGTCATGGCATCGAGCAGCCCTAGGCCTTCATGCTCCACCACGGCCGATTCCACCCCACTCGGGTCCAAAATCCTATGGCCCAGCATCTGGTACCCTCCGCAGAGGCCCACGACGGTCCCCCCACGGTTCACGACCTGATGCGCAAGGGCCGCGAGCCCGTGCTGCTTGAGGAAGCGCAGGCCCTCGACGGTGTTCTTCGTGCCGGGGAGGATGAGGGCATCCAAGTGGCGCTCGGTCGCGCTCGACAATTGCAACACATGAACGTCGGGCTCGCGAGCGAGCGCCTCCAGGTCGGTAAAATTTGACAGGTAGGGAAGGTCCGCGACGCCGATCACCAGT
>JAZFYL010000148.1:0-2061 GCA_036443495.1 Gemmatimonadales bacterium | reverse complement strand
GACTCACTCGCCACGGCACGCACCAGGTGGAACGACGGAACATGGTCTTCCCTGGGAAACCGAACATCGGTGCCAGCCGCGCGCAATCGTTTCGGCCCCGCGGCCATGCTCGGTCGCAGGCCCGGAGGCATGTACTGTCCCGCCAATTCAGCCCAGTACACCGCTCGCTGGACATAGGACAGGCTCACACCACCGAACAACGCACCACCAATCGACGGGAGGTCGAAGTCCGGCAGGCCGAGCATGGACTCGGCCCGGCGGTAGTCGGCCGCTCTGGCCCGCTCGAGGTCTTCAATCCCGTTGGTGAGCGAGCGGAGGCCCACCATTGCGGCGGTATCGGCCCGGGCCAAAGCGTCCTCGGCGGCCTCCAGCCGGTTCAATACCGAGCGAGCGTCGCTCACCAACGCCCGCGTCCCCGAAAGGCCCAAACGCCCCGGGTCGGCTCGGGCAACCCGCCCCGCCAGCGCCACGCCTTCTTCTGCCAGACTGTCGAGACCGAGCGCGGCCAGCCCAGCGCTCGCTAGTGCGCCGAGAGAGTCCGCCTGCCGCATCAGCCGTTCCGCAGCCGCCACGCTGGCCAACTGGCTTGGATCTAATACCAAGGTCCTGATCGAGTCTACCGTGGTCATCCCCAGAAACGGCTCACCAAGCCGGCCACGCCATTGATCCATCATCGACGAGGTGCGTGCGGCCAATCCACCCTCTACCTCGATCGCCGGTTTCTCCCTGGCGGTGAAAAGCTCGATCCGCTCGAAGAACAGGTCGGTGATGACGATTTTCTTTTCCAGCAGGGGACCGGGATCGAGCGCCAGCAGGATGCGATCGACCTCGATGAGATTCCGGGTGGGGTCGAACGGATCAGCCACTGCCAGCTCCCCGATTTCGACGCCCGCCCGCCGCTCCCGGATGCGGAGCCAGCCGATATCGACTTGCGTGCCCAAAACTTGCGTTGCTGCTTCCTCAAGGGAGCGCCGGGCGACCATATCGGCGAATAGGCCCCACAGCACGGCCAGAAAGGCGAAAAACAGGGCCAGGGGCGCCAGGGCCTTCCAGCGGAACCAGGGCCTGCGGTCTTGCCTCATTCTGGCCGTAGGAGGCGGTATACCGTCATCACTCTCGATGCGGCCATCGCCTTGTAGTATTTAGAGTTACGGACTTTGACGCCGAGGGTGCTACGGTAGCGGACCACTCCGGCATGGCTGCCCAGGTAGATGGGGAGGGTGAGGATCGCCCAACAGACGAGACTTCCCAAGACAATGGTATTGTTGAAGTTTGATAGCGCCAGGATGGGGGTGTTGTAGACTGCGGTCCACACTCCCTGGAGCCACGGGAGCCCCAGTAGCATGGCGCCCAGGTAGTCGAATACCGGATCTAGGAGAAAACCGGCCGGTGTGAACAGCAGCATCCCGATGACCGCTCCACCGACAGACACGTTCAGCAGGGCGATCGCTGAGATGACCACCAGGTTGTGCGGGCTGAGGAGCGGCGTGAGTCCGAGCGCCGCTCCCAGGGTCAATCCGGCAGCGACCTGACCCGGTGTTCCGTCGGAATGGAGTGTTCGGATCAACGACTGCAACAACCGCAGGAGTATCAACATCGCGGAAAGCTATGGCGACCCGGCCACTCACGGAACCGTCTCACCGTCGGTCGCTGACCGGTGTGCTCTTCTGCGCCCAACGACCGATGTCTCGACGCGGCTGGCGTCGGCTAACACTGTGGTGCCGTTGTGACTGAACGTGTAGGGGCCTACGCCCCGGGGAGCATCGGCAATGTCGGTCCGGGGTTCGACATCCTCGGCATGGCCATCGCCGGCCGTGGGGACACGGTGATCGTCGAACGTCGAGCCAAGCCGGGTGTCGTAATAAAGGATCCCGGTCACGCAGACCTGCCAACGGATCCCGAACTGCACACAGCCGCCGTTGCCGCAATGGAGGTGATCAAGCTTGCCGGTGCGCAGGATGAAGTCGGGATCGAACTGACGGTCCACAAGGGTCTGTCGCTGACGGCGGGCCAGGGCGGCAGTGCCGCATCGGCCGTCGCTGCGGCGGTGGCGACCAACGG
>JAZFYL010000147.1:0-6150 GCA_036443495.1 Gemmatimonadales bacterium | reverse complement strand
ACTGCGCCGGGTAGGCGTACACCGCCTTGGTGGGGCCTCCATGGACCGACAGATCGGCCTGCCGGTCGCCCTCCAGATTGAGACGACGGACCAGCACCGGACCTTCCACCGCGGCCTTCACGATGCCGGTGAGCATCGTCTCGCCGCGCCAGGTGAGTTCCTGGGGCAGACCGACGTTGACGGAGATGATTTCCATGGCGTTTCACACTTTGACGATTCGGGTACCGGCTGTCAAGCGGTCAGGTGATTTGGTGGACGGCAGAGCTAGGCAGGCGAGGGGCAATCATCCCCGGTGAGCCGGAGCGTTACCCTACACCTGTTCCCGGCGTTTGCCTCACGAAGAGTCGACTCGCCACGATACTCTCGTACGGGCCCGTTTCTAGAGCACGACGATCCCGTTTTACGGGCGGGAAGGTGTGATCGGCCATCTGTGACCATAGGAGATACTATGCGCGCGCTAGTTGTGGGGACGACCGTTGTGATCCTGGCAGGAATCATGGTCGCACGCTCGATCGACTCCCCGGCATCGGACCACCCTGTGGGGCCGGTCGAAGAATCTGCCTACTGGGTGTTGGATGGACAAGCAGAACCGCTCAAGGCCGCCTTCAATAGGGACGCCGGCAAGGTTCGTGTCCTCATGCTGCTGGCTCCTACCTGAGGCGGTTGTCTTCGGGGGGCCTCCGAAACGCAAAAGCATCTGTTAGCAGCAACCGACAGTCGCCACCTGGCTGCCTACGTCGTTTGGGCACCGCGGAACGGTGCGCGAGAATCCCATGTCGACAAGGTGACCGGCATTGTGACCGACCCACGGACCACCCAGTATTGGGACGCTCAGGAGGCTGTGGTGGGACCATACACGGACATGTTTTCGCTCACCGGACCCTGCGCCGGCATTTTCATGGTGTTTGGACCAGATGCTCGTTGGGAAGACGGCGTGCCCAGACCCGACTATGCCGAAGACGCGCACGCCCTGGAGTTCAAGCGTCCGTTACCCCAGTTCGACGGGGAACGTTTCGCCGCCACCGTGCTGGCAATGTTGCCATAGAGTTTCCGTCGCTAGGGGATCTCTCTCGGGGGGAGTCATGCGCACGTGCTCGACTTCCCGCGGCGTGACGTCCTTTGTTCAGTCATGGTGCAGCGCGTGTATCGGGTCCACACTGCTGGCCCGCCGAGCCGGCAGGTAGCTCGCGGCCACCGCCACCAACCCCAGAACCAAACCGACGGAGAGATAAGTCGACGGATCACTACTGCTGATTTCGAACAGTAACCCGGTGAGGAGTCGCGTGATGCCAAGAGCCAGCACGACGCCAACCCCGATACCGACCGCGGCGAGCACCACACCGCCTCGCATCACCAGGCGCAGGATATTGTTTCGGTCGGCACCAAGCGCGATACGTACACCGATCTCCCTGGTTCGTTGGGTCACCGTATAGGAAATGACGCCGTAAATACCCAACGCCGCTAAGACCAGTGCCAGCAAGGCGAACCCGCCGAGCACTGCCGTGACGAAGCGTGGTACAGCCACCGTGCCGGACACGACCTCCTCCAACGTCTGAATCTGCGACACGGTCAACTGGCCATCGACCTCCCGGATCGCCTGGCGGACATCCGCGGCAAGTGTCGTGGGCGTGGCCGATGACCGGACCATCAGCGTCATGAATCGCTGCCACCCCGTGGCGAAGGCCGCGTTGGTGTATGGAAAGAGCATGGTGGGGCGCACCGCCTCACGGATGCCCTCGTTCTTGACGTCGCCGATTACGCCGACGATCTCCAGGATCATGTCGTCGGGTATGGGTGCGCCGCCCTTGAGGCGGGCGCCGATGGGGTCCTCATCGGGGAACCACTCACGGGCCATGGCTTCGTTGATGACGATGGCGAAGGGCGCTCCCACCCGATCCGTCTGGTCGAAGAAGCGGCCCCGGAGCAGCGGCACGCCCAACGTCTCCAAGTGCTGGGCACTCACCACTCGTATTCCCACTAACGGCTGCACTTGATCCGGATCCACGGGGCGCCCCACAACCGTGAAGGTCCAGCGGCCGTTTAGTCGTAACGGATGTTCGGCGTGGGCAATACTGACCGCCCCTACCCCTGCCACGTTTTCCACTCGATCGAGTATGGCAGTGTGCGTCGCACGGACACCCTCGATCTCGGGATACTGCCACCGAGGGAACTCCATCCGCATGGTGAGGACACGCTCCGGCTGGATGCCAAGGTCGATGGCGGTCAAGTGCCGGAAGCTCTTGATCAGAAGTCCAGCACCGATCACCAGCAATACGGCCAAGGCCATTTCGGAAACCACGAGCACCCGTCGCACTCGGTGCCGGCCGCGTCCGGCCGTGGCGCTGCGGGTGCCGTCACGGATTGCCTGGATGGTGTCTGCTCCCGCCGCGTGGATTCCCGGAACCAGGCCTATGCCGATGCCCGTCAGAAGCGCGATGATCGTGGTGAAGGCGATCACGCCCGGGTCGACCATGACGGTGTCCATGAGAGGTATGTTGCCGGGGTTGAAGACGCGGAGCAGAGCGACACCGCCGTAGGCTACGAAGAGCCCCAACACCGCGCCGCCACCGGCGAGCACCAAGCCCTCCAGCACGAAGGGCCGCACAACCCGATGAAGGGCTGCGCCCAACGCCGTGCGCACCGCGACCTCCTGTTGACGCGACTCGGCCCGAACCAACAAGAGACTGGCAACATTGGCCAGCGCGATGAGCAGAATCACGGCAACCGTGCCCAACAGGACTAAGAGCGGGGTTCGTACGTCCCCGGTGATTCGACCATGCAGCGGATCGAGCGCAAATTGAAACCCCGGGCCCTCCGGATAGGCTTCGGGGTACTCCAGGGCCATCTCGCGGGCGATGACATCCGCCTGTGCTTGACCCTGACGCAACGCGACGGACGGCTGCAACCGGGCCACGGCGTTGAGGCCGCGAAACATCCGCGGACTGTTCGGGTCGACGACCATGGCAACCCAGAAGTCGACCGGGCCGGCCCCGGTGACGTTGAGTGAGGTATGGAAGCCGGGTGGCATGATCCCCACGACGGTGCGCTCCTCGCCGGCGATGCGCAATGTCCGGCCCACGATCGAGGGATCCCCGTTGAAGCGCGTGCGCCAGAAAGCATTGCTCATCACGACGACTAGATTGTGGCCTTCGGTTTCTTCTTCGGGGAGAAACGTCCGGCCCAAGACGGCATTCACGGCCAGGACGTCGAATAGGTTCGCCGTCACAAAGGCGCCGGAGTGCTTTTCGGTTCTGCCGTCGTCGGTCTCGAGCGTCCAGACGAAGTTCTGCTCGCCTGTCGTCAAGCTTGCAACGCCGGCGAACAGATCGTCGTGCTGGCGCCAGTCGGTGAGTTCGGCGTGTGAGAGGCCCATCATGTCCTCACCGGCTTCGGGGAACTGGTTCCAGAGCAATACCAGTTGGCCGGGATCCCCGTACGGCAGTGGGGTTAGCAAGACCCCGCGCACCACGCTGAAGATGGCGCTATTGGCACCGATGCCCAGTGCCAGAATGAGAACGGCAATGGCCGTGAAGCCGGGATGGCGCCACAGGCCACGGAACACGTGCCGAATGTCGGAAAGAATGAGTCGCATGGGCTACTTCCTTCAGTCCAGAGAGACGTCCTGCCTGAGAGTTGAACACTTGGAGGATCCCGTTATCCGGTACCCGTCATCCACAGTCGCGCCCGTCGCCCCAGCATTTCGCCGATTAGCGCGCCACCGAGGAAGCCGAGGGCTACCGACACGGGGATGAGCCAGATACGGAGCCCCGATTGCATGAGCAGTATGGGAAGTGCCAGACCGGAGAACATCATGGCTTCCAGCAGGCTGGGACTCTCGGTGCGAGGGCCTTTGCGCCTGGTAAAGGCCACCAGGGCCATGGGGATCCCTGCGTACGCGGCGGTTACCCCGAGGTAGGTGGTGCACAGCTGCCCCAATGACAAGTGGATATTGCCGAACACCAGGTCGCCGCAATAATTGACCGTATGACTGATGGGGAGCACCATACTCAACAGGGCATATCCTCCGAGCCCGCCGAGTGCCCCTGTGAGCGCGGTCCTCGCAGGACGGGACGGAGTAGTTCGAAGCAGACCACCTGCCGCCGCAGCGACGAGCCCAGCGAAGATGACACTGAGCGTGACCCCTGTCGTGGTGCTCAGTGGTGCCATGGCACCGCGGAGGGTGAACAGCCAGATCACCACGATCGCAAGCACTGTGGCGAAAACAGCCGCGAATCCCATGCGTACCATTGTCGGCCGAATAACCGAACCACGTTCGACGGCCGCTCGGGCAGAGGCCTGCAGATCCCGCCGCACCTCACGCGGCGGAGCGACGTCCATGGCGGGAGGAAGCACCTCGCGGACGGCTTGGATCAAGGAAAGCTCCTCGACGCACGCCGGGCACTCTTGCAGATGCGCCTGGATCAGCCCGCGGGGTTCGGCGTCGAGGTCATTTTCCAAAAAAGACGGGAGTAGATGCTGGAACTCGCTGCAGTCATTCATGGCGTACCCCACTCATCGGCCCGGGTCCTGCCCGGGGAGACCACTGTCAGGCAAACTCTGGGTGGCCGTCGATGGTAACGCATCATGCTTTCCCTCCCCGAGCCTTCCGTAGCGTTTCCACCGCACGATAGGCCTTCTGCTTCACGGCGGCTTCAGTAGAATCGAGCATCCTGGCAATCTCGCGGTAGGTGAACCCGTGGTATCGGTTCAGCACCAGGACTTCGCGTTGTTCGATGGAAAGGTGGGCTAGCAGACGATCTATGGTGTCGTTGGCGGCGACGCGGGTGGCCGCGTCGATATCGCCGTCGTTGGTCAAGGCCAGGTGGCGGTCGAGCGGTTCGTACCGCCTGGCCGTCCGCAGACGATCGAGGCACACCCGCCGGGTGATGGTAAAGATCCAGCTGGCAAACCGACCGCGCGGCTCATATCGGGTGCGCGCATCGACGACCCGCATGAAAACATCCTGAAATGCATCTGCTGCCGAGTCAGGATCGCCCAGGAGACGGAGACAGAACGAGTAGATGGGCCGCTCGTATCGATCGTACAACGCGTCGAACGCCTCGGCGTCGTTTTTGCCGAAGCGGACCATCAAGGCGTCCTCGTCCACAGTCGTCTGCTGGAGAACCGGAGGGCTCACGACACTCACCCCACCCACCCCACCCACCCCGCCTCCAGCCAACTGCCCAGGCGCTCAATAGGCCTCATCCACCCAATAGGGCGTGGGGAGTACTGATCAGCAGATATCGACGCCATCTCCATATAAACGGACGAAGGCAAGAGAGCGTAACGGTCCCACTCCCCGCCGGTTCCCCCCACCGTCAGGACCGCAGGTTGCCAAACTGGGCGGCGTTCTTGAGCCGGCCCAGACGATCGGCCTGCTCCAGGGTGGCCACGTAGGCGCCCGGCCGGGCCCTGGCCCACTCCCGTGCTTCATCGATCGAGCCGAAGAAATGCACCCGCCCACAGAAGCTGGCCCGCACGTCCTGCCGGAGGTCATCCAGGTCCGGGACGACCAGAGAGAGTGCCGTCCCTTCCGGGTCGGCGCTGGTGATACCGTCCGGCGAGATGGTAAGCTTGATCGTTCGGCCGGTGACCGGACTCTGGGAGACGACCTCGGCGGTCTTCCCGATGATTTCCGGAATGAACAGCGTGTCCCAGGCGCACCAGGTGTACAGGTTGACCCCTGGAATATTGAAAGCGTGTTCGGTGGGAACCACCGACAGGCCACCGAACCCCACGACCTCTCCGTCCTCATTCCGCTGCAGGAAGTCGGCGAACAGATCGATCATCCAGGCCGCTTCGTCAGGCGTCAGGCTCAGGGCTTCCGCCAGATCTGCGGCGGTAATCGGACTGCCCTTGGCCAGGAGTCGGTAGAGGGTCAACCCCACCAGACGCTCTTCATTGGTCTCCGTGGGACGGACCGCCACGATCCTATCGACCAGCTGGCGCGTACGCTCGTCGTTCAACGTGAGGTCCGCGGCGCGTTGGGCGTCAGCTTCCGACGGATTCGTTCGAGGAGCCGTTCCTTCCGGCGGGACTGTGCAACACCGTTGAGTCTCCATTTTCTTGTCTCCCATGGGTTTACGCCAAGTGCGGTGCCCCATACACCGGTACGGAGCCGGCTAGGGGAGATCCGAATATCCCTATCCC
>JAZFYL010000146.1:0-3767 GCA_036443495.1 Gemmatimonadales bacterium | reverse complement strand
ACCCGAGGTCGGGAGGATAGACTCGGAAGCCTTTCCCGATTGCAACCCTCCGGCCCACGGGCCTATCAAACTGGTTGCAATGGATACCCTTGCACCGGGAGTCAGGACCCTGACGAAACAGCAACGGGCCAAGAGTGCGGATCCGGAGACAGTGGAAGTCGCCCTGGCAGCTAGCGGCGACGCATCCGCCTTCGAGCGCCTCTACCACCGTCATGCCCCCGCGTGCATAGCCTAGCCCGCCGGATGCTGGACCATGAGCTGGCCGACGAGGTGACGCAGGACGTGTTCGTCAGGGCATGGCAGAAGCTCCACACCTTCCGGGGTGAGGCGGCATTCGGAACCTGGCTTCATCGGTTGGCCATCAACGTGATTCTCGCCCGGCGCGGCAGTTTGGGGAAGCAGCGGCAGCGGTTCACCGACAGCGAAACACCCTTGGAGATGATGGCTACCCGAGCCGTGGAGCCGGGTGTGGGGTTGGATCTGGAGAATGCGTTGGCCCGGCTGCCGGACGGAGCCCGGCAGGTGTTCGTCCTCCACGATGTCGAGGGATACCGGCACGAGGAAATCGCCAACATGCTGGGGTTGGCCGAGGGAACGTCGAAATCACAGTTGCATCGGGCGCGAATGGCGCTCCGACAGCACTTGGATCGCTAGGAGGAGAGGACCATGACCGATTTGTGGACCTCCAAACTGTCTGAATATCTCGATGGCACGCTCACCGCGGCCGATCGCCAGGCGCTGGAAAATCACCTGGCCGATTGCGAGGAGTGTCCCATGGTCATCGACGAGCTGCGACGCGTTGTGCAGCAAGCCAGCGCCTTGAGCGATACGCAGCCGACGAGCGACCTGTGGTCCGGAATCGCCACCCGAATCCGCGTAGCACCATCCGATGGGATCACGGATCTGGCGATGGAGCGCCGGCGGGGCGGGCGGCGCGTCAGCGTCACGATTCCCCAGCTGCTGGCGGCAGGGATCGTGTTGACGGTCCTGTCCGGCGGGATGGCGCGTCTGCTCATGAATCCGGCTTCATCGGATTCGGTGGCCCCTGCCCCGCCGACCACGGTCTTCACCGTTTCAGCCCCGGGCAGCCAGCTGGCGCTCGATCGGGCTCTGGCGGACTTGCAGCAGATCCTCGAGGTAGGGCGGCACGAGTTGGACACCACGACCGTCCGCATCCTCGAGTCGAACCTGGCCCTTATCGACCGCGCGCTGGAACAGGCGCAGCAGGCGATCGCAGCGGATCCCGCCAACACTTACCTGCGGGATCATCTGGAGTGGACGACGCGACAAAAACTCTCTCTCATGAGGCGTGCGGCCGACCTTGTGGAAATCACGAGCTAGAAAGGACACCCATGTTGACCGCTTTCACAAGCATGCTGGCCCTCGCGGCCGCCGTCCAGGCTGACACGACTTTCGCTGTCTCGCCGGACGATCGCTTGTCGATCAATCACCACGCCGGCTCCATCGAGGTCCGGATGTGGAACCGAAACGAGGTTCGCATCTCATCCGACGACGACGACGACTCGGTGATCAAGGTGGACCGCCGTGGATCCGAAATCCGGGTAACCCGCCACGGCCGTCACGCAACCCATTCGTCGGACTACACCATCATGGTGCCCGCCTGGCTCCCACTGGCCATCGGGGGGATCAACACGGACGTGACCGTCACCGGGACGCAGGCATCCGTTCGTGGCGGGGTAGTCAATGGCGACTTCTGGGTCCGTGGCGGCCAGGGTCTCGTGTCGATCTCCTCGACCAACGGCGATGTGACGGTGGAAGGATCATCCGGCCGGGTGCACATCGTATCGGTGGATGGCGATGTCTCCGTCACAGACGTGACCGGCTCGGTCAAGGCGGTGACGGTAGACGGCGACGTTACCCTCGAGCGGGTGGATTCACGATCAGTTGACGCGTCCACGGTAGATGGTGACGTCTACCACAGCGGACCGGTCTACGATGACGGCCGGTATCGCCTGACGACGCACGACGGGGATGTGACCTTCTTCGTACCTGACAACGTGAACGCGACTGTCTCGGTGTCCACCTTCAGCGGGGAGTTCGAGTCCGACTTCCCCTTCACTATCAGCCGGCTGGGAGGCACCTCCAAGCGTTTCAGTTTCACGCTTGGCAGCGGTTCCGCCGAGGTCATTCTCGAAGCCTTTGACGGGTCAATTGAACTTCGCCGGAGCGGCGGCAACTGACCATCAACGATTCACCTGACAGGGAGAGCCAGACATGAAGTTATTTGTAACCATGGGTGCGATCATTGCGGCCGCCATCGTGGCCCCGGAGATAGCCGCCCAGGACTTTGAATGGAGCGGCCGCCTGGGTGCCGATCAGACCATCGAGATCAAGGGCATCAACGGTCAGATTACCGCGAACGCGACGACCGATCGTGATGTGCAGGTCACCGCAACCAAATCAGGCCGGGATCGGGATGACGTCCGAATCGAAGTGGTCGAGCATGACCGCGGCATCACCATCTGTGCCGTGTACCCCGACCGCGACGATGGCCGGCCCAACAAGTGTGCCCCAGGGAACGGGGGGCGCATGAACACGGAGGACACGAGGGCCGAAGTCGATTTCGAGATTCGTGTACCAGCCGGCGTCCGGTTTGTCGGCAAGAACGTGAATGGTGACGTTTCGGCGCGTGGCCTCACCGCCGATGCGGTGGTGTCTTCCGTGAACGGAGACGTCGATGTCAGCACAGAAGGGTGGGCCGAGGCCAGTACGGTGAATGGCGACATCCACGCTTCGATGGGCCGGGCCAACTGGGATGGCGAAGCCGAGTTCTCCACGGTCAACGGCAGCATCGAACTCGACCTGCCGGCCGACTTCAGCGCCACCGTGGAAGCCTCGACCGTCAACGGAGAGTTCTATTCGGACTTCCCGCTCACCATCAGCGGCCGGTTCGGGCCCCGAAAGATCACCGGGACCATCGGCAATGGCGGCCGGAGGCTGGAACTGAGCACGGTCAACGGCAGCATTCGATTGAATAAATCCTAGGGCCCATCGAGGGCAGGCAGGCACACGGCCCCGCCACCTCACGGTGACGGGGCCGTGGTTCATTCGGTGTCGTATCCGTCACCGATCATAGGTCACCCGATAGATCAGGCCCGCACGATCATCCGAAACGAGCACCGCCCCATCCGGCATCACCTCCACGTCCACCGGCCGCCCCCAGGCCCGGCCACCCTCCAGCCAACCGTCCATGAAGGTCTCGGAGGCGACCACTACCCCATCCACGACCGTGACAGCGATGATCCGGTACCCGTCGGGCACCGATCGGTTCCAGCTGCCGTGCTGGGCGATGAGAATGCGGTGCCGGTACTCCGGCGGGAACATCGCCCCATCATAAAAGCGCATGCCAAGCGGTGCCACATGGGCATCCAGGGCCATTGCCGGTGCCATGTATTCATTGCAATCATGCCCGGTCCCGTACTCGGGATCGCTAATGAGGCCACCGTGACAGTAGGGGAAACCGAAATGCAGGTCGGCCTCGGGGGCGCGGTTCAGCTCGTCCGGCGGGCTGTCGTCTCCCAAGTGGTCCCGGCCGTTGTCGGTAAACCAGAGCACGCCGGTCTCCGGGTGCCAATCGAAGCCCACGGAATTCCGGACCCCGGATGCGTAGATTTCGACGGCGGAGCCGTCAGGTTGCATCCGCATGATGCTCATGAACCGCTCGTCGGCGGGAAGGCAGATATTGCACGGGGCCCCGATGGGCACGTACAGCAGCCCGTCCGGACCAAACCGGATGAACTTCCAGC
>JAZFYL010000145.1:0-21918 GCA_036443495.1 Gemmatimonadales bacterium | reverse complement strand
TGCCGTCGTCGGCACCGACCGCTGAAGGAGCCGACCAAGTCCGGGTGGCCTACGAGTTTGTGTTCGCCAACATCCAGCTCGCAATCAAGTTCTCGATCGACGAGATCGAGATTCGCGACGACCTAGCCTTCGCCCGGACGGGGTCCAAGGGAACGGTGAAGATCCTGGCCAACGGCACGCTCGCGCCCGAGGAGAACCGGGAATTCTTCCTGTTCGAGAAGCAAGACGGCGAGTGGAAGATTGCGCGCTACATCTTCAACAAGGTTTCCTGAGTGGCGTTATGACACGGACTCACACGGCAGTTAGACGTACCCGCGACACGGCGGGAACGGCAACGATGCGGGCGTTCGATATCGCGGAGCCCGGCGGGTCCGAGAAGCTCGAACTGCGAAACGTGCCCCGACCGACGCCTCCGACCTGCAAGCGGGACAGCGAGTGGTTTGTTGCTCTTGCCTTCGGCGGGCACCATGACGTCTCGGAACTACTACTGACTAGTTAATCATTGATAGTATTGCTATTAGGAGGATCATGGACATGCACGCTCTCACACTCATCACCAACACCCAAGCGCGGTTCGCGCCGGTCGTCATCCGGCTCGTGCTCGGCATCGTGATGTTTCCCCACGGCGCCCAGCATCTCTTTGGCTGGTACGGGGGCTCGGGTTTCCAGCAGACGCTGGCGTTTTTCTCGGGAGCCATGGGACTCCCTGCCTTTCTTGGCGCCCTGATCGTGTTCGCGGAGTTCTTCGGCGCCGTGGCCCTGATCGTCGGCGCCTTCAGCCGGATTGCGGCCCTCGCCATCGGCGTTGTCATGCTGGGTGCCGTGTGGATGGTCCACGCACCAAACGGATTTTTCATGAACTGGATCGGCACGCAACCGGGCGAGGGCTTCGAGTACCACCTGTTGGTCCTGGGCCTTGTGACCGCCATTCTCATCGCCGGCAGCGGAGCGCTTTCGATCGATCGCGTGATCGCGAGCCGGCTTGGTCGTTCAATTTCTACCAACTGAAGGAGCAGGAATCATGACAACGACGAAACTGGACATCCGGAGCCTGGAGAAGGAACTCAACGAGATGATCCTCGAAGGAAAAATCCTGGAGGCATTCGACAAGTTCTACGCCGACGATGTAACCATGCAGGAGAACACCGACCCGCCTCGCGAGGGCAAAGCCACCAACCGGGAGTTCGAGATCGCCTTCCTGGAGTCCTTCCAGGAGTTCCACAGCGCTGAGCTGGTTACAAGTGCCACAGGAAAGGATGTGAGCCTCTCGGAGTGGGTGTGGGACGTCACCTTCAAGGAAGGCGGTCGTGTCCATATGGCTCAGGTGGCCACGCGCCGGTGGAAGGACGGCAAGGTGGCGTCGGAGCGGTTCTATTACAACAAGGGGTAGGGGTGCTCGTACTCCGGCAGGCTCGTTCCCGCTTCAGGACGCGGGAACGAGCCCCGTCAGGGCGTTCTCCGACTGCACCATGACCCGATCCCTTTCGGACACGTCGAGAAGATCCACCTTGGCGATACTGGCTTCGGGAAGGCGCAGAGGTTGCCCAGTCCCGAACACGAAACGCTCGATGCCGATTGTGCCGACGAGCAGAGCGAGCTGATCTTCCGGCGGCCCCCAAATCCAGGAAATGTCCCACCAGATTCGGGCCGCTTCGCGGGGTGTCGCCCCGAAATGCACTTCCTCGATGAAGGATCGGTCCGCGTGGGTCACCAGCAGGCGCACTTCGGGGGCGGAACGTACGAGGTGCCGGACGGCAGCCGCCGGTAACTCCGCCGCCGAATCATGAGGATGCCGTTGCCTGCCGTCTTCCAACCGAACCGACAGCTCCAGGGGAACGCCGCACGCTCCGCAGGCCCCTGCCAACGCCGCCAACTCCTCCCCTTGGGGATCGAGCCCACAGTAGGTCGGGTCGCACCGCACCGCCGGAACCGCCTGTTCCGTGGCTCGTTCCAGTTCACTCTCCCATCCGGCCAGGCCGGGGTGAATGGCGGGCACGGGACGAAGCCTCTCGTGTGCCTGGCCCGTTTGCCGGAGCCAATCGTTCCCTTCCATAGGATCGCGCCAGAAGATCCCAGGGAGGTGGCTCACCCAGGCCTGGTCGATCCCAACCCGATCCATGGCCGCCAGCAGGCCGTCGGGCGACGTGCCGGGGACACGCCGGAAGGGATACGCCCCGACGAACGCGTTGACGTCGACGATCATCGGCTTGGGAGCTTCCGAGTCATGCGCCGTGTTCCCCGAGATGGAACAGCGACGCGGCGGTCCGCCAGCGCACGGATTCCATCTCCGCCGCTGAGAGGATTGTCTCGAGATACCGAAGTTTGGCCCATCCGGTATCGATCGTCAGGTCACAGCCCCAGAGCAACCGGCCCACCCCAACGGCTTCGCAGCACGCCTCCAGCATGCCGCCGTCTACCCCGCTGCCGGAGAGGTCGACGTACACGTTGGGGATGTCGCGGACGACATGCAACGAGTGTTGCCAGTCCCCCCCGCCGGCGATGTGGGCAAGCAGAAAGGGCGTGTCGGGATGCCTGCCAGCGAGTTCCCCCAACTCGGCGGCATCGGAGGCTTCCTGGCCGGGCCAATCATGCCGCCGGCGCTGCCACACGTGATGGAGGATCGGGGCATCATGCGCTCGCGCGGCCCGGCAGATGGGATCGAGCAGCGGATCGTTGGCCCGCCGGCTGGCGGCGAGCTTGATGCCCACCATACCCTCGGCCAGATAGGTCTCGATCTGTTCCAACGCATGGCTGGTGTAGTTGGGATTGACGGTCACATAGCCCCGCACGCGATCGGGGTGTTGTCGTTGCAGATCGAGTAGCCATCGATTGGCATAATCCAGATCCAGCGGTGATGGGAAGTACGTGGGGGACGTTGCCCCCCAACTTCCCAGGATGCTCGCCAGATGGAGGGTGATCCCGACACGCTCCCCGGCGACGAGCCGGCTCTGATTGCGGGCCTGCCAGTCGGCGCGAGGTGTCCTGTCATGATAGAAGTGCGCGTGCACGTCGACGAGCATGGAATCCCTCGCGTCAGTCGTTGTGCTGCATGCTGGCCTCGCTGAGCCCCGCTTCCAATACTCCCAGAGTGCGATCGATATCACCGATCGAGTGGGCCAGGGAGACGAAATTATAGGCCGTCGGCTTCCAGATCACGCCCTGCGTCGAAGCCCAGCGCGTCAAGCGCCAGGCAGTCTCGTCAAGAGCGAACGAGAGATAACACATCTCCGGAATACCCAGTACGGTTGCGTCCAGTGCCCGATGCGATTCACAGAGCCGTTCGAGGCCCTCGAACAGATGCGTGCCGAGCCGATTGAGGCGTCCCGGGACATCATCGCGCCGACTCACCAGGACCGTTGCGTGGGCCGCGCGCAGCGCCACCGACTCGGTCGCCAGCGTCGAGGATATCCAGGTGCGGTCAAGTGACTTCATGATGGAGCGCTCACCGCCAACAGCCGCCAAGGGGAATCCGTTGGCCAAGCCTTTGCCCAACACGGTGAGGTCGGGGATCACCCGGTAGCGCTCTGACGCTCCACCGAGGGCAATCCGGAACGCTGTCTTGATCTCGTCAAAAATCAGGATCGTTCCCGTAGCGGAGCACTCCTCTCGCAACAGGCCGAGCCACGCCGGATCCGGCTCGCGATCGATCACCGGTTCAATCACCACCGCGGCGGGCGGCGCCCCGTGCCGCAGCGCATTCCGCGCGGCGGCATGATCCCCAAAGGGGATCGCCTCGGTCAGCGCCTTGACCGCGTTCGGCACGCCGGCATCGTCCCGGCACCAATCCAACCATCCATGATACCCGCAGGTGACGACGCGGTCCCGCCCGGTGGCGGTCCGCGCAATGCGGACTGCCGCGGCGGTCGCCTCGGCACCTGTTTTCAGAAAACGCACCTGCTCCATCCAAGGGAAGACATCGGTGAGCAGTTCCGCCAGGCGGTGCTCATCGACAGGGGGCAGCGGCCCGGTCACGCCATCCGCAACCGCCGCCTGAGCCGCCTGGACCACCTCGGGGTAGGCATACCCCAGGGTGACCGCGCCGAGCCCCATGACGTAGTCGAGGTATTCACGCTCGTGCTCGTCCCACACACGCGCTCCGCGGGCATGCGATATCGCACTGGGGAACCCATTGGGCGCCAGCGTACCGAGGAATGCTTCGCGACGTTTAGACCCCGTGGAGGTCCCGCCATGGATGTGTGCAGATGTCATGAGCCTCGACGGCTAGCAGAGTTCAAGGGTGCCGAAGTGCGCGGGGTCCTGGCGGTCGCCGCGAAGCCAGACCCACCCGCCCCCACCACTCCACACCAATTGACCGGCTCGGCGATCCTGTCCCGGTCGTGCTTCATTTACTATGACGTCGAACCCGATTTCATCGCCGGAGCGGACGTCATCCCACCAAGACGGTGTCAGGCACAGGGTGAGCCGATACCCGTTGGGGGTCTCGACCCAAGCGCCGCGAGCCGTACCGTCGCCCTGGGCGATCCTGACCGCTACGTCCCGGCATCCGGGTCGGGGTGCTGCAACGCAGGCGAAAGCCCGTTTTCGTTCGGGCGTCGCCAGGTATATCTGCACACCATCGGAGTGGATATCGTCGGGTTCGTTGTCCAACCTGAGCGGTTCAGCATCGGGACCCCGAAAAAAAAGGGAATCGGGCTTGGTGACGTCGACCGCCAGGTACAGTCCTTCGTCGTTCCACGCTGGATGAGCCACGGCGGAGAAATGTTCGGGCCCACCGTAGGGGACTTCCGATCGACGGTACTGATCTTCATGATCGAGGTGGAGCGGCGTTCCGTCGAGGAAGCCCTCCAGACTCCCGTCGATATCGGGCTCCTGGGGACGCCAGCGGGCCATCCCGTGCACTACGAGTGGGCGCTGTTTATTCACCATCGGCTCGAATTCGGCCGGACTCGCTCGTGTTCCGCTCAGGCGGATGCGTTCTTCGCCATGCTCGATCTGCCACCCACCACTGATCGCCTGGTGGCGAATGATATCGCCCGCGCGTTGAATCTCGATCAGGTCTCCGGCTACATCGAGAGTGTGCTCGGCCTCCCAGTCGAGAGAAGTGACGCAGCGCACCTGCCGACCGGTACACCGAACCATGAGGAATTCCGTGGGGCCGCCATCGGATGGGCCGGGGCCCTCCAACAGCCATAGGGTTCCCGGGCCCTGGAACTGGACATGCAGGACTGCATCATCGTGAACGATCCTGGCCGCGATCGGACCCGCCCCCGACGGTTCGAACCGTCTGTGATTGGTCGTGCGAGGGTGGTCGAGGTGATCCGTGACCCACTCGCCGGGTGAGACGATCTCGATCCGGCCGTGGAAGTGCCAAGGGATTTCCAGCAGATGCTGATCCTTCGCGACGGACTCGACCACGTCGACCACCGAAGTCGAGCCGGCTACCACGGTCCGGCGAAGATCGCGATAGGACCCCATGATCCAGCCCCGATCGCCATCCACATCGAAGGCCTCGCACCGGGCGGTCCCCGGCGGTTGCGATTCACCATCCACGAAGGGGGCGTTGTGCCCCACGGATGCCCGGTAGTACATCAGATCCTCTGAAACATAGGATCCGGTTCCGGGATCCAGCAGCCAGGGCACTCCCGACGCGTGGAGTGTCAGATGCAGCCGGTCCGGATGCCCGTGTCCTCCCCCGTAGGCACCGCATTCCAGACTCACATAGCGCGACGGGGAATGCAGGATGGCGAGCCCATGTGAATCCAGGACCCGCCCTCCTTTTTCCTCTTCCACGCCTTCGTCCCCTGGAAGATCGGGAAGCATTTCGAGGATGGCACGCCAAGAGAGATCCGATCGCGAGCGCGACGGTGGCGGATGTTCGATCTCGTGCAGGTAACTGTCGAACAGCTGGGCCTCGGGAGCCGGTTGGGCGTAGAGTCGCCGTAACCACCGAGCGAGTCCGGGCGGTGCACCTGAAGGTGAGGCGGCTGCTCTGGCGAGACCGATTTCCCAGGACTCGAGGAACATTGGCTGCGCCAGGGAGACGCCGAAACGGGAGTCCTTGCGAGCCGGATAGGTCAGGTCGGGAAGGGCGGTATCCCGGGCGACCAACAGGGCGCGTTGGAGCGGTTCGACCAGCTCGGACTCGGCGAACAGATCGACGCCCGCCAACCGGGCCCAGCCGGCCCCGTGCAGCAACCCCTGGAGGGCGAAGAAGTGGTAGTTCTCGCCCTCGTACCACAGACCATCCGATCCGAAACCGTGAAGCAGATGGGCGATGAGTCCGGTCGCTCCCTCGATGCAGCGGTGCGCCAGCCCTTCGTCTTCGAACCACACCGCGATGCTCAACAAGGCGGCGTTGTTCCAGGTCTGCCGATTCGAAAGCTGCTCGTCGAATTCTCCGATCAGGCCGGCGGCTTCATCGGCCAGCTGGGCGACGTGGGTAGCGGTCTGCTCTCCCAGTCCACCGGCATCCCCCAATACCACCGCGGCCGAGATGAGATTGTCTATCCAGATGGATTCGAGGTAGGTCGAGAAGAAAACGCGGGCCGGCCCCAGCACGTTGTCGCGGTTGGGAAATTCGGTGTAGTGCTCTCCATACCAGGACAGGATGTCCACGGCGCGTTGCCGGGCGGCTTCGTTCTCGGTCAGGGCCGCGAGGGCGGCCAATTCGGCCGCCCTTTCGGCAAGCCACAAGTGCTGCCACCGGGCCCACGCCCGGTGGTGCCGCTCCCCGGTCCAGGTGGACTGGCACGCGGGGCAGCGGTGGTCGGTGGGACTCCAGGGGTCGAACACCAGGCGAGCGCCGTCGTCAGGGCACAGGCCCCCGTCAACCGACAGGAGGGCCTTGACCATGGGTATCGTCGGCGGCTCTCGCAGCAAGCGGTCCAAGCGAGCCTGCATCGCGGTCACACCCGCTTGCAGCTCGACGGACTCTGCCACCTGGCCGCGCCGTGCCAGCAGTTCCTGGCCCGTCAACATTCCCGAACCCCATTACGCTCGAACCTGACCGGCATCACGGTCGCTCCGGCCTCAGCCACGGCCCGGGCCACAGCTTCCGGATCCTCACCTGCCAGAAAGAACATGCACCCTCCAGCTCCCGCTCCGGAGGCCTTGCCACCCAACGCCCCCGCTCGCAGGGCCTGGGTCTCGACCTGCTGCATGCGCTCGGTCTGCATGGTCGGATCGAGCCTTTGCTGGCAGGCCCAGTTCCGGGAGAGCAACGCGCCAATGCGTGTCAGATCACCGCCGGTCAAGGCCACGGTCATCTCCTCCGCCACCGTTTTCATCTCGTGCAGGGCGTCGACAACTCGAGCTTCCCCACCCTCGTACGCCTCCATCACCCGGGATATCATGTCTCCTGAGACGCGAGACTGTCCCACATAACACACCACCAGGCGCCGCTCCAGCTCGGCGCGAACGTCTGACGGCACCGGAATGGGCTCGGCGGTCATGGTCGGATCCTGAAACGCGAACCGATGGAATCCGCCGAGTGCGGCGGCGTACTGATCCTGGCGCCCGCCGGGCAGGCGGCAGTCGATCGATTCCAGTCGCCAGGCGAGATCGGCGGCCTCGAGAGGCGTCACCGGGCGCCCATCGAGACGAGCGAGGGCGACGACCAGGGCAGTCCCCAGGGATCCGGAAGTTCCAAGGCCCGACCCCAGCGGCGTGTCGGAGCGAGTGTGGAGTTCGAGCCCACCGAACGTGGGAAAGCGCAGGACGGCCGCTTGCAGCAAAGCCAACATCCCGGTGGGCGCGAGTGCCGCCCGATCCGCGACCTCCAGGGTCTGGTCGATGTCTTCCGCGATCAGACGAAACCCCATGGCGCGGCGGTAAACCTCGACCCGGGTGAATCGGTTGATCGCGGCGCTGACGACGACCCCACCCTCCCGTTCGGAGAACGGCGGGACGTCGGTCCAGCCGCCGGCGAAGTCCAAACGCACCGGGGCGCGCACGGTAACGAGGTCGGTCACTGGGTCTCCGCTGCCGGGAGGGAATCCACGATCGCCCAGTCGGCGACGGTGGGAAGTTCGCCCCGCAGATCCATTACCACTTCCCGCACGCGCCGGTTTCGCCCTTGAACGCCGCGGGCGTGATAGAGGAAGACCACGGCCAGCGAATCCTGGAGCCGGCGTTGGGCTTCCCGGGGGTCCGCGATGGGCTCCTGACCCGCCAGGTCGAGGAGCGGCCCCAGATAGCCAAGGGCGAGATCACCGGGAATGCCCATCACGGCGACCTCGAACTCGCGTACCGGACCATATACGCGATCGAGAAACGCGGACAACTCCAACTGCCGAATCGTCACGTCGAATCCGACGTCGGTCAATTGCGCCTGGATCATTTGTTCGAGCGGTGCATCGCCGCTACCCACCGTGAGCAACTCGAGATGGACCTCGCGACCGGCCAGCAACACCCTGGCCGAATCGGGATCGTGGATAGCTGGCGGCGGCGGCAACCGGCCGGGAACGCCTGGCGGCACCGGGCCCGTCGCAACGGCGCCGAAGCCGAAGATATAGCCGTCCACGATCTCCTGCCGATCGAGAGCGAGCGACACCGCCTGCCGGAGGGTCAGGTCGTTCAGCAGCGGTACCCGAGTGTTGAACACCATCCCGTAGGTAAACAGCAAGGGGTAGTCGGCCACCATCAGCCGGTCATCCCGACGAACGAACTCGGCGTGGGCCGGGGAGATGCCGGCAAAGTCCAGTTCTTCCGCCGTCAGCGCCGCAAGCTTGGTGGTCGGCTCGTCGACCACCACGACGATGAAACGGCTCAAGGCGGGTGGTCCGCCCAGCCCGTCGGGGAAGTCGGCCTTGGCCTGAAAGACCCAACGGCGGTTGGGCTCGTGGGATACGAAGCGGAAGGGCCCGTTGCCCACCGGATCTTCGTTCCACGGCGCCCGGCGCATGTTCTCGGGCGACACGTCAGCAAAGTGACGGGCTGGCAGGATGGCGATATCGGTCAGGACGTCAGGGAACGCTTGCTGAGGCCGCCCGAAGGTTACCACCACGGTGCTGTCGTCCAGGGCCTCGATGCGGTCGAAATCGGCCAGATCGGCCAGCCGCGGGTATCCGGTTGCCGGCAGTCGCGCGGTCTCGAGGGTCCAGGCCACATCGTGCGCCGTGGTGGGCGCACCGTCATCCCACAGCAGGCCGGAATGAAGGTTCAGTGCCAGCACGGTTCGTTCGTTCGACCAGGACCAATCGGTCGCCAGGTAGGGACGAGGGATCAGAGTGCTGTCGTATCGGGCGAGCGTGGTGAGCAGCACGTACTTCTGGACCTGTTTGGCGAGCGGGTGCACCGTGATCAGCGGATTCATGGACTGGAGATCCGCACCCGACGCAAACAAGACGGTCTTGCCCCGGTCCGGCGTACTGTTACATGCGAGGACCATTCCCGCGAGGGCGATCGTCCAGGTTCGTGACATCACGACCTCAAGATAAGGTCTCACTGGCGAAGTCCACCACGGCTCGCGAGATTCTCCGCATGCTCCGCTTTCTCACCCGCCGGCTAGTGGTAGGCATCGCCGTGGTTCTCGGTGTGGTGACCCTGACGTTCGTCCTGCTGCACGTCGCGCCGGGCGATCCGGTCCTGCGCCTGCTGGGACCGACGGCCACCCCGGAACAAATCGAGGCACAGCGTAGGGTCCTCGGGCTGGATCAGTCGATCGTGGTGCAATACGTCCGCTGGGTCAGCGGGTTCCTGATGGGTGACTGGGGAATCAGCATCGCCACGGGCCACCAGGTCACCACCATGATCTGGAAGGCCTGGCCCGCGACCGCGCTGCTGGTCGGCTTGTCGTTGACGTTGAGCTACCTGCTCGGCGTCCTCGTCGGCACGGTCCAAGCCGTCCGCCGGGGAACCAGGCTCGATCGTGTCCTGACGATCGTGACGGTGACCTTGTTTGCCATCCCGGGTTACTGGTTGGGCCTCATGCTGGTCATGATGTTCACCTACTGGCTCAAGGTATTGCCGGCCTTCGGCGCGGCGGGACTCGACTCCGACTTCCTTTCCGGCTGGCCCCAATTCGTGGATCGTATACGCCACCTTGCCCTGCCGCTCACGACCCTGGTGCTGATCGGGATCGGCGGGGTGGCCCGGTTCGTCCGCGGATCGATGGTCGAGGTACTGGACGAACCATTCGTGGTCGCCGCGAGGGCCAGGGGACTACCGCAACGCCGGGTGATCCTGCGCCACGGACTGCGCAACGCGTCAATCCCCTTGATCACCTTGCTGGGGTTGTCGCTCCCGGCGCTGTTCTCGGGCGCGGTGTTCATCGAGGCGGTATTCGCCTGGCCCGGCGTGGGACGCGTGCTGGTCGAAGCCGTGCAGGCCAGGGATTTCCCGGTGGTCATGGCCGCGACCGCCGTGAGCGCCACGTTGGTCGTGATCGGCAACCTGGCCGCGGACGTGGCGGTCGCCTGGGCCGACCCGCGGGTGAGGCGGAGCGATGGCTAGGGGAGGGGGGCCACGAGGGGGAGGCGGAGTGGAAGGCCTGGACGCCCGGCTCCTCTTCGGGATCGTGATCGTGGGACTGGCGCTGGTGCTGGCCGTCTTCGCGCCGTGGTTCGCCGGGTCCGACCCGACCGCCCAGGGAGACGTGGTCGCCACGCGGTTTCTCCGACCGTGGTCGACCGACCCCTACGGCGTCTTCCACCTTCTCGGCACGGATCGCTTTGGGAGGGATGTCTGGGCCAGGCTGCTTTACGGTGCCCGGGTGTCGTTGGGAGTCGGGGTGCTGGCGATGGCCCTGTCGGTGCTGATCGGCACCGTGGTGGGGGCGGTGGCCGGGATGGGTACGAAACCGGTGCGCGACCTCCTGCTGGGGGCCACCGACTTCGCCTTGGCCTTGCCGCGAGTCGTACTCTTGCTGTTGCTGGCGTCGCTGTGGGAGCCGAGTGCCGTTCTGGTCATCCTAGTCCTGGGATTGACCGGCTGGATGTCGATTGCCCGGCTGGTCTTCTCGCAGGTCCGCTCGCTGCGGGCCCGCCCCTTCATCGAGGCGGCAACGGCGCTGGGCGCCAAGCCCCGGACGCTGCTGCGGCGCCATGTGATCCCCAACGCCCTCACGCCCGTTATCATCGCAGCCACCCTGGGTGTGGGCAACACGATCCTGCTCGAGGCGGGGCTGAGCTTCCTGGGCCTCGGGGTGCAGCCCCCGACGCCATCGTGGGGCAACATGATCGCCTCGGGCCGGGACACGCTGGTGAACGCGCCGTGGGTTGCCGTGGTGCCCGGCATTGCGTTGGTCCTGGTCGTCGTGGCGCTGACCCAACTGGGCGACGTGCTGCAGGAACGGGGAAACTAGGGAACTGGGGAATTGAGGGAACTAGGGAACTGGGGGACTGGATCTCCCGCCTTCCAGGGACCCGCTTCCAGCCTGGTCATGAACTCGAGCATCTCCTCCCGATGTTCGTGGGCGGTGAGGAGAAGAAGATCGCCGGTTTCTCCCCAAGCGATTGCCCGGCGAACCCCCACCAACTCTGAGTCAGCATGGACAATGGCCTCGGCCGGGGCGCCGGACGCCAACAGTTCCCCCTCGATCATCGCCGGAATCACACCGGGTTCCCGCCCCCGCAGGTATTTGGGCATTTCCTTGACGATGATGCAGTCAGGCTCGGTACTCCAGGCAGCGCGGGCGAGCTCCTTTATCGACTCATCGTCCCGGTCGCCGGCTTGGCCGATGAGGAAGAGGCGCCGTTTCGCGGGCATGGCCTGGGTCATCTCGCCCAAGGCGGCGACGCCGTGGGGATTGTGCGCGAAGTCGACGATGACCTGGATACCACCCACATCGAACAGGTTGAGTCTCCCGGGGTTATCCTCGCGGCTGGCCTTGAAGCCGGCCAGCGCCATGGCGATGTCCCGGTCAGCAATGCCGAGCGCTCCGCTAACCCCGACCACG
The DNA here is from genome assembly GCA_036443495.1 of Gemmatimonadales bacterium. GTDB lineage: Bacteria > Gemmatimonadota > Gemmatimonadetes > Gemmatimonadales > GWC2-71-9 > N074bin45. The sequence continues at coordinate 10,061 of JAZFYL010000145.1, read as the reverse complement.
CCGAGCACATTGTGAATGTTGTGACGTGCCGCCCCGCCAATCGTGATGGGGATCCGCTCGACGACCATTACACTGGAGCGCGTGTTGCCCACGTACCGAACCACCTCCCCATCCTCCAGGACGACGACTTCTCCACCAGCCCGTCGATGGCGGATTACGACAGGATTGTCGGGCGTGAGGGAATACCAGATGATGGGCGCGTCGACATCACCGCTGCCGTTCACGAGCGAGTCGTCGTCGGCATTCAGAACCACCCGCCCAGTCGGGCCGATGACACTCGTCACCAGCAGCTTGACTCGGGCCAGGCCCTCCAACGTGCTTACCCCGAATTCCCCCAAGTGGTCGTTGGCCACATTGGTAATGAGGGCCACGTCGGCTCGGGTGAGTGTCAGGCCACGACGTAGCATGCCGCCGCGAGCCGTTTCCAGCAGAGCCACATCGACATCGGGTCGGCGCAACACCGTCCGTGCGCCCCCCGGGCCGGAGTAGTCGCCCGGCTCCACCAATTCGCTGCCGACCCAAATCCCGTCGGTGCTCGTGAGTCCGGGCGTGTACCTCGCCGCCGCCACGATGGCCGAGAGGAGCCGGATAGAGGTCGTCTTGCCGTTGCAGCCCGTCACCAGAACCACGGGGATATCGTGGATCGCGGACCAATCCACGGTATCTGGCGCCGGCACCTCGGCCACCGGCCACGTCCGCGACCCGGTCCCCAACCCGACGGACACTTCGTCGTCGTCCGACAAGAAGGTGACCCCATGGGCTATCGCGGCGTCACGGAGTGCGATGGTGGACGGGCGGCGTTCGTCGGCGATGACGGCTCGCAATCGCGCGGCGGCTTCGTCCAGATCCGGCGGTGGGTCGCCACCGTATTCGGCTTCCACCACCGACCAGGCCCATTCATTGATTTCGGTAGCGGCATACAGCGCGTCGATGGGGGCGCTGATGACCAGGCTTGCTCCCCCGGGGACCCGGCGGACGCACGATGCTTCCCGGGACCAGCCGACGGCATCCAGCATCAGCCGCACGGTCCGCTCCCAGATCAGAGTCGCCTGTTCGGCGGTATCCTCATCCAGCGTGACGTCCACGACAGCTCCAGGATACTGCCATGCGATGTTGGGTCCGGTGAGCCGCCGTGAATCCTGCAGCGCGATGGGCATGGGACTCAGTCTTCGACTTCGCGGGCCAGGCGCACCCCACGTTCGTCCCGGACCAGGCTGTCCCAATCTCCGATGTCGGGCGTGACGGGTAGGCCCTCCGAAGGCTGGGGCCTGTCTACAGACTTGACTGTGGCGGGTTTAGCCTCGGGCTTGAATTCGATCACCTGCTTCCACGAGCGGGTAATCGCGTCCGCGAAGATCAGGACGAGATCGCCGGTCTGGGCCATACGCAGTGCCCCGTCGACGGCGGCCGTCTCATCGGGGATCAACTCGATCTGCTCGTCGGGCACTCCGGCGTCGAGCAGGGCCTGGCGGAGAATACGGGGGACTTCATCACCGTCCCGGCCCCGCAGTCCATCATCCCGGCGACAGACATACCTGTCGAAGTGCCCGGCGCACGCCTGCGCGATGTTGCGGAGGTCCTCGTCGCGGCGGTCGCCCGGGCCGGCGAGGACGACAATCCGCCGGCCCTCGGGCTCGAGCCGGTCGGTCAACTGTACCATGGCCTCGATCGCGGAAGCGTTGTGCCCGTAATCGAGAATGACCTTGAAGGGGTGTTCGTCGTACACGTTCATGCGGCCGGGCGCCTGGAAGTAGGTGGTATCGAAAGTTCGGAGCCCGTGCCGGATGTCTTCGAGTCCCACATCCATGCTGTAGGCGATCGCGGCGGCGAACATCGCGTTCTGGACGTTGTGCATCGCCCGGCCTTCCAGCGTGGCTGGAATGAGGTGCGTCCAGAGCAACGGAATGTGCGTCCCCTTGTCGTAGATGGTGATCATGTGCCCGTTGATTCCACGTTCCAGAACCACGCCTCGCCCGCCGGATTGAATGTGTTCCCGCACCAGGGGGTGTTCCGGATTCATCGTCACGTAGCACAGATGCTCGGCCTCGGAGTAGTCGGCCATCTTGAGGCAGAGGGCATCGTCGGCGTTCAAGACCGCGGCTTTGCGCGCCACTTCGATCGGAATCCGCTTGACCTCGGCCAGTTGCTCCAGAGTCTCGACGCCGCGCAGCCCCAGGTGGTCGGACTGCACGTTGAGGCACGCCGCTACGTCACAGAACCGGTAGCCCATGCCGGCCCGCAACAGGCCGCCGCGGGCGGTCTCCAACACGGCGACCTCGACCCTGGGATCGGACAGCACCATCCGCGCGGCCGTCGGCCCCGTCATGTCGCCCTTCACCGTCGGTTGCCCGTCGATGTACACCGCGTCGGTGGTGGTCAGTCCGACGACCTTACCGGAAAGCTTGTAGATGTGCGCCACCATCCTGGCCGTGGTGGTCTTGCCGTTGGTTCCAGAAATAGCCGCGATGGGAATACGGGACGGGTGGCCCGGAGGGAACAACATATCGAGCACCGGTCCCGCCGCGTCGCGTGGCTCGCCTTCGCTGGGGGCCACATGCATCCGGAACCCGGGAGCCGCGTTGACCTCGCAGATGGCCCCGCCGTGTTCCTTGTACGATCGGGAGATGTCGTCCGTCAGGAAATCCACGCCGCCCACGTCGAGACCGATGGCTTGCACCGCACGCGTCGCCATTTCGATGTTATCGGGATGGACCAAATCGGTCACGTCCACCGCGGTGCCACCGGTCGACAGATTCGCCGTCGAGCGCAACCAGACGATCTCGCCTTCAGGAGGCACCGACTCCTTGGTGAGGCCCTTGTTCGCCATCAATCGTTCGGCTTGATAGTCGAACTCCAACCGGGTGAGGACTTTCTCGTGCCCCACGCCACGGCGTGGGTCCTGGTTGACTCGATCGACCAACTCCTCGATGGTGTGCTCGCCGTCACCCACCACGTGACCGGGCACCCGTTTCGACACGGCAATCAACTGGCCGTCCACCACCAGCATGCGGTGATCGAGTCCGGTGATCCACTGTTCCAGCAGTACGCCACGGCTGTGCTTCCGAGCCTGGCCGAAGGCCGTCCTGACTTCGTCCCCTGTCTTCACGTTCAGGGACACGCCGCGGCCATGGTTGGCGTTGAGCGGTTTGACGACTAATGGGAAGCCGATGCGTCCCGCTGCTCGGACCGCATCCTCTTCCCGATATAGCAGGCGCTGTTTCGGGACGGGCAGGCCCAGCGCGGAGAGGATGCGGTTGGTTTCTTCTTTGTCGGAAGCGATCTCCACGGAGATATGCGGCGTCCGACTCGTCACCGTGGCTTGAATGCGTTCCTGGTAGCGGCCGTGGCCGAATTGGACCAGGCTGTACTCGTTGAGGCGGATCCAGGGGATGTCCCTATCCTTGGCCGCCTGAACCAGGGCAGCAGTCGACGGCCCCAAGTGCCGGCGCTGGGCAAACCGGATGAATTCGTCGTGTTCGGTGTCCCAATCAAAATCCGTCGGGGTGTCGGCCGGACGGAGATCCGCCGGCAGCAGACTGGACAGGAGATCGCGCGCCAGGCGCCCCGCCTCGAGACCGACCTGTTCCTGTTCGTATTCGTAGACGACGTCGTACTCGCCGGGCGTACCAGTCGACCGGGTCTTGCCGAAGGTCACGTGCTCCCCGGCCATGTTCTGCAGTTCGATCGCCACATGTTCGAGTACGTGTCCCAGCCACGTCCCCTCATCTTCGGTCATCCGCCGCAAGAACCCGCCCGGTTCCCCGTAGGAGCATCCGTGCTCCCGCAACCCCGGAAGCCGCTCTACCAGGCGGTCGACGAAGTCCGGGCCGAGTCGGACGGTAGGCCATGCCTCGAGCGCCCCCAGGTCGAGCACCAGGCGTATGACCGGGAAGTGTGCGTATAGACTGGGCCCTTGGTAGACCGAGCGCTGACGGATGATCATGGAAGCCCCTCAGGCCGGCCGAAAGCGCGGGTGGGCACCTGCGGTCGGGATGTTCGATTCTGACATTGGCCGCCGATCACGTAACTGCTGCGGGGGCAAACGCCTCGCGGGTGTGGAGGTTGAAAGAAGCCCCTCGGGTGAGAATGTGCAGTTTGATCCCGAGAATGCAAACGGCGTCGTCCTCGTGGGCCGAGTCCATCGAGGTGTACTCCACCTCGGACGTATCGACCACGGTGATGGCATCGCTGCCGTAGACCTCCAGGGTCTCGTCAGGTCCGATGAAGGCCGCCGTATCCTCGTCGAGCCCCAGGCCCACGGCAAACGGATTGTAGGCCAGCGCGGCCAGCAATCGCCCGATGCGGCCCCGCTGGCGGAAGTGCTGGTCGACGATGACCCGATTCACCAAGCCCAGGCCCGGCGCCAAGGTCACCTTATCAGCCCGGGGGGTGGGCCCTTCGGCCCCGAAGGCGATCATGTGTTCCGGCATGAACGCGGCGCCGGCGGAGGTACCTGCTACATGGACCCCTTCCTGGTTGCGCATCCGGATCAGCTTGGCGACCGAGGTGCCGCCGAGGGTGGTGCTCAACCGGAGCTGATTACCTCCCGTCATGAAGATGCCGTCGGCCTGGCCGAGTTTCTTGAGCAGTCGCGGGTCCTCGCAATCTTCTCGGGTATCGAACCGGAGGGTGCGTACCCGGCCGGCGCCCAACTCCTTGAAGGTCGCTTCGTACCGCTCACCCGTATCATCCATCTGGGACGCGGTGGGTATCACCGCTATGCGGGCATGCCTCCCCCCCGAAAGGTCGACGAAGCGGCCCAGGATATTGGGGTCGCCCATCTTCTCTTCGGCACCGCCGATGGGGATGATGAACCCCCGGTTCGGATTGGAGTTCGGTGTATCACGCGTCATGCAACATCGTCGCAGACTGAGGGGCCGTCATCGACCCAGTACGCATGTGCCAATGTCCCAGTGCCATCACGTCGCTGATGTCTCCCTGATCAGTGAGTATGGTCAGGTCGGCATCGGCACCGACTCGAATGGTACCTTTCCGGTCCAACCGAAGGATGCGGGCCACGTTCGAGGTGAACGCCGGAAGGACCCGCTCGAGCGGTTCTCCGGCGACCAATAGCTCCCGTAGCGTGGCATGGAGCGCGTGGGGCCGACCCACATCCATGCGGATGATGCGGCCGTGGGCGTCGAACTCCGGCAAACAGCCACCGGCGTCGGAGCTGACGGTGATCCCATCGGCCGGGGCGTCGCTGTCGAGAAAGCGAACCAGGCCATCCGCCGCCGACCACGCGTCATCCCCATCGGCCACGGGAAAAGCCGTCAGGTCCACCGTACATCCTTCCCGGGCAAGGGCGATGGCTTCTTCGAACAGCGCCCGCTTTCTATTGATATGGGTCGGATTGAAGACCCGCGGGGGGAGTTCACTCTTGGCCAACGCCTCCCGGACCATGTCCAGCCCCTGGGACCCGTCCCCCAGGTGCAAGTGGAGGATGCCCGCCTTACCGGCCATCATGCCGGCCACATGCGCATCGGCCGCCAGCCGGAGCAACTCTCGCAGGGTCGGCTGACTGGATCGGTGATCGCTGATCGCGACTTCCCCGACGCCGATGATCCGATCGATGTGGACGATGTCTCCGCGCACATCGCCCGTCAGGGTGACGGGGGGCAGGTGGTAACCGCCTGTCAGGCAATAGGCGGTGAGCCCCTGCGCCCCCAATCCGCGGGTGGCGGCCACGAGGGATGCGGTGCCCCGGGTGGTGTCGTCGGTGCCCAGCAGGCCCACCACCGTAGTGATTCCCGCCTCGGCGATTTCGTCCCGGTCCAGGGGGGCCAACCGGCTTTGGGGGCCGGATTCCCCGCCCCCACCGGTGACGTGCACGTGGCAGTCGATCAATCCTGGAATAGCCCGGCGGCCCTCGAAATCCACGACGTGGGCCCCGAGGGCGGCGGGCAGGTCCGTCAGGTCCGGACCGAGCCACACTACACGTCCACCGGCCACCAGGAGGTGGTTGACGCCCAAGGGTTCAGGCGCGAAAACCGTGAGGTTGCGGAGCAGTTGGATCATGGGGTCTTCAGGGTGCCGGAATGGCCGGCCCACAAGTATAGTCGGGTGGGGAGCGAGGGTCGAGCGGGTGGTCCCCTAGCCGTGATCGGCAGATTACCTTATCATTCTTAGACCCTTCGTCAGGCGGCAGGGCGCCGCCTTCACGGCAGGTATTCTCCAGCGGGTGCTAACCCGCTTTCTCCAGGACACCATTGAAGACGTCGTCAAAGAGTGACTAACGAAATCATTTCGGGAATCCTTGAGTTGACCGACAACGGGGCGGGCTTCCTCCGCCGCCGTGAGGCCAACTATCTCCCTTCGAGCGGAGATGTTTACGTCCGCCAGCGACTGATCCGTGAATTCGGCCTGCGGTCGGGCGACGAGGTCGAGGGCACGGTCGGCAAGGCTCCGGGCCGGGGCAAGAGCCCCCCGTTGACCCGGGTGGACAAGGTCAACGACCGGCCGCCCCAGGAAATGAAACGTCGACCCGACTTCAATCGGTTGTCGGCGATACATCCGACCGAGCAGTTGATGTTGGACTGCGACCTGAAACGGATGGGGCACGCCGACTATACCAACCGGATCATCGATCTGATGTGCCCGTTGGGGAAGGGCCAGAGGGCCTTGATCGTGGCGCCGGCCAAGGCCGGCAAGACGATGGTCCTGCAGGCGATCGCCGAGGGGATAGTGCGTAACAACCCCGAGGCCATGCTGATCATCCTGCTGGTCGACGAACGGCCGGAGGAAGTCACGGAAATGGAGATGATCGGCTTCGGCGAGGTGGTCGCGTCGAGCTTCGACTTCCCACCACAGCGGCATATCGCCATTGCGGAACTGGTGCTGCAGCGGGCCCGCCGCCGGGTGGAGCTGGGCGAAGACGTCGTGATCATTCTCGATTCGATCACGCGTCTGGCCCGGGCCTACAACACCGTGGAGAAGGGGACGGGCCGGACGCTGTCGGGAGGACTGGACGCCTCGTCACTCGAAAAGCCCAAAAAATTCCTGGGCAGTGCCCGCAAGGTGGACCCCAGTCAGGGAGGCGGCTCGCTGACGATCATCGGCACCGCACTCATCGACACCGACTCCCGGATGGACCAGGTCATCTTCGAGGAGTTCAAAGGGACGGGCAACAGCGAACTGGTGCTGAACCGGGACATGGCCGACCGGCGCATCTACCCGGCCTTCGATCTCAACGCCAGCGGCACACGGAAAGAGGAGCGTCTGCTGTCGCCCGAAATGCTCGAGGCCTCGCAAGAGATCCGCCATCGCCTGGCGGACCTGCCCACGACCGATTCCATGCAACAAATCCTGACCTACATGAAGCGCACCAAGTCCAACGAGGAGTTGGTCCAGCAGGTCATGGCCATATGAGAATGCCAGGAATGGTGATTGCCAAAGAATAACGAATAGTGAAGTGAAGTTGCCGAACTTCGATATTCATTATTCTAGTGACATTCATTTATTCCTGGCATTCTCCTAGCTCCCCGCCTTCTTCCAAGTATTGTTACTCAACGCCACATCGGTATACGACCCGTTCGGGTCGATCACCACCTTGATGACCTCACCGGCAACTGTGACGGACTGTTCGCGAGCCCCTTCCAGCCATGGCTCAACCGGCAAGGTCAGCATTTCTTCCGACCCGTCGGCTCGGGTCACCTGTAGGGGAACCGGCATCGGTGCGAGACCGAGGTCCACGATGGTGATGGTCGTGGAATCGCCTTCGGTGACGACGTCTCCCACCGCCAGATCCACCGTCCAGGTTTCGTAGAACCAGGTGCGCCAGAACCAGTCGAGGTCCCGTCCGCTGACGTCCTCGAAGGTGTTCCACATGTCGAGCGGGGTAGGATGCTTTTGCAGCCATCGGCGGCCGTACTCGCGATACGCCAGCATGAAGGTCTGCTCGCCGAGAATCTCCCGGAGCGCCGTCAGATTGCGCGCCATCTTGAAGTAGCTCGCCACGCCGTAGCTGATACCGGTGGGATAGAAATCCCCACCCCGCATCAGCTCGACTTCGCCCCCCGTCGTGAAGAACTGGGTCACGAACCCTAGCAATTGCCCCTCGGTGGACTGCCCCAGGAAATCGATCTCACCCTGGAATTCGTTGAACTGGGTCAGGCCCTCATCCATCCATGAGTGGCGCTTCTCGTTGGAGCCTACCATCATGGGGAACCACATGTGAGCGAATTCGTGCACCGTGACGCTGTACAGGCTGGCCGGATTCCGGTTCCCGCCGATGCAGGTCATCATGGGGTATTCCATCCCGCCACATGAGTTGGGCCCGTCGATGGCGGTCATGTGTGGGTAGGGATACGGCCACAGAAACTGCGACAGAAATTCGATCGAGTGGCGGCCGTACTCCGCGGACCGTTCCCAGCTGGTGGAAGCGGTCCGGTAGAAGGCGAAGATGTTGGTGGTGTCCGATTGGCCGTTGCCCGAGACATCGCCGACGACGGCGATGGTGGCGTCCCACTGATACTCTTTGGAGAGTCCGAACGCGAAGTCGCGAACGCCCTCGGCCCGGAAGCGCCACGTCAGTTTGCCGTCATCACCACCGGCGGCGGTGCCACCTCCGGCGGCCAGGTCTTCGGCGGTCACGACACTGACCACTTCTCCCGAACGCCGCGCCTCCGCCAACCGTTCTTGCGTCGTGGCCGACAGGACTTCGGAGCCGTTCTGGAGTTGCCCGGTCGCCCCGACCAACCATCCGGCCGGAACCGTCAGGGCGACGTTGTAGTCGCCATACCCCATATAGAACTCGGCGTTCCCACGGTAGGGATCGGCCACCCATCCACCGCCCGGCGGGGAGCCGAAGCTCTGTTCGAGATCATTGTAGACCGCCATCTGGGGATACCAGTAGGCCACGTAGATGACCGACTCGTTGATTCCCTGGCGCGGTGCCCCATCGGGCGGGAGAGTCATGGACCACTCGAAGGCCAGGTCAACCGAGTCGCCTGGACCGAGCGCCGACGGCAGCACCATCTGCAGCACCGTCCCGTTGACCGCGTAGCCGAGTGTCGGTGAGTTGTCCTGTTTGACGGCAAGGTCCTCACCGTTCGCGGCAACACGCGACAGCGTCACGCCCCCGGTGATGGGGACGGGCGTGTTCCTGATCGCGTCTTCGCGAAAGATATTGTGCCGCAGGTGAACCGCTAATTGGCGCAGCGGGCCGGGCGACCTGTTGAAGTAGCGGATCGTGCTCCGACCGGTCAGGGTCGCGTTGGCCGGGTCGATCTCGGCTTCGATATCGTACTCGGCCCAGTTCGTCCAATAGTTTGGTCCGGGCTCCCCCGTGCGGGTCCTGGTACCCGCTTCGATGGCGGCCAGGAATTGAGGCGATTCAATGATCGGGTAGGGCTGAAGCCGGCCTGTGGTAGCAGGGTAGCCGTCCTGCGCCACGAGCGGGCTGGCCGCAACGACGGACAACAGGGCCAAGACCCGCAAAGCTTGAAATGACATCGATGGATCTCCTGGTCATACGAGTGGCTGCTGCTTGGTCGTACGAGCGAGATCCGAAGGCAGTTTCCTATTCGTATCGCAAGGCCTCCATGGGGTCGATCCGGGTCGCCCGCCGGGCGGGAAGATAGCAGGCTGCCACCCCGACGGCGAGGAGAACGCCGGCCACAGAAGCCATGGTCAGGGGGTCGGTCGGGCTGACACCGAAGAGGAGACTGGCCATGAATCGGGTCGTGAGTGCGGCCCCTGCCAAGCCGATCCCGATACCGACGACCGCTGGAGCGACGCCCCGACCCACGAGCTGCCGGAGCACGGTGCCGCCTTCCGCCCCGAGCGCCATGCGGATGCCGATTTCCTGGGTGCGGCGCGACATGGCGTAGCTCATGACGCCATAGACACCGACAGCGGCCAACACCAGAGCGACGCCGGCGAACACCAGCAACAGAACTGCGTTGAACCGTTGACGTGCGGTGGCGCGCGCAACGTAGTCCGTCATCGGCTGGAGGGCGAACACGGCCTGCGACGGATCGACGGTCTTGACCGCCTGGCGCGCCGGGGCAGCCAGCAGGGCCGGATCACCCCGCCCACGCGCTACCACGGTCATGGTGATT
>JAZFYL010000144.1:0-2497 GCA_036443495.1 Gemmatimonadales bacterium | reverse complement strand
TCCAGCCGTTAGCCACCAGCTACTAGCCACAAACCAAAATGAACATCCACCTCGTCGACGGCACCTACGAACTCTTCCGGCACTATTACGCTCTGCCCAAGGAACAGAACGCCGCGGGACTGGAAATCGGTGCCCTCAAAGGGGTGGTCCATTCCCTCCTGGGCCTGATAGCCGACGGGGCCACTCACGTTGCAGTCGCTACCGATCACGTCATCGAATCATTCCGCAACGAAATGTGGCCCGGCTACAAGGATGGGTCGGGGATCGAACCGGACCTGCTGGCCCAGTTCCATCCATTGGAGGACGCCTTGCGGGCCGTCGGGATCGTGGTTTGGCCCATGGTGGAACACGAGGCCGACGATGGGCTGGCCTCGGGCGCAGCCATCGCCCTGGCCGATACCCGGGTCGAGCAGGTGCTCATCTGCACGCCTGACAAGGACCTGGCCCAGTGCGTGGTGGCGGACCGGGTAGTCCAGTTCGACCGTCGCAAGCGACTGATCATCGATCACGATGGAGTGGTGGCCAAGTTCGGGGTGGAGCCCGAGTCGATCCCCGACTACCTGGCCCTGGTGGGCGACAGTGCCGACGGCTTTCCCGGGCTACCCGGCTGGGGCGCCAAGTCGGCCGGCAAGGTATTGGGCCGCTACGGCTATCTCGAAGCGGTTCCCAAGGACGCCGAGCAGTGGGACGTGGCCGTGCGCGGTGCGGCGCGGCTGGCGGCGACGCTGCGGGAGCACATGGATGAGGCGATGCTGTTCCGCCGGCTGGCCACTCTGGACCGTCAGGCGCCGGTGAGCGCCACGGTGGACGAGTTGGCGTGGCATGGGCCGGCGGAGGGGTGGCGACCGGTTCTGGAGGGGCTCGGTCTCGAGAGCGTCGTTAGGAGAATGCCAGGAATAATGAACGCCGCGAATATCGAATAATGAAGTGCAATCCCACTTCACTTCATTATTCGATATTCCTGGCATTCAATATTCGATATTCATCTAGTTCCAGCCCAGTCCCACCCCGAAGCCCCACCACGATTGGCTGGGCACGTCCCCCGAACTGGTGGTGTAGTTGTATCGCACGTTGAGGACGCCGCGCAGGCTCCAGTTCAGCGGTATGGCCACCCCTATCTCCGGAGCAACCCCGAACAGCGTCTTGTCCTGTTCGATGCGGAACAACCCCACATCTATGCGCTCCTTGTAGAACACGAGACCGGCACCGCCGCCGAGGAAGAATCTGGTTCCGCGGCGCTTGCCCAGATAGTAGTGGCCGGTGAGCTGGACCGGGAAGGCGTTGACGTAGTTGAACGGCTTGCCGGTGATGTCGATCCCCGGGCGCGATACCGAGTCGATCTGGATCTGATCGAAGACGTACCAGCCGAACAGCAGCCCCCAGGAGGCATTGTCTCCGAGCGCCTTGCGTCCCTCGAGTGTGGCGCCGCGCCAACTGGTGTTGTCGACGAAGTCCTTGGTATTGCCGGAGGGGACCGACACGTTGTATGTCGCACCCCACCACCAGTCACCCTGCGCCTCGGCTTCTGCGACGAACAGCAGCGGCACGACCGCGAGGGCCAGCGAAAGTCGTTTCATATGGCGATTCCTGTCGCGTAGTATCGTTCGCATGTCGTCAGTTCACGTCGAGGTAGGCCGACTGCTCGTAGGCACGGTTGAAGAGCCGGTCGATCCGCTCGGTTGTCGTCGCTACGGTCCCTTCGAAAGGGCCGTTGATGGCCGCGTCCCAGATGACGGATATGGTATCGCGGGCGATCGACCGCTCGGTATCGATGATGTCGATGAAGATCGTTCCGACCCGGTAGCTCGATACGACCGTAGTGGGCCAGCCCCAGCCGGGGCCGCCAACGCAACAGGGCCACCCGGGGTAGCCCGGATAGCCCCACCACGGATAAAAAGTGTAGGCCTGGTAGTTGCGGCTGGCCGTGATGGAGATGGCGGTATAGACGTCAGGTTGAGCACCGCCGGTGGTCGGATCCTGCACGGTGTACCCCAGCCTCGCCATGTTGGTGCGCACCAGGGCGAGCATCTGCTGATCGAACTGGCGCGAGATGGACACCGTGTCGCCGGGGTTGGTCGAGTCCCTCAGGTGGAAGACGGAATCGAACAGGAAGTAGGTCGCGTTCTGCTGGAAATTGAACGTGTCGTCATAGATCGTGGCGACCATGTCGAGTTCGCCGATATCGGTGACTTCGCCGGGATAGCATGCGGCAATGATGGCGATGGCCGATGCGGCTCCCACTGCGGCGCCTCGACCCACGAGCCGTCGGAATCCTCTGGACGGCAGCTTCATACATCCTCCTTCTAATCGTGCAGCGGCATGAAATTCAGGTTATCCGCCCCATACGTCTGCGACACCGGTGGTGTTCCGCAGACGTATGGGGCGGGACTAGCGAGTCACGAATCAGGGGCTGATCGTGGAAACGACGGACCGCCACCGCACTCCAGGGTTACTGGATCAGCGGCAGCGACTGGGCGATCTGCAGATCGATCAACAG
>JAZFYL010000143.1:0-4102 GCA_036443495.1 Gemmatimonadales bacterium | reverse complement strand
ACCCCTGGTCCTCGGTGAGGTGCCAGTGGAAGGTGTTGAACTTGTAGCGCGCCAGCAGATCGATATAGCGCTTGACGAACGACACAGGGAAGAAGTGCCGACCGACGTCGAGGTGCATGCCGCGATACGTAAAGCGCGGTTCGTCTTCGATGGTGACCGTGGGAATGAACGCCCGCTGCCCGTTGGCCTGTTCGATGAGCTGGCGCAGTGTCTGAAGACCTCGAAACAGACCGGCCTCGTCGGGGGCGGTGAGGCGAACCGTGTCAGGCCCGACCGTGAGACGGTAGGACTCCGGCGAACCACTGTCCGGATCCAGACCCAGGGCGATCGTCGCCTCTTCGCGTCCCGGCCCGGTGTGGATCGGCACCTCCAATTCCGCATCCTCGAGCAGGATCGTTTCGAAATGTCTCCGAAACCGAGACGCCGTCACCGAATCCTCGAGATCCAGGACAATCGAGGAGCGCGGTGTCAGCTCGAACGCCCCAGCTCCCGACCCCCAGCGCAATTCCACCGGGATCGGCACCGGCCCGGTCTGCGCGGGTGTCCGCACCGGGAACAGGACCAGACCTCCTAAAACAAGTACCCTGAAGGAGTTATGGATCACGACGCTCTTCCCGGTTTATCGTTTCAACCACCCTCGCTGCCCTATGCCGCCCCCGCTGTGACCTATGGCCTCGCCGACATCCGCCCACTCGACTACCTTACGGATTCGCCTGGATCACGCGCCAACCGGCCCTTGCGGCCCCGGAGTACCCGTGTCGAAGCCAAACGAGCCTAGTCCGACGGCCACGCCGCCGGAAGACATCATCTACCCCGCGACCATCCCGTTCCTGTTGGTCCATCTGGCGGCCTTCGCGGCCATCTGGACGGGCGTCACGGTCGAGGCGTTGATCGTTGCCTTCGCCCTCTACGTGATCCGCATGTTCGGCGTGACGGCCGGGAACCACCGGTACTTCTCCCACCGAACCTTCCGAACCTCCCGGGTGGGCCAGTTTCTGCTGGCCTGGCTGGCTCAAACCAGCGCCCAGCGGGGCGTCCTATGGTGGGCCGCCAAGCACCGCCACCACCACCGGTACTCCGACACGATCGAGGACGTTCACTCGCCCCGCCATCACGGCTTCTGGTACTCGCACGTCGGCTGGATCTTCACCAAGCGGCACGGCAAAGTCGACTACAGCCAGGTCCCAGACTTGGCGAAATACCCTGAGTTGGTGTTTCTCGATCGCCACCCCTACCTGCCTGCTGCGGTCCTCGGGGCCGCGATCTGGTTGGTGATGGGATGGACCGGGCTGGTCGTCGGGTTCATCTGGAGCACGATCGTATTGTACCACGGAACCTTCGCCATCAACTCCATGGCCCACGAAATCGGCACCCAGCGCTACGTCACGGGCGATGACTCCCGCAACAACTGGTGGTTGGCCATCATCACCCTGGGCGAGGGGTGGCACAACAACCACCACGCCTATCAGTCCTCCACCCGCCAGGGGTTTCGCTGGTACGAGGTGGACATCACGTTCTACGCGCTCACGGCCCTTTCCTGGATTGGTGTCGTGTGGGACCTCCGCAGTCCGCCGGCCGCCGTGGTGAAGGGCGAACAACGCCTCGGTCGCAACACGCTGGAAAAGGTGGCCCGCGAACTTGCGGCATCCTTCCCGCTCGAGCGGATCTCCGAAGAAGTCCACGCGGCCCTGGCGCGCACACCGACCATGGAAGAGTTGAAAGCCCGAGCCCGACAAGCGCGCGCCCACGCCGAGGCGTTCCTGGCGGATCTCGAGTTGCCGCAAGTCCCCAGCCTGGAAGAGATCCGCGAGTATGCCCGGCACAAGCTCGCCAGCACCCCGTCGCTCGACGACATCGCCGTCAGGACACGGGAGTTGCTGCTGGAGGCGTTGGTGGTGCACCTCGACCTGACGCCCCTGCCGGAAGGCGCCTAGCCAACTCGAATAGAGGTCTGGGCGCGAGGACTCCGTGACGATCCGCTCGCCTCGTACCTCGTTTAGTCTTGGACCTCGGTAGTCGACAACCACGGGGCCTCACCTGAACAACATCGGCTCTGGCCCGACTGGCTGAGCTCCGGCGACCCGTGCGCCGACAGCGGCAGGCGCACACTGATGTTGCACAGATGGGACGCTGTTGCAGAAGGGCGCCCCCGACCCCAGCGATGCACGGAGATCTCCGCCCGCCGGAGAATGAGGTCATGCCTCGCAAACTCTCCCACGTCCGTCGGGATGTGGAGTCCAAGGGAAAAGACTGTTGCCCGTGAACCCATTCAGAGCTTGACCGGAAGACCTTGTTGCCCGAGCTTGTGGAAGTTCGGGCGGCGTGGTGGGCGCCATCCGGAGTCGGGTCTCGCTATTGAAAGGAGAAGCCCATGCGTTTCAACACGGTTGTAGTGGGTGGACTGTTCGCGGGACTGTTGGCTGGGGCTGTTCCGGCCACGGCTCAGATCGGCGTCGGCCCCATCGGCGGAGTCTCATCTGCCAACTTCCACGGAGCCGACAAGGACGTTTTGGGGCTCGACCGCGGTTCGCGCACCGGCTTCCTCGTCGGAGGCATGGTCGATATCCCTCTGGGTATGGTCAGCATCCGCCCCGAGGTTTTCTACGTACAGAAGGGTGTACGGTTCTCGGATTCGAGCGGCGAAGTCGGCTTCAATCTGGACTACATCGAGATTCCGGTTCTCCTCGTGGTCGGAATTCCCGCCGGCGGCCTCAAGATAGAGTTCTTCGCCGGCCCACAAGTGGCCTTCCGAACCAAGTGTGACATCATAGCCACGCCAACCGGTGGTTCGACGGTGACCGTTGCCTGCGATGATCCCCTCCTCGGAGGGGCGGAAGTTGAGAGCACGGACTTCGGTATCCTCGTTGGTGCAGGGGTTGCTGTCGGCGGCTTCATGGCGCAAGTCGCGCTCGACTACGGCCTCACGACGCTTGACGCCGAAACCGATCCCGATGACGTCAAGAACCAGGCGATCTACGCTCTGATCGGGTGGATGTTCCGCCTGAACTAATTCCATCTCGACGAATCGAACGTCGGGCGGGGGCCGAGGGCTCCCGCCCTTTCTCTTTGTGCGCCGGGGGGTGCGTGCTGATGTGGCTTCTCACCGGCCCAACACCCTAGGGGCCCGCCACGACTACGGTCGGGATATTCCGCCAGCCCTGGGATCCCGTGCCCAGTTGGCCGATGTTGTTCTCCCCCCAGCAATACACTCCATCGTACGTCGCCAGGCCACAGGTATGACTGTCGCCGGCAGCGAGTTGCCGGAAGACGACCTCGCCGAACACCTGCTTGGGGACGTTCCAACCCGCGTTGCCGTAGGAGCCTTCGCCGGACCCCAACTGGCCTGACCTGTTGGCTCCCCAGCACCAAGCTTGACCCGCCACGGTCAGACCGCAGGTGAACTGGGATCCTGCGGTGAGGCTCACGAAGGACGAATCGGTCACGACCGCTGTCGGTGTGGAACGGCGCGTGTTGGTGCTATCGCCCAACTGGCCGGACCGATTCTCCCCCAAACAGTACGCCCGGCCATTGTTCAGGCCACACAGATGTTCCGCCCCAGCGGCCAGATCCTCGAACACCATCTCGCCCGACACCAGCACCGGCGTCGTCGTCGGCTTGGCTTTCCAGTCCAGCAGATCGACGAGACCCCAGCAGTAGGCCTGACCCGATCTGGTAAGGCCGCATGTGGCGTCGGCTCCCATCACGACCAGTTGCTGGTACTGGTGGCCGCCGCTTACGGCCACCGGCTTGGTGTGGAACGACCCGCGGGAAAGAGACTCGCCATCCCCAACCTGCCCGTTGTTGTTCTTGCCCCAGCAGTACGCCGCCCCCTCGACACCCAACGCGCAGGCATGTTCGCGTCCCATCGCCAAGCTCTGGAACGGCTCCGGCCCCAGCGTCAGACTAGGCTCGAGGCCGCGCGCGGTGGTTCCGTTACCCAACTGTCCGTCCCGATTGTAGCCCCAACAAATGGCATCGCCTTCTTCGGTAAGACCGCAGGCGAAGCGCCCACCGACGGCGATGCCGGCAAAAAGTGCGTTGGTCTTCACGCGGGTTGGCCGGCGCCGCGATTCGGTGGTGCGCGTGCCGTCGCCGATCTGCG
>JAZFYL010000142.1:0-23827 GCA_036443495.1 Gemmatimonadales bacterium | reverse complement strand
GGCTGTCGGCTATGGACAGCCTGGTGGGTGTGCTGACGGTTTCCGGAGAGGTGAGTGGGTTGCAACTGGATGGGTGGCGGTCGTCCCTGATCTCCGCGTATGGCGACGCGCAGGTTACCACCCAGGGCAGCCAACGGACGCTCCAGTGGATTCGCCACAGGCAGATGCTTCGTCTGACATGGCGCGACATCGATGGCACTACGAGTGCGTCGGTTTCTCTCATCGACGGACCCGTGTTGGACGGTTGGGGGAGGCGTCGGCGAGACGTAACCGGGGGTTCGTCGTCACAGTAGTGAACCGGGATTGCCATCCGCTGGACCGCCGACTAACCTAGGTGGAACCCCAAGACATAAACCAAGCTCATCCATACGTCACGTCGGTTACCGAGCTTTCTCGCACCTGAGACTCAGGGAAGGGGGACGGCTGCGGAAACTTGAGGGGAGACTGAGAGTGGTACCTGCATCATCTGGCGGTGCTCGGACACGGGCTGCGCTCATGTCGGCTGCGTTCACCAGCGTTGTAGTGCTAGGGGGATGTGCCAGCGAATCCGGGACGATAAAGATCGGCATTTCTGCAAATTTCCAGGATGTCAATATGGACCCGATGCGATTCGGGGCGCGGTTGGCCGTAGAGGAAATCAACGCCCGGGGTGGGGTCAACGGCCGCCTCATCGAAATCGTGGAACGTGACGATTGGGAGAATCCCGATTCCGCCGTGGTCGTCGCGACCGAACTCTACGATGACCCCGCCGTCGTGGCGGTCATCGGAAACGGCTTCTCCGGACTGACCCTGGCCGCAGCCCCCGTGTACAACAGCGGCTCGAATCCTCTGGTACAAATCTCCCCGACCGCGTCAGCACCCGCCATCAGTAGCGCCGGCCCGTACACTTTCCGGATGTGCCCCAGCGACCTGGCCCACGGAGGCGCGCTGGCCCGTTGGGCCCGAGATGGGCTCGGGCTCAGTCGCGGGACCGTCATTTACGGAAACGATGCCTACGGCCGCGGGGTACGCCGGGCGTTCACAGAGGAGTTCACTGCCATCGGCGGCGAGGTTCTCACGGCGGACCCGTACCTGGGGAGTCCACCCGAGGTCGCGCCGTATCTCGACCGCATCGCGCGGAGCGGCCGGGCCCAGTTCATCGTCCTGGCCGGTTACCTCGATGAAGCCGAATACATCCTGGCGGAGACACGCAGTCGAGGCATCACCATCCCCATCATGGGCGGCGACGGCATCGAGCGAATCGAGCGGCAGGGCGCGCTGGCGGAAGGGACGTACGTGACTGCAGCCTACCTGTCGCTCATCGACACCCCCAAAAACAACCAGTTCCTGGAAGCCTGGTCCCGGGCCTATCCCGAGAGAGCGTCACCCAATCTCTCGGCGGCAGGCTCCTATGACGCCGTCTATCTCATAACTCAGGCCGTGGCCGAGGTCGGGACCGACCGGACCGCGGTCCGGGATGCGATCGCAGAAACGGGCAGCAGTCGGCCCGCGTTCGAGGGTGTGATCGGAACGATCGCGTTCGACGCCAATGGAGATGTGACCATCCCCAACATCTTCATAGGTGTGGTACACGATGGAGCGGTGGAACTCGCGGGAGGCGGCCAGTGAAGTTCTTCAACAGTCTCCGCGTGAAGATCGGCGGCGGCATGGCGCTGCTGATCGTCTTCGGCGGGCTGATCGCTTTCCAAACGTTGAGCGAGAACATCCGTCTCAGCGACGCGATGGACCAGGAACTGACTCGGTTGCGAGAAGGGCAGGAGGCGGGCAGCGGCCTGGTGCGTTCCATCATGAACGAGATCCGGTCCGCGGAGCAGTACCTGATCCTCGCCACCAGCCGTGCCCGGGAGGAATTCCTGTCCAGCGGCGACTCGGCCTATGCCTACCAATCCGAATTCCGTAGCCTGGCGGGACTCACCACCGCGGATCGGTTGTCCATCAACCGGATCGCGGCCCAGCAGGCCCAGATCGAAGTGGCCTATTCCCTGGCGCATGCCCTGGCTGATATCGGGCAGCCCGCCGAAGCCCTGGCCATGGCCGCCAAGGCCAGGGGACCGACCGACACCTTGCTGGCCGAATTGCAGACCATGGCAAACGCCCGGAACATGGAGGCCTCCAGCCGATCCACTGCCATCCGGCGTGACACAACGACCAAGCAACGTTTCATGATTGGCGGATTCCTCGCGGTCGCGGCCATCGGCATCGCGGTCAGCATCATCACGGTCCGTTCGGTGTCCCGGGATCTCGGGCGGCTGTCCGCCGCCGCCCAACGATTCGGGGCCGGCGACCTTCGCCCGGTGAACCTGGGCGCCATGCCGGCGGAGGTCGCACCGCTGGCCGAGGCCATGACCGCCATGAGGGGCAAACTGCGCCAGTTGGTCGAGGCGGTAACGACCGAATCGAGCAAGATCTCGACCAGCGCCGGCGACTTTTCCGCCATGAGCGAGCAGTTGGCGGCTTCGAGCGGCGAGATTTCGACCGCCATGGTGAAAGTCTCCAGCAGCGCCGACTCGCAGGTGAAGGGCATGGAGCTGGCGGACGAAATGCTGGCTGTCATCCGCCAGACGACCTACCAGAACGTGGACGAGGCGGCTCGCCTCGACCAACTCGGTGATGAGGTTTCAACCCTCGCCCAGCGGCATCATACCGATGTTTCCGCAGCTACGGACGCGTTGTTGGACGTGCGGGAGTTCGTCCAGGGTTCCGCGATCCAGGTGAAGGAGCTGGCACAACTGTCGGAATCCATCACCGAGTTCATCGATCTCATCAAGCAAATCGGTTCTCAGACCAACCTCCTCGCACTCAACGCGGCGATCGAAGCCGCGCGTGCCGGAGAGCACGGGCGAGGATTCGCCGTGGTAGCGGACGAAGTCCGCAATCTTGCGGACTCCAGCGCCCGTGCGGCGGAGGAAGTAACCAAGACTGTCCAGCAGATCCGCAACCAGGTGCAGGAGGTTTCCAACACGATGCAGGTCGGGACCGAGAAGGTACGCGGGGTCGAGACGGTGGCGCAGGCGGCCGCCGGAGCGCTCGACAGCATCGTACAAGCGGTGCAAGAGATTCGCGAGTCGAGCAAGCGCGTTACCATGTCCGCCGAAGAAAACCGCGCGGTGGTGGACAACCTGGGGAAGAGGACGAGCGAGGTCGCCGCAGCGGCGAGCGAACACGCTTCGGCCAGTGAAGAGGTCTCCGCCGCAGCGGAAGAACAAAGTGCCTCGACTGAGGAGATGGCGGCGGCGGCCGGCGATCTACTCCAGGGGGCACGCCGCCTGACCGACCTGGTCGGGCAATTCAGACTGTAGCGGGAGGGGTTACTTCTTCCGTGAGGGACCGGTCTTCTTGGTCGACTTGGCGGCCCTGGTGCTCGCGGTATCACGGCCGCTTTTCTTCTTTGCCGCTTCGTGGACGTCCACCAGCACTCGTTCCCCTTCTTCGGGATCGAGCAGTCCCCGCCGGGTCGCATAGCGAACCATTTCTTCGGCGTCCTCGAGGCTGAACTCGTCGATACCAGCTGCGGCCCTGATCAGGCTGACCAGAGCATCCGCCACGGGACTGCGCAGGACGTTGGCTATCCCTGGCAGACTCTCCAGCAGAGTTGACATCTGTGCACCGCCAAGCTCGGATACCACGATTCCCCCCGGAGCCGATGAGGGCGGCAACGTAATAACTTGCCCCTATCGCAGTCAAGCTATAGCCCAATACTGACTGGAAATGGTGGTTCAGAGATAGTAGTAGCTAGAGGGAACCCCGAAGATACAACGAAAAGCCGAACCCTGTTACACTGGATCACTCACCGTGATCCGCTCGATCGATCCCACGTCGGCCCGCTCAGGCACCAGTGCCAGTACCCGGGACCATCGCACCGGAAGCGACACCCCGGCGATGGCCAGCAACTCGAGTAGCCCAAGACCATCAGCCGGTCCGCGATCTCGTAGCGCTCAGTTCCGGCCAGGTCCTCATTTCGCAGACCGTCCGGGCGGAGGAAACGGTCGCGGAGGCCCTCGGACGCGAGAGCTAGGTAGAGGCCCGACGAAGTTGTCAGTGGTTTGCCATCCGGAACCGCCGGGCTGCAGGCGGTGGCGAGGAACACAAGGGCCAGACGTTTCATCGTCGTTCCCGTAATGTGGCTCCCCTTCGCGGCGCCGTTAGTCGTCTCCGACGATAATCTCACCTTCGGCCCGGTAGGCCCGGTGCGGGAGGCAGTAGAACCGATAAGCCCCCGGTGACAGCCGCGGGATCCGCAGTTCGAAAATCTGCCCTTCACTGGTCAGGAGCGGGCCACTAAGCAAGCTCATCCGGTCGGGGATCGCCGCATCAAGGGTGGAGCGGTCCCGCGCGCTCATGCCGGTGCTGTCGAACACGATACTGTGAGGCGCGCCCGACACGACCCGGAAGCGGAGCACGTCGCCGGGCTTGACCGAGATACGAGCCGGATCGAATCCGTATCGGTCGTTGTCGCGATCGCCCTCAATATCAATCTCGTGAACGGTCTGGGCGGTGATCTTCGCCACGTTGAGCGAAAGGAGTAGGATAGCGGCAAGGCCGAGACGGCCAACTGTCATGGAGGGCTCCTGGAAACTTCGTTGGCCAGCGGCGCAGGCCGAAATCCTGACTCTAGACCCGGCTGCGCGCGGCCGGTAGATTGGAAGATGGTGGAGTCGGGCGGAAAGTCCACCTACCGCCAAAGGATGTGGTCGACGTGGCACGAAAGGGAATCAAGGAGTACCGCGCCCCGGAAGCCCTGGCCTTGATCAGCGCGGATCGAGACCACACGGAGTTGATTTGTCCCTCCTGCGGCGCGGATACGATCGATCGCAACCCCAAGCGGACACCGAAGGGCTCCAGTGGAGGCCGCATCACTTTGCGTTGCACCACGTGCGATCGGAGCGCGAAGTACATCCTTCCAGTTAGCGAGGAGCCGCTACGCCCTGACGTCTAACCAATCGTCGTTCTTCCACCGACCCACAATCCTAACGCAACCATCACGGTAGCCGACCCAATGCCACCGAGTCATACCCGTGCCTCGAGATCCGTCATGGTCCTGGTCATCGGCACGGTCTTCGTCGATTTGGTCGGTTTTGCGATCGTCCTGCCGTTATTGCCCAGCTACGGTGCCCGATACACCCGGAGCGATCTGGCCATCGGCATTCTGGTCGCCAGCTATTCCCTCGTACAGTTACTCTTGGCGCCATGGTGGGGACGGCTGAGCGACCGCATCGGTCGACGGCCGGTGGTGCTCGTAGGGTTGGTCGGCAGCAGTCTTTCCTACCTGCTGTTTGCCTGGGCCGGAAGTTTCACGCTGCTGCTGGTGTCCCGCATCGTTGCCGGAGCTACCGGGGCTACGGTCAGCGTGGCCCAGGCATCGTTGGCGGACGGGACGCCACCGGAACGGCGATCCCACATGATGGGTCTCATCGGGGCCACTTTCGGCCTGGCGTTCATCGTGGGACCCGCCCTCGCCGGCATCACCAGTACCATCGGGGACGCCGCGCCGGGCTATCTCGCCGCCGCACTTACCGGTCTCAATGGCATCATTGCGTTCGCGTTGTTCCCGGAAACGCGGAACGACCGGCCAATCATCAAAGAGAAGCGGCAGATCAAGTGGCGCCGCCTGATCACTCCCTACAGTGTCATTCTGTTCGAGACGTTGGCCTTCACGGTCATGTATGCGTTCTTCACGCTGTTCGCCGAACGCGTGCTGGGATTCGGCCGCGAACGAATTTCCTACTTCTTCGTGTATATCGGTGTGATCACCGCGATCGTCCAGGGCGGGCTCGTGGGCAGGCTGGTCCGGCAACTGGGCGAGGTGCGGCTCATGGTGATTGGCTGTTTGCTGCTGGCGGTCGGCTTGGGCTCGCTGCCGCTAACGGTTGGAGAATCGCCGGCCTGGCTCATGCCGGCCCTCCTGATGAGTCTACTCTTCGTGGCGGTCGGCACCGGTCTCGTTACCCCGAGCGCGGCCGGACTGGTATCTCGCGTCTCCAGCGCCGAGGATCAGGGCAGGGCGTTGGGGTATCTGCAAAGCACGGCCTCAACGGCCAGAATTATCGGGCCGGTGGCCTTCGGCGTGATCAGCGACCTGGGTGGCGTACGTGCACCGTTCATGATTGCCGCGCTGCTGGCGCTCATCGCGATGATCCCGGCACTACGTGCCGAGCGTTTGGACGCTAGGGAGAGGATTGAATAGTGAATGCCACGAATCGTGAATGCCAGGAATAGTGAAGTGCAGAAACCCCGGACCGGACTACACCATAGCGAGAGCACAATGGCCCTGGCGTCCCTGGCAGGTTAGTGCGGCTTCGAGAAGAGCCGGCCCCAGCGTACTTCGGTAAGGAACGGCAGAGGACGCCAGCTCTCCTGGTCGTAGCTGAAGTACACGACCATCGGTGTACCACGCACGTTGGTTCTCGGCAAGAACCCCCACATACGGCTGTCGTGCGAGTTGTCGCGGCTGTCGCCCATCATGAAGAACGAGTCTGCTGGAACCACGATGGGTCCCCAATCCTGCAGATCGGGGTAGTACGTATCGGGGTCTACGTCGCCCAGGTAGCGTAACTGCCACTGACGCATGCGTTGGCGCTGGATGGGGTCGGCGGATGGCATGGGGTCGGCGTGGATCGCATATGGTTCCGGAACGCGGACGCCGTTCCGAATCAACTGGCCGCCCTCCATGGCCAGGGTATCCCCTGGCATGCCTATGAGGCGCTTTACGACCTTGATGTCCTCTTCGACGGAGTCAAAGACGACGATCTCGCCCCACTCGGGCTCCCGAAACGCGGGCAGGCGTTTCTTGATGATCGGCACCTCGGCCCCGTACAACGCCTTGTTCACGAACAGGAAATCACCGATCAGCAGGGTCTGTTCCATGCTGCCCGACGGAATGCGGAACGCCTCGACCAGGAATGTGCGGAGAACAAACCAAACTACCAGCGCCACCGCGATCGACTTGGCCCAATCCCAGACCCAACCAAGAAACGACCGCGATGACGTAACAGCTTTCTTTTCGTCTTTGCTCATAACCCTCTCGAATCCACCCCCGCCCCTGTCGGGCGGCTAGTCCACCCAGTCGGCGATGAAGATGTTGGTATCGCCCTCTGACGCCCCGTTACGGTTCGAGGCCCATACCAGTTTCGTGCCGTCAGGGCTGAACATCGGGAACCCATCAAAATCCGCCCGGTCGGTGACCTGCTCCAAGCCGCTCCCATCCACATTGATGATGTACAGGTTGAAGGTTCGGTCGCCGGTCTCGTGATTGGAGGCAAATATGAGGCGGTGGCCGTCCGGGTGGAAGAAGGGCGCGAAGTTGGCCTCCCCTAAGTCCGTGATTTGCTTAGGGTTGCTCCCATCGGCGTCGGCCAGCCACAGCTCCAGATTCGACGGACGCACCATGCGGTCGGCCAGCAGGCTCTGATAGTCGGCAGTGTCCTTGGCGGTCTCCGGGTACATCGCCCGCCACACGATCGTGGAACCGTCGGGAGAGAAGAAGGCGCCGCCGTCATACCCCACACGATGGGTGATCCGGCGGACGTCGGTCCCGTCGACATTCATGGTGTACAGCTCGAGATCGCCGTCCATGGTGCTCGTGAAGATCAGGCGGCTCCCATCGGGAGACAGCGTCGACTCGGCGTTGTAAGACCCGTTGTCGGTCAACTGCACGAGGTCAGACCCGTCGAGGTTGGCGCTGTAGATCTCGAAATGCCCGATGGGCCATACATACCCCCGGGAGAAATCCGGGCGGGCCGGGCAAGCCTGGTCGTGCTGGAAGGTAGAGCTGTAGACGATCCGCTCGTCATTCTGGACGAAATACCCGCAGGTGGTCCGACCCAGGCCATTGGACACGCGGCGCATGTCCGTGCCGTCGATGTTCATGATGAATTGCTGATCGCACCCTTCCCCCACTTTTTCCTGGCGTTGGAAGATCAACTTCTCGCCGGAGGCCGAAAAATATGCTTCCGCGTTGTTTCCGCCGAAGGTAAGCTGTTGAATACTAGCGAGATGGGTCTCGTTAGGCTCCGGCTCGATGAACACCGCCTGGACCGCCTCCTGAGCCTCCCTCGGCGAGCAAGCCGCCAGAAGCATCAGGCCCGCAGATAGGTATCGAATGGTGACCTCCAGCAATGGAAACTGACAGAAATCCGGTATTCCTGGCAAGCCTGGAAGGCTAGCCCGGGTTGAGACGGCCGGACAAGCGGTTCAGTACGGATTCTGATCCGTATTATTGCGGAGTCACCGCCAAAACCTCGAGTATCTTGGCGACGTGCCCCTTGGCCCTGACCTTCGGGAAGGCCCGCCGGATCATGCCATCCTTGTCGATGATGAATGTCGACCGGATGAGGCCCACGTACTTCCGGCCGTAGTTCATCTTTTCGCCCCAGGCACCGTAGGCTTCTGCCACAGCGTGATCTTCGTCGGCCAGCAAGGGAAAGGGCAAATCGAACTTTTTCTTGAAGGCTCGGTGGGAGTCGACGCCGTCCGGCGACACACCCAAGACCACGGCGCCGGCATCCTGCACCGCCTGCCAGTTATCGCGGAAGTCACACGCCTCGGTGGTGCAGCCGGGCGTGTCGTCTTTGGGATAGAAATAGAGTACCACCGGCCGACCTCGAAGATCCTCGAGGCTGACGGTTTTTCCATCATCGCTGGGCAAGGAGAATGCGGGGGCCTTTTCGCCTGGTAGTAGCATCGGTCGCCAAAGGTTGAGGGTCAGTCGAGAAGTGGAACGACGAGCGTCGAGGACACGAGGGGGGCTGCGGTGAGACGGACCACCGGGTAGTCCCGCCCGCGGGCCAGATCCCGGTCGAAAAAGTTCCAGTTGGCCAAACCGTCGGCCGATGCAGGTTCCAACAGGTAAGCGGCGAGCGTACCGAGGCGCTGGTCCGATGAGACGTAGTACCATCCCTGGTAAGCTTCGAGGTTGCGTGGCTGCCATCGACCGTACAGGCGCACCGTCCGATGCCCCTGGAACGCGCGGGAGGCAACCACCACACTGTCGATCGGAAAGGCTTCGACCGCACCGGCCCACGGTTCGTTCAGCCGGCCAACCCGGACCCCTTGGCTGACGAGCAGCTCAACGGCATCGACCAAGCGGGGTGGGAGCAGGTAGCCCGCGGGAACAGCCTCGACGTGTGTAGCACTGAAGCGATCGTACACCGGCATCGCCACCGTGCGAAAGGTACCGGTGCGAACGCGACGCGCGAAGGGCCCCGACCCGTCGTCCGCCGGTTCGGTGATTTCCGCGATGACATCCTGGGTGGTTGGCGGGGCAAACTGCGCCTGCAGCGACACCGAATCGGGGCGCCAGGCGTCCGCGGTGCGATTGATCTGTGCGATTCCCGACCGCTCTTCGGCGGCCAGACCTAGGATCTCCCGCACGAACACGTAGGTCGCGTCGACCCGGTCCTGAAACGGCGCGTTGCTGTAACCCTCGCTCAGGATAGCCATGCGACCGCGCAACCCGAACCAGTTGGTTCCGAAACGCGGCCGAGGATCGTAGGTGTACCAACCCTGATCGAGCGAGTCTGAGTTCTGGTTCCGGAAGTTGCCATACCAGAACATTTCCAACCCGTGACGTTGCCGGACGCGCTCCCGCACGGTGGGCAGGAAGCTGTCACGGATGTAGGCGTTGGCCTCACTCCCGTTGGGATTGAGACCGGGGGAAAAGGTCAGGGAGTATCCGTGGTAACTCCCGTTGGTTGTGTGCAGGTCGATGAAGAAATCGGGATCCCAGTGATTGATCAGCCGTACCGCGCCCCGGGTCTCCGGTGCCTCCATCTTTACGTAATCGCGGTTGAGATCCAATCCCTGACCGTTGGGACGCAGTCCCACACGCGCGGGTCCGTCCTGTCCCGGTCGATGTTCTTCGCCGGGCCCGAAGCGCTCGTTGCCATCGGCGTTGTAGATCGGAACTACCAACAGAATCACGGAGTCGAGCAAGGTCGCCAACGGTCCCACGGTCAAATCCCGAAGCAGCATCTGAGCCGCCTCTTTCCCTTCTACCTCGCCGGCGTGAATGTTCCCCTGCAGATAGATGACCGGCTTCCCGGTCCGGTGCGCGGCGACTGGGCCGTCGACCATCGGACGGGCGGCCAGCACCCAGGGAATGGAGCGACCCTCAGTGCTCACGGCCAAAGTGCCCACGCGTATGTCGCCGGTCCGATGCTGGAGTGTATCGAGGAACGCCATGACGTCCGCATAGGAAGACGTCTCGGTATAGCCGGAACGCTCCGCCACTGTGTCCTGGGCAGTCGCCTGAACGAGCGGAAGCATTATCGCGCCAAAGGCGGTGCACACTAGACGCATTCGCGCGGCTGTTCTCATCGCTGGCAACATAGCTCTCGCCGGAAGAGAGGTTTAAGGCGCCGACAACGGCGGCGGAATCAGGCGACGGCCGCGAATCAGGGGGGCAATGCCATCGATCTCGAACGTCACTTCGGGAATGAGGTAGCGTGCCTGTGGCTCAGGAAAGGACCGGTCCGGGGTGGAATCCGATACCGTTTCGTCAGGAGCTTCCGCCAGATCCAGAAGAGCGTTGGGATCATTCGCATGCCGGATGGCCTGCCACAGGAGCGCATCAGTATCGGTGCCGTGCTCCTTCATAAGTCGAAACATCAGGTAGCCCAGTAGGTGGGGGTCGTCCGGATTGGTGACCGCCATGGAGGCACGCTTTTCAGCCTCGCCCACGCCCATCAGCGGGATGCGGTCGACCACCGGCCGGAACAGTACTTCAGCATACCACTCGGCCAGCCCCTCCGCGACGAAGCGGTCGGGTGGCGTCAACCGGATCACATCACCCTCGCGCCGGGCATAGTCGGACACGGTCCGGGCCCGCTGATGCAGCACGTGGATCCACTCATGCACGACGGTTCCCAGCGCCAGCACCGGCATATAGCTCGGCGCCAGCACGACCGCACTGGCAGGATCGAGGAATCCCGACGGCCGCTGTCGCAGCTGCCGGACGCTGGTCAATTCAAACGTCTCACCCCCGGTCTCTACGGTTGTTCGGTCGATCTCGGTTGGGAGTCTGTCGAGCGTCTCCAGTAATCGCGCCGAGCCATAGCGCGCAAGCCACTGTCCTGCCGTCCAGTTGTGACCTTCAACAAGGAGAGCTGTCAGGGAATCAGTCGGGGCGATCCGGGGCGCACCGTCCGGGTGACCATACAACCGCACCACGATCGCCGGTGCCTGCTCCGCCATCCCATCGATGGGCCACTTGTCGCGGACCAGATCCGCCGGCGCCCGGCCTTCGAACCAGGGCGCCTCCAGCAGGAAGCGCATCGCGCGAGGATACCATTCGATTGCGTCCTCATAGCCTCGTAGCAATCGTACCAACGAGCCCGCAGCTTCCTGCTCCACGGCACGGATGTCCCGGAGCAGAGCCTTGAACCGCACCGAATCGGTACGCGACATGACGAAGAGGCGGTAGGTGAACCAGGGCTCCATCGCCGCGTGCGCCGGGATGGGCCTGTCCTGCACCCCGGGCACCTGCAGGGCCGGTCTGACCGATGCCCAGGTCACGTGGGGAAATTTCTGACGGGTCGTTTGCAGTGCTACGTCGTGGATGTCGTTGAGCCAAACACCGTCCGGGCGAAACAAGAAGTCGAATCGTGTCCGCGTGGTATCGTCTCTAATGAGGTCCCGGATCAGTTGGAGCGCGGAAACTGAGGCGGCGCGGGTTTGCTCCCGCCGCCACAGCCCCATCGATTGCAGATAGCCGTGAGTCCGCAGCTCCGGTTCGTTCGCCTCGGGGACTCCCCCGGCACGCGCCGCGTCCCGATACGATTGCAGCACGAAGTCAGGGTCGAGACCGTGTGAGGCCATGCCGGAGAACCAGCGGCCATCCAACGTGACGGACGTCGAATCCCGGCCGATCACCAGCTGCCGCAGGGTGAACCGGGGCAGGGGCACGAAGAAATCGGCATCCGCGTCGATGCGATCGGCTAGCCAGCTGATGCCGTGATCGCTCGGGCGCAGGTAGGCCGTGCCGTACATATGTTCCCCGATGATCCGTCCCTCGAAACGATGCTCCAGCCGATCGGTCCGGCCAAACTCGACCTGCCCGTCCGGCAGGACCTGGCCGGTGACGGGAAGCGGGGCGGAATCTGAGGTCTCGAGCAGCAGGGTGCCGGAAAGGCGGCCGTTGTCTTCGGTGAGGCGCAGGTCGCCGCGGACCTGGATGTCCAGGGCAGGCGAGAGCACCAGACGCCACCGGCCCTGCACCTGGGCCGCTAGCGCGGAGCCGCCCGCCATCAGGCAAAGCTGGAGCGCGATGATGAGGCGGGCAGTCTTGGAGCGCATCGTCGTCGTCGGCAGGGACGGAGGGTCAGGATTCGGTGGCCGGGGTCTCGCCGTCGTCCTCTGCTTCACCCGCCGGCATATCCTGGGGAGGGCCTTCGGCGGGAATATCGCCGCCCGTCGTGGGCCTGGGGCGGTCTACCGGAATGGGCGTGACCGACATCCCCGGTTGCAGAATGGCGTGGCCCCCGACCACCACCTGCTCCCCGCCGCTCACCCCGTCACGGACTTCGACGAATCCAGGCGTGCGGACTCCCAGGGTTACCTCGCGGCGTTCCACCGTGCCTTCATCGTTCACCACCCAGACGAGAGTCACCCCTTCGAGCGGCACGGTGGCCTCCTCCCGGACGATAACCGCCGCGGGCCGCAGTTCCGTAGCAAGCCGTACCTCGATGTACATCCCCGCAGCCAACGACCGGTCCCGGTTGGACACCCGGGCTTTGACGGTGATGACGCGAGCCGGCAGCTGGACCACCGGATCCACGAATTCGACTACGCCGCGGTACTCACGGCCGGGCAGCGCCGCCACCCGAAAGAGTACCTCCTGGCCGGACTCCAGCCGCTGGGCAAATCGCTCGGGAACCCGGAACACCGCCCGCTGCGGGTCGACCGTCTGCAGCGACACCAACTCGGTGGCGGTGGTGAGGTAGTCGCCCAGGCTGACGAGGCGTGATCCGACTATGCCGCGGAACGGCGCCCGCACCACGGTCCGATCCAGCCGAACCTGCAACAGTTGCAGTTGGGCCGCGTTGCTGCGGTAGGTGGCTTCCGCCAACTCCAGGTCCGATAGGGAGCTGGCGTCTTGCTGGACGAGGCTACGCGTTCGGTCGAGGGCCTGCTTGGACAAATCGCGGTCGGCTTCGGCCCTGGCCACCTGGGCGATCAGTTCGGCGTCGTCCACCTTGAAGAGTGGTTGTCCCTCCTGCACGTTGGATCCGTCCCGGAACAGGATCTCTACCACACGGCCACCGACCTCGGGCCGGAGCAGAATAGATTGCACCGCTTCGATCTGGCCGTTGGCCGCGATGGCCTCCACCACGGTATCGATCTGGGCGGTCGCGACTTCGACCGGCATGGCGAATCCCCCGGCGCCGCCGCCCTCACCTTCGCCTTCGGATTCGGCTTTGCTGCACCCGACAGCAACCAGCACACACAAGAGCAGGGCCAACGTGGATCTCGCCATCATTCCTTCCCCGGAAAGAGCCGGCGACCGAGAATCGCCTCGAGTCCGGCCAGTGCCAACAACGTAATCTGCCGCGCCTGGACGATCCCTGCCTGTGCCTGCGTCAGGGTGAACTGCGCTTCGATGAGATTCAGAATGTCCGTGGCGCCGCCCTGGTAGCGGGCGGTCTGCACGCGGTAGTTCTCCTCCGCCGCCACCAGGGCGTCGCGCGCCAACGCTTCGGTTGCACGCGATGTGGTATACGCCTCGAAGGCAAGAGTGACGTCACGACGGGCTGACCGTTCGAGATCGGCGCGCACAGCCTTGGCCACATCACGATTGACGCGCGATTGGGTCAAGGCGATTTCCCGGCGCCCCCCGTCCCAGATGGGCAGGGTTACACCGATCGTGAGGGTCGTGCGGCTCAGGGCATCCGGGAAGATCTTCTCGTCGAAGGCCGAGGTTGTCGCGATCAGTCCGACCTGCGGGAGATAGTTCGACAACTGTGCTTTGTACGCGGCGCCGGCTGCTGCCTCGTCGGCCCGCGCCACGCGCCACTGCGGCCCCGTTTGGAGGGCTTCCGTTACGGCCTGGTCCAGGGTGATGGGCAGGTCGGGCACCCTATCGATGTTCAACGGCTCCGCATCCACCGGCCCCGTGAGACCGATGAGGCTGCCCAGGTTGAGTCGGGCCACACGAAACCGGCTCTGTTCGATCAACAGGCCGACCTGCGCCCGCGTGCGTTCTGTATAGAGTTGGAGGGAGTCGCTTTGCACCACCGCCCCGGCCAGCACCCGCACCCGTGCGGTGGCGAATTGTTGCTCGGCCCGCGCCAGGCGATCCTCCGCCACCTGCACTAAGGCGCTGATCGTGAGTACGTCGTAGTAAGCCGCCTCGGTCACCAGCGCGGAAGCGAACCGGGCCTCGGCCCCACCGGCCCTGGCGCCCTCCAGACTGGCGTTGGAAAAGGAAAGATCGGCAAAGCGGCGAAAACCGGTGAACAACTCATACGACGCGATCGCGCTGGCGGTCACGAAGGTGCGGGACGACTGCCCGGTCCCCACGTTGAACGAGGGCGTGTTCGATTTCTGGTAAGCGCCCAGCACGGTGATCGCCGGAAGGACGAAAGCCGAGATGGCCGCCCGCCGTCCCCACTCAGCGGTCTTGATCTGTCCCAGGGCCGAGACGTAGTTGGGGTCGAGGTTGGTGGCCAACCGGATGGCATCCGCCAGGCTGACGCGTGGGACGGAATCCTGCAACGTAGCCTGTGGTGTCGACTGTGGCGCAGCGATCTGCAAGGCCGCGATGAGCGCAAGGATCATGGCGCCTCCGTAACGGGTTCCAAGACCGCAGTGGCCGGTCGAGACAACTTGGCGTGTACAGCGTCCAGCAGCACGTAAACCACCGGCACCAGAAACAGCGTGAGCACAGTCGAAAGCATGATACCACCCACGATGACAAGACCCAGGGGAATCCGGCTCTCGGACCCGGCGCTGATACCCAGCGCGATTGGGGTGGCCCCGGCTACAGTGGAAACCGCGGTCATGAGAATCGGCCGCAACCGGATACGGCCGGCCTCCTGAATCGCTTCGACAGCGTTCAGGCCACGGGCCTTCAGTTGATTGGCAAATTCCACCAGCAGAATCGAGTTCTTGGATGACAACCCGATCAACAGGATCATGCCGATCTGGCTGTACACATTCAGCGTGGAGCCCGCGATCTGGAGCGTGACGAGGGCGCCGGTGACGGCCAACGGCACCGCCATGAGCACGGTGAACGGATGCACCAAAGACTCGAATTGGGCCGCGAGCACCATGTAGGTGACGATGAGAGCCAGCATGAACGCGAAGAAGAGCGCGTTACCGCTGTCGCGGTATTCCCGCGACTCACCGGCCAGGGCGGTCGAGCTTCCCGCCGGCAGGACTTCCGCCGCGACGACATCAAGCGAGTCGATTGCCTCGCCCAGCACGAACCCCGGGGCCAGGCTGGCCGACAGCGTGTAGGACCTCACGCGGTCGTGATGGTTTAGTGAGGCCGGTCCAACTCCCTCTCGGATCTCGGCCACCTGTTCGAGGTTGATCAGTTCCCCGCCCCTGCCCCGCACGTACAGTCCTCTGATGTCCCTCGGAGTAGCGCGATCCTCGGGACTCATGCGAACCACGACATCGTAGAGTTTGTTGTCGCGGGTGAATGTGTTGATGCGGCGCCCACCGAGCATGGTCTCCATGGTGGAGCCCACCTCGCGTATCGAAACTCCCAGGTCCTCGGCGCGGTCGCGATCGTACACGATCGTGATTTCGGGCTTGTTCACCTTGGGACTGATGTCCGGCCGGATCAAGCCCGGGATCTGCCTGGCCCGCATCAGGAAGCGGTCTTTCGCTGCGGTGAGCGAATCGTAGTTCGGGTGCTTGATCACATACTGCACCGGCTGCCCGAAGCCGCCGATGGGCGAGGGCGTGAAGGCGTAGGCGAACACGCCGGGCACGCCAAACAACTGCGGCAGCACGGTATTGACGATGTCCTGGGTCGTCTGTTCCCGCTCCGACCAGTCCACCAGATTGACAAAGACGAGGCCCTGGTTGACCGGAACGAACCCGCCGGTGATAGCGAAGTACACGTCGACCCCGTCGGTCCGGTCGATGATCGATTCGATCTGGCGGATGTATTTGTCGGTGTAGTCGGGGGTGGAACCCTCCGGGGCCTGGCCAAACGCTATGAACCATCCGCGGTCTTCCGCCGGCACGAATTCCCGCTTGAGTGAATTGAAGGACCAAAACGAGGCCATCACGGCGCTCATCGCGCCCCCGACGACGATCCATTTGTGCCTGACCGCCCAGGCCAGACCCGTAGCATAGTGGTCCGACAGCCAGGTGAACCCACGCTCCAGGAACCGGAACACGGGCCCGTGGCTCGTGGGGACGCGCAGGATCTTGGCACACAGCATGGGCGTCAATGTCAGGGCGACGAAGCTCGATATGATCACCGCACCCGCCAGGGTGATGCCGAATTCGTTGAACAGCCGTCCGGTGGTTCCCTGGAGGAAGGCGAGCGGGGTGAACACCGCAACCAGGGCAACCGTGGTGGCGATGACCGCAAAGGCGATCTCCCTGGTGCCGGTTATGGCCGCGACTTCAGGGTCGTCATGTAGAGTTTCCTGGTGCCGGTAGGCGTTTTCGAGCACCACGATGGCGTCGTCCACCACCAGCCCGATGGCGAGGATCAAGGCCAGCAAAGTGAAGGTGTTGATGGTGAACCCGAGGAAGAACATCAGTCCGAAGCCGGAGATGATCGAAACGGGGATGGCCAGGCCGGGGATGATCGTGGCCCGCATGTTTCGCAAGAACACGAAGATGATCACCACCACGAGCGCCGCGGCCAGCAGAATAGTGTACAGCGTTTCACGAATCGACCGCTTCACGAACACGGACTGGTCGAACGCCGTATTGATGGACACGCCCGGCGGCAACAACGCCTGGATCTCCGGCAGCGCCTCGCGAATCCCGTCCGCCACCGCCACCATGTTGGCCTTCGATTGCCGCACGATGCCCACGCCCAGCGCCGGGCTCCCCTTGAAGCGCAAATAGCTCCGCTCGTTCCGGGGACCCAGTTCCACGCGGGCCAGGTCCCGCACCTTCACCAGGGCGCCGTTCTGGTTGGCGACCGTGATGTTGCCGAATTCGGCCGGGGTCTTCAGTTGGCCCATGGAGCGAACGGTGAACTCCCGCTGCGTCGACTCGATTCGGCCGGAGGGAATCTCGACGTTCCGCGAACGGATGGCGTCCTCGACGTCCTGCACCGTCAAGCCCCGCGCAGCCAGTTCGCTCGGCGAGAGCCAGATGCGCATGGAGTAGCGCCTCTCGCCGGCGATGAACGCTCGACCGACCCCACTGATGGTCTGCAGTCGGGTCTTCACGATCCGGTCGCCGATATCAGACAACTGGAGGAGGGTGTAGTTCTGTCCGGACAGGGCCAGCCAGTAGAACGGCTGCGCGTCTGCGTCCTGTTTGGCAACCACGGGTTCGAGGACCTCACGCGGCAGCCGGTTTCTCACCCGCGCCACTTTCTCCCGGACATCCTGCGCCGACGTCTCGATGTCCCGCTCGAGGGTGAACTCGAGCGTGATGTTGCTGCTTTGCTCCCCGCTGCTGCTGGTGATCGTCCGCAATCCCTCGAGGGTGGACAGTTCCTCTTCGAGGATGTCCGTAACGGCTGACTCGACCACGCGGGGATTCGCGCCCGGCAGAATGGTCGATACCGAGACGATCGGGGGATCTACGTCAGGGAACTCGCGGACGGTGAGGCGGGTGTAGCCGATGATGCCGAACAGGACCAGCGCGGCGCTCATCATAGTGGCCAAGACCGGCCGCCTGATGGAGGTGTCAGACAGAATCATGGATTCACTTCCTGTGTCACTGCGACGACCGGCGACCAACCGGCGCCATCTCGGAACTTGGAGGACTCCGTAGACTTACGGAATACCCGGGTCCCGGGTTGCGACCATTTCGTGTACCAATCCCGAACATATACCGAAGATACCATGATCGCCAGAACAGGTGATCTTTGCGGGTACCGGCGCCGGCGTCGTGCAGTCCGGGATAGTCGTCCGCCGTGGCTGGTCGGAACACCAAATCGAACGCCCGGAAAATCATGCGGGCGAAGAGGAATGAAGACCAGCGAATTGGCTGAACCGTCCGGAGTGAACCGGAGTCAGGGCAACCCTAATGTATTGCTGAGGTTGCGTGACGGCGAGCGGCACGCGGGGAGGGGCCATGGCTACTGGAGACGTGATTCGGTGCCGGGGATGATCCGAGAGCCTACCCTGCGGACCGGCGAGCCGCCAGGCCGTCGATGACCGGACCGGCGTAGAGGGTAATCATGGCATTGACCAACACTCCGATCAGTGCCGTGACAAACGCCAGCGCTGCGATCAGCAGTCCGGCTCCGAAACCAGCCAGCAAAATGACGACAAAGTCCATAGTGTACGCTCGAGGCAAAACTTGTAGGTGCTGACCGCCGTAGAGTACTCATCTGGAAGGCCCATCGCAATGAGGATTGCCGGATCTCCTCGCAGCCGATCAACCTCTACAAAGACTCCTCAGGAGGATCTCATGCGTGTTCTCACGTGCCTGGCCCTGCTCTCCATGCTGGCCGTACCTGGCGTCGCCGCCCAGGATCATGCCGATCGCGCGGTCGCTGACGGCGGCACTCTGCCCCAGGGCTGGGATGCCCGAACCGACCGTGGCACCGACCTCAACAACGTCGGCTTCACGGCCGACGGCAGCACTCTGCACATCGTGTTGGGCCCCAGAACCATCTTCTATCGCTCGGCCGACACAGTCGACGGGACGTACACGGTCACGGCCACCTTCGCCGAGGCGTCCGCTTCGGGCCATGCCGAGGCGTTTGGTATCATCATTGGTGGCAATGACTTACAAGATGACAATCAGGCGTACAGCTACTTCCTGATCCGCGGAAACGGGCAGTATCTCATCAAGAAACGACACGGTTCGACTACGTCGCTGGTCAGCGGCAGCTGGACGGGCCACGACGCCATCAACGCGTTGGGTGACAGCGATCGCACCAACAACACGCTGGTGGTGGAGGTGGGCACGAACGAGGTTCGCTTCTTGGTTAACGGCGCTGAGGTGTTCTCGGCTCCGGCGAGCGATCTCGATACCGATGGTATCGTTGGTCTTCGGGCCAACCACAACATCGATTTGGTGGTGGAGGAGTTTGCTCTCGACCGGGGGTAGCCCTCGAGTGAGCGCCGCCTAACCCGCGAGGCTTCCCAAAGCGTCCCGGGCGGCCTGGCCGACGGCCCCACCTGCTTCCTCGGCCACGCGTTCCAGGGCTGCGGTTGCGCTCCGGGAGCGTGACCCGGCCAGGGCCGCAATGGCGGCCAGCCGCTGCTCCGGCCTA
Organism: Gemmatimonadales bacterium; assembly: GCA_036443495.1. Taxonomy (GTDB): domain Bacteria; phylum Gemmatimonadota; class Gemmatimonadetes; order Gemmatimonadales; family GWC2-71-9; genus N074bin45. The sequence goes on along the minus strand of JAZFYL010000142.1, from coordinate 4,458 downwards.
AACCCCCTCCGCCGGAGCAGCGTGCGTTTCGTCAGCGCGATCGTGGCAAGCGCCATGGACCCCTCGGCAGAATCGACCTGAACGATCGCGTCCAGCAGGGCTGCGGCCACCTTCGGATCGCGCTCCACTTCGATGGCCTGGGCCAGAGCCGGCACCACGCCGGCTGCCCCACGGCCGGCCAGTGCCTCCGCCGCGGAGATGCGCACGGACACTGCAGGATCGGACAGGGCTTGGCGCAGTGGTTCGATCAGTTGCGACTGATCGAAGTGTGACAGCGCCCGGATCACCGACACCCTGACCCTTTCGTCCGGATTCTGCAACTGGCCCGTGAGCGCGATGATGGCCTTGGGATTGCCCGAGCGGCTCAGGAGATCGGCGCCAAGCCGCGATTTATATGCTTCCTGGCTCCGCAGCAGCGGACCGAGCATTGGGTAGACATCGGGCATGCGGCTGACTGCCTCGAAGAGGAACATCTTGGGGCCGACTCCGGGTGTCTCGGTCAGGTAGTCGAGGATCACCTCGGCTGTATCGGGGCCCGCCCACTCGAGCACCTGGACGACGCGGGCCTGCTCTTCCGGAACCCGCATGCCGTGTTCCATGAACCCGCGCAGCACGCTGCGTGACAGGACACGGCGGGCAGCGATGATCAGTTGGCGGCGGCGAGACTCGGGAAACTGCTGTGGCAGGACGGTCAGTGCCTGCGCCGCGTGCAGAGCATCGGTCCACGACCCCCGCTCAGCGCCGGTGCGAATGGCCGCCTGGATGCGTTCCAGTTCTTCGCCGGGCTCTCCTCTCAACCGGGGACCGCGGTCGGCTGCCGTGGTGTAGTTATCGACCAACTCGATCGCCTCGGCCTCGGACCGGGCCGAGGGAAGCTGGTTGGCGAATTGCCCCGGTTGGACGTCCACGACGAACTCCACTGCGACCTGCCGGGTCGTAGGGATGGTGAGGTCGGAAACCGCCAGCGCTTCGGCAAGAGCGAGGAGTTCGTCATCGGGAGCACCAGCTGACACCCGCAGAGTCTCCACCCGTCGAGCCAGCATGCGACCTCGAATACCGGGATCGTGCAGGGTGTCGGTCCGTACCAGACCTGCCTCGACGGTCATACCTTCGGCCGCCACGGTCTTGCCGAGCGTGGCGACGAGGCGCCGTGTCTGGCGGTCATCCTCCGGCCGCTGCCTGAGATGCTCCAGCAGGCTGGTGAACGCTTGCTCAAATGAGGGTTGATGGGGCACGGGCGGACCTCAGATCATGGCATACCAGGCCGGAACATCGCACCAAACGAGGTGATTGAAAAGGCGGAAGCCACACCACGTTGCGCCGCTTTCACGTTCGACGTTTGTTTGGGGCATGCTCGACGACTTCGTGGTGCAGGATGTCACCGAACTGGCGCCGGCCATCCTCCAGGTGGTCATCACTGTCCTTTTGGTGGCGTTGTGCCTCTATCTGTACCGCCGCTACCGGAAACCGTACCTGGCTTGGTGGGCGGTGGCCTGGCTGGTCTTCGCCCTGCGGATCGGTGCGATCATCACTTTCCTCAGCACCGGGCTGGCGACGTGGCTCTACTGGCACCAGGTACTCACCGGCCTCACGGCGCTGGCGTTCCTGTGGGCCGCCCTGGTGTTCTCGCGTCAACTGGCATGGCGGTGGCGCTATTTCATCGTCGCGTCGTTTCCGGTCGTCTGGTCGTACATCGCCGTCTACCAACTCGACAACTTTCTGTTGGCTGCGGGACCGGCGGTGTTATTTCTGAGTGCCGCGACGTTCTGGACAGGGTGGGTCTTCTGGCGGCACCAGAGGCTCGTCGGGGGGACGGGGGTTACGCTACTTGCCTGGGCCCTGATGCTTTGGGGACTCAATCACCTCAACTACCCGTTCCTCAGGGCCCGGGGCATCCTCAACCCCTGGAGCTATTACCTCGACATCATCTTCGAGCTCTCTATCGGAGCCGGCATCCTGGTCGCCGTGCAGGACGATCTCCGGCGAGGCATAATGGCACTGACAACGTTGTCCGGAGACCTGCAGCCGGGGGGTGACGCGGAAGACGTCCTGGACCGGCTCCTCGAGCGACCCTTGACCCTACCGGCCGTGCGAGGCAGCGCGATGTATCTCCTGCCTGGGAGCGATGCCGGCGCGGGCTCCTTCGTCGGCGGCCGGGGAGACTGTACCGAATGGACCGGTCGCACACCCACCGGGGCGATGTCGGAAGCCATCCTCGCAGCCGTCACCAGTGGTCGCCCACAAGTCATCGCCGCCCAACCGTTATCGGGCGGGCGACACAAATTTACCGCGCTGCTGCCCGTTCTCAGGGGCGAAGACGTCATCGGGGTGCTGGTATTGGTGAGCAGTGCCCGCGATCCCTTCACCGTGCTCGACGAAGGGTTCCTGGCAGCCCTGGGCCAGCAAGTCGGAGCGGCCTTGGAGAACGCCAACCTCTATCGTTCCCTTCAGCAAAGGAATGAGGAATTGGCCCGGCTATCAGCCCGGATGGTCGATCAGCATGAGGAAGAGCGTCGCCGGCTTGCTCGGGAGCTGCACGACGAGACGGCCCAGGTCTTCTCGGCGGTGCGCATGGAACTCGGCGTCTTGCGGAAACGTGTCACCCCGGACGTCGCCGAGCGGTTGGAGCATGTGCTGGACCTCACCGATACCGGCATCCAGAGTATCCGCAACGTGACCCACCGGCTCAGGCCGAGCCTACTCGACGACCTGGGTTTGGCGCCTGCTCTTCGGTCCCTCACGACCGAATTCGGGGAGCGTTCCGGCTCGAAGGTAGAACTGTCGCTGCCGCCGTCCCTCCCACCACTCTCGCACGACGCCGAATTGGCCTTGTTCCGAGCGATGCAGGAGGCCCTATCGAACGTCCTGCGCCACGCCGGAGCGTCGCGGGTGCATATTTCCCTGGTTGAAGAGGAAGGCACCCTGGCCCTCCGCATATGCGACGATGGACGCGGCATGCCGGCTGAGCCACCCGTAGATCGACAGGAACACATGGGCATCGCCGGCATGCGGGAACGGATTACAGCACTCGGTGGCACCGTTGCCGTCGAATCGCCTGCCGGAGGCGGGTTCGTCGTCGTGGTGGCAGTTCCGTCGAGCCCAGAAGGAGGTCGGTCATGAGTACCCCGATCCGGATCATGGTCGCCGATGACCATTCCGTAGTGCGGCAGGGGATCCGTCACGTGCTCGAAGGTGGAGACGAGTTCACCGTCGTGGCGGAAGCGGCACATGGTGACGAAGTCGAGGCGCTGGTCGAACAGCATCACCCGGACGTTGTGGTGCTCGACATCAGTATGCCGGGGCAATCGGGCATCAAGATCACCGGCATGCTTCGCAAACGTTTTCCCGATTGCCGAGTGCTCATTCTCAGTATGTATGACAATCAGGAGTACGTACTGGAGGCCGTGCGCGCGGGCGCTCACGGGTACCTGCTGAAAGACACCGCCGCCGATGACCTTCGCACCGCCATCAAGTCCGTCCAAGCTGGCGAAGCCTTTTACAGTCCACCCATCGCCGCAAAGCTCACCGCTGCGGTCAAGGGAGAACTCGACGTCGATCCCAGGCAGGAGGCCCTGGCCCAGTTGACGTCCCGGGAGCGGGAGGTCCTCCGGGGAATCGCGCGGGGACAGACGAATCGGGAAATCGCCGCCGAACTCCAAATCAGTCATCGCACCGTAGAGACCCACCGTGAAAGCCTCATGCGGAAGCTCGACATCCGCCATGTGGCAGGGCTGACGAAACTGGCATTGGAGACTGGGCTGGTCTGATATTTGGAAAACGGAAAACGGAAAACGGAAAACAGAGACCAGAAGCCAGAGGCCAGAAAACAGAAGTCGGAAAACAGAAAACGGTGAGCGGTGCCGGACCGTCCGGCTCACCCACCGCTTCTGCTCACTCCGCCCTACTCACTACTCCCTGCGTCCTACCCCTTCACTTCGATCTGGCGGCTACGAGACCGCTCCGACTTGGGCAGGACCACCGTAAGCACACCATCCTTCATTGATGCCTCGATCTTCTCGGACTCGATGGTGTTGGGCACTGAGAACCGACGCTCGAACTTGCCGAAGGTCCGCTCGAAGCGGGTTCGCTGCTCGGTCTCATCGCCCGTCGCACGCTCCTTCGTGGCCGCAACGGCCAGCGTGTCATTCTCGAACGACAGCTTGACGTCCTCGAGCCGCACACCGGGCAGCTCCAGGGTCAGAGTCAGCGCGGTCTCATCCTCGACGATGTCCGTGGCCGGCAGAAGACTACCATTGCCCGAAACGGCGGGCAGGTTTCCAAACGCTTCGCCCATCATCCGGTTCAACCGATTGAAACCGGCGACTTCGAGCCTGGGACTTCTCCTTCCAGCAGGAATAACGAACATGTTGATTTCTCCTTTTTATGTGAAAGCCGGCCGCTGGGCCGATCGTTTAGCTGCCCTGTACTAAAGCAGTCCGTGTGCCGTCAATTCGCGCC
>JAZFYL010000141.1:0-2491 GCA_036443495.1 Gemmatimonadales bacterium | reverse complement strand
CCGGCTGCTCCCTGTTGACGATTTCGGGGCACAAGATCGGCGCCCCCAAGGGCGTCGGGGCGCTGGTGGTGCGTGATGCCGGCGTGGTCGAGCCGATCATCCACGGCGGCAGCCAGCAGGCCGGGGTTCGGCCGGGGACGGACAACGTGCCGGGGATCATCGGTCTGGGCCAGGCGGCGGAGCTGGCCACGGCGGAGCAAGCGAATGAGACCGACCGGCTCGCCATACTGCGGGACGCCCTGGTGGGCCACCTCCGGAGCGCCGTTCCCGACGTCGTCGTGGTGGGCGACGGCGGGCCCGTGGCGCCTCACGTCATCAACGTGATGATCCCGGGGACCGACAGCGAGGCGATGATCATGCACCTCGACTTGGCGGGTATCGCCGTGTCCACGGGATCCGCATGCACCACCGGGTCCGTGGAGCCGTCCCACGTCCACACCGCCATGGGTATCCCCGCGGAGCAGGCGGTCACCACCATTCGCTTCAGCCTGGGCCACGAGTCGTCGAGCGATGACATCGTGCGGGCGGCCGAGGTGGTCCCCGGGTGCGTGGAGAAAGTGCGCAAGCTGGCGGGAGCCCTGGGACGTGGCTGAGAAGGTGTTGGTGGCGATGTCGGGCGGCGTCGACAGTTCCGTGGCGGCTGCCAGGTTGGTCGAGCAGGGTTACGAGGTCGTCGCTGCGACCATGAAGCTGTTCTGTTACGGGGACACCGTTCCGGACCGGCCCTGTTGTTCCCTGGATTCCATCAACGACGCCCGTGACGTGGCCTCGATGCTCGGCATTCCGCACTACGTACTCAATTTCGAAGATCGCTTCGCCCATCACGTCATCGAGAACTTCGTCTCCGAGTACAGTAAGGGTCGGACACCGATCCCCTGCGTACGGTGCAATTCGTTCACCAAGTTCCGAGACCTATTGGCCCACGCGGACGCCTTGGACTGCGACTATCTCGCTACCGGGCACTACGTGCGTCGTACCGATGAAGGCCTGCGTCGCGGCCGCGATCCCAACAAGGATCAGAGCTATTTCCTGTGGGGCATCGATCGGGCCGTGGTGGACCGCATGTTGACGCCAGTCGGCGACATGACCAAGGAAGAGACCCGCGCCTACGCCCGCCGGCTGGGGCTGGTGACAGCCGACAAGAAGGAATCGGTCGAGATCTGTTTCGTGCCGGACGACGACTACGTCGGCGTGTTGCAACAACATCTCCCGGCCGACGCGCCCGCGCTCAGCCCGGGCCAACTGGTGACCACTGACGGCGAGGTGATCGGCGAGCACCAGGGCTTTGCCCGCTACACCATCGGGCAGCGCAAGGGACTGCCGGGTGGGTTTCGCCAGCCGATGTTCGTGGTGGAGATCCGCCCGGAAGCGCGCGAGGTCATCATCGGCACTTCGGACGACCTGGACGGTGCCCGCGTCACACTGGAAGAAGTCAACTGGCTGCAGTCGCCTCTAGAGCCCGATGATGAGTGTCAGGTGCAGATCCGCTATCGCTCTCGGGCAGTGCCGGCGACCGTGACGGGCAGTACCGGCGATTCGATCTGTCTGATCCTGCACGAACCGGCACGGGCCATCTCGCCGGGGCAATCCGGTGTCCTCTACGGCGGGGACGACGGCACGCTGATGCTGGGCGGCGGGGTGATCGCGTGACCCCCCCCCGGCACCAGGCTCGCGGCCTGTTGATCCGGCTGCTGGTCAACACGCTGGCCATCTACGCTGCCGTGGAACTGGTGTCGGGGCTTCACTTCGAGCAAGGGCCGGTGCGGTTCCTGTTGGTGGCGGCGACCCTGGGGCTGGTGAACAGCTTCGTCCGGCCACTGCTCACCATGCTCACATGTCCCCTGGTGCTGCTGACCCTGGGTTTGTTTACGCTGGTGATCAACGCCCTGATGCTCCGGCTCACGGGGTGGATCTCGGGATTGTTCGACCTGGGGTTCTACGTCGACGGGTTCTGGCCGGCGTTCTGGGGCGGGCTGATCATTGGGATCGTTAGCACGATCCTCACGCTGGTGGTTGGTGGGAACGGCAATGTGCAGGTGAGGGTGAAGAGGGAGTAGCGGGTTGAGAGTGTGTAGTGCGTAGTCCGTAGTGCGTAGGGAGTGCGGTGTGCGGAGGGTGTGCGGTGTGCGGTGTGCGGTGGCCATCCGCTATGGGCTATGAGCAATGGGCAATGGGCTTTCAATGCGCCGGCTCACAGCCCACAGCTCACAGCCATTGTTTCTTACCGCCAGACCGACTGACCGCCCGACCGCCCGTCCTAGTACTTCAACCCCGCCTTGTCGGCGAACTGCTCCAACATTGCCTTTTCATCCGACGACAGCTTCTGCGGCACCTTGACGTCCACCTGCACCAGTTGGTCGCCCTTGCGACCGTTCTTCTCCAACCCCAGACCCTTGATGCGGAACTTGCGGCCCGGCTGGGTGCCCGGCGGGATGCGAAGCACCACCTTCTTCCCGCCCAGCGTCCGCACTTTGATCTTCGAGCCAAGCAC
>JAZFYL010000140.1:0-2277 GCA_036443495.1 Gemmatimonadales bacterium | reverse complement strand
CAGACTCCGATCGACCCGAACAACCTCCCCTATGAGGTCCGCATCCGGCCGGTTCTCGACGAAGACGACGCCCGGGCGCTACAGCGGGTTCCGGAGATCCAATACGCCGCCATCTGGATCCAGGTGTTCGAAAAATTGGAATACCAGGGCGTACGCACCCAACAGATGACGGTCTGGGCCGCGGACGACAACTACATGGAGATCGCCGGTGGGACCTTGCTGAGAGGCCGGTTCTTTACCCGCTCCGAACTCACCGGGGCTCCGGTGGTGATACTCGAGACGGAAACGGCCGCCAGACTCTTCGGTCGGATCGACCCGCTCGGCAAGATCATCCGTGTAGGCGGTACCGCGCTGAAGGTGATCGGCATTTATAAACGCCCGGAGAACATCTTCGAGCCTCCGGGACAGGTCACCGGCGCCATCGTGCCGTTCCGGGTGGCCAAACAGAACTTCCGTTACGACGAGACCAACGCCTTGTTCATCGCCGCCAAGGGGCACCCGCGAGTGAGCGTGGACCGAGCCCAGGACCTGGCCACGGTGGCACTGCGCCGCGCCCGCAAGCTCCGGCCGGCCCAGGCGAACAACTTCGACATCATCACCCAGGACCAGATCCTGGATGTCATCGACACCCTGACCAACGCTTTCTTCGGGGTCATGGTGGCGCTCTCGGGCGTCGCGCTGCTCGTGGGCGGCATCGGGGTCATGGCCATCATGATGGTGTCGGTAACCAGCCGCACCCGCGAGATCGGCCTCCGGAAGGCGTTGGGAGCCAGGCGTCGCGAGATCATGTGGCAATTCCTGGTCGAGTCGGCCACTTTGACCTTGATGGGCGGACTCCTGGGTATCGCCCTGGGGTTGCTCGCGGGTTGGGGCATCAAGGAGTTGCTCGGCCTGAGCGCCCCGATTCCCGTCTTCAGCGCTCTCCTGGCGACGCTCGTCAGTATCGCCATCGGTCTCGTCTTCGGGATGTACCCGGCAGGCCGGGCGGCACGGCTGGATCCGGTCGAGGCCCTGAGGCATGAATAAGGGCGGTCAGGCGGTAAGGCGGTAAGGCGGTACCGCCCTCCCGCCATACCGCCCTTTACAGAAACTGAGAATAGGATGCCATGCCAGTAGATCTCCTCGCCATCGCGGCCCACCAGGACGACGTCGAACTGACCTGCGCCGGGACTTTGCTCAAAGCCCTGGACCAAGGATACGCCACCGGCATTCTGGACCTCACCGCGGGGGAAACCGGCACCCGGGGGAGCGCCGACCTCCGGGCTGAAGAGGCCGCCAGGGCAGCCGAGGTCCTCGGGGTCGCCCAGCGGGTCAACGCCGGCTTGCCGGACGCCCATCTGCACAATACGGAAGAAACCCGCCGGATTCTCGTGGGCCATATCCGCGCCTTCCGTCCGCGCGTGGTGATCCTGCCCTTCCCCGTCGGGCGGCATCCGGATCACCGGATCGCGGCGGAACTGGGGCGAGACGCCTGTTTTCTCTCGGGTCTGGCCCGCTATCCGGCTGACGGCGAGGCTCCCCCCCACCGGCCGGACAAGGTGCTGTACGCCCTGGCCTACCGTGAGGACCCGGTCAAGCCGTCGTTCGTGGTCGACATCAGCGAACAGTTCGAGCGCAAGATGGCCGCGATCAAATGCTATGCGAGCCAGTTCGATGACGCCGTCTCGGCCGGGGAGATCTTCCCCACCGGACAGGATCTCTACGCCCGGGTGGAGACCCAGAACGCCCAGTACGGGTCGCTCATCCGCACTCGCTACGGAGAACCGTTTCACACTCCGGAAACGGTGCAGGTCGAGGATGTTCTGACGATGGGCGTGGTGAGTATGTGATTTTAGTGCGGAGTGCGGAGTGCGCAGTGCGGAGGCCCTCCCCTTCATCCCCCGATCTGTGCTAACACTCGATGTTCCCACCGGAAGACCTACGCACTACGCACTACGCACTTTCCGACTATTTTCCTCCCTTATGCCCCAGTCGCCCGTCTACCTCGACCACGCCGCCACTACCCCGGTTCGCCCGGAGGTCCTGGACGCCATGCTGCCCTACCTGGGGAGCGAGACGTTCGGCAACCCCTCGAGCGCGCACCACTTCGGGCGGGCGGCCCGGGCCGGAGTCGAGCATGCCAGGCAGCAGGTGGCCCAGGCGCTGGGGGCCGAGCCGGGCCAGGTGGTGTTCACCTCGGGCGGAACCGAGGCCGACAATCTGGCCGTGATCGGACCGGCGCTGGCGGCCAGGAAGCGGGACGGGTCCATGGCGGTGGTGGTCTCGGCGGTGGAGCAC
>JAZFYL010000139.1:0-2528 GCA_036443495.1 Gemmatimonadales bacterium | reverse complement strand
GCGTTGAGAGCCAGCCTCCGTCAGACGGCGACATCGAGCGGGGCTCTGGCACCGGAGATCCTCGACCGGGTTCTGGCTCGCCAGGTCGATCCGTGGTCGGTGGCGAGCGAGATGGTGGCTGGGGGTTTGTTCGACACGTCCTAGCGGCTCCCCGATGCGGGTGCGATCCGGTCTCTGTGGGCGCGCCCTGGGTACGTCGGAATACGCGAACCCAGGGCTGACAACCCCATATACGCCGGTGTAGTGGCGCGGGGCATCCCGTACGGGTAGCGCGGGGCATCCCGTACGGGTGGTGGTGGTCATGTGGTTGGTTTTCCTGGGCGGTTGTGGAGTGGTTGGCGACGCTGGTTGGGGTTGATGGCGAGTTCGCGGACGAGTTGGTGGTTGATGAACACGTGGGTGTGGTTGCCGGTTCGGATGGTGGTGGCAGTAGCGCCGGCGTAGCGGTTGCCGACGGTGATGGCGTAGGGGCCGGGGATCTCGACGGTTCCGTTGCGGTCGACGGTGTTGTGGTGGATACGGGTTGGTTGGCTGATTGGGGTGGTGGCGGGCCCGATGGTGGGAGTGTCGGTGAACACGTCAGCTGGGATACGTCGGTTGAGGCTGCGGTGGGGCCGTTGTTGGTTATAGATGACCAAGAACCGGTCGATGTGGTGTTGCAGCTCGTCGATGGTGGCGGGGTCGGGTTGGGCGGCGAGGAACCGTTTCAGGGTTTGGTGGAACCGTTCCACTTTGCCGCAGGTTTGGGGGTGATAGGGCCGGGAGTGCCCGATCCTGATCCCTAAGACGTCCAGGTTGTCGGAGAACGCTTTGGCGGTGAACTCTGCGCCGTTGTCAGACAGCACCGCGGCGGGGAATCCCCACTGTTGGGCACCAATCACCACGGCTTCCCAGGCGTCGACACCGGTGGGGGTGTGATCGATCGCTACCGAGGCGATACAGACTCTGGTGCAGTCATCAACAATGTCGATGACTGCTACTTCGGTGTCATCGCCAAGGATCCAGTGGGTGGTGTCGATCTGCCAGCATTCGTTGCCGTAATCAGCGGTGAAGGAACGCCAGGTTCGTTTAGGTCTCTTCTTCGGATCCGGGGTGATCAATCCGCGACGAGACAAGATCCGCCAGATCGTCGCTGTCGACGGGGGATCATCGACTCCTCGCCGCTCAAGATGCCACCCGATGGTGGCGGCGCCCGCATCGAGGCCTGCCTCGGTGAGCTCTTTGCGTAACTCGACGATCAGGTCCTCGACGTCGTCTGGGGTCCGGTTCGCTACCCGATACGCCGCCCGGGACCGTGGCTCCAGGCCAGCTTCTCCCTCTTGTTCATAACGCCGCCGGATCACATAGAACCGGTCACGGCTGATCTGATGGAGACGACAAAACGCAGCCACATTCAACGTCGACACATCCGCCTCCGCAATGGCACGACGCACACTCATGGCAATCTCACTCCGCATATCCCCAACACTGTCAGGCATGCCCCGCGACATACCCCGCCACATGTGTCAGGGATGCGCTGCAACAAGACACGGCGATATATGTACCTGGGAACCCTGGGTTGCAGTTCTGGTGATTGACATGCACCAGTGGGATCCCCTTCATCGTCTCCGGCCTGAAGACGCTGCTCGAGACCGGCCATTCGATGGCTGCCGCTTGAACCTCGGGATGTCGAACGCGGCTTGCCGGCCGATTGCAGCCGGGGAGAGCTAGGCGGTGAGTAGCGAGATCGCGGCACCGCCGACGATCGGCACATTCCAGGGCATGTCCACTTCCTCGGGCAAGCCCTCGACGATTCCCAACTGCTTCCTCGGGCAAGCCCTCGACGATTCCCAACTGCTTCCTCGGGCAAGCCCTCGGAAGCTGACTTCACGTCGGCGCCTCGATTCCGTTACCGTCCCCGCCGATGCGAATCGGAATCCCCAAAGAGCATGCAGCCAGGGAGAATCGAATCGCAGCGGTTCCTGCCTCGGTCAAGGCCTTTGTTGGCTGGGAGTGGGACGTTGCCGTGGAGACCGGAGCAGGCGTCGCCGCCGGTTACCCCGACGAATCGTTCATCGACATGGGAGCCGCGATTGTCCCGAACTCGGCAACTGCACACGACGCCGACCTGGTGCTACGCGTCGGCCCCCCTACCCATGACGAGATCGCGTTGCTCCATGCGGGATCGGTGCTGTGCGGCTTCCTCGATCCGTTCGTCGCCACCGATCTGGTGGATGCCCTCGCCAAGCAAAACGTGACCGCAGTCGCCGTCGAGGCCATCCCCCGCATCACCGTGGCACAGTCGATGGATGCATTGTCGTCCCAGCAGAACGTCGCCGGCTACGCCGCGGTGCTGCTCGCCGCCCACGTCGCCCCCAAGTTCCTCCCGATGCTGGTCACGGCCGCCGGAACCATCCCACCGGCGCGCGCCCTCGTGCTCGGCGTCGGAGTAGCCGGGCTCCAAGCGATCGCCACCTTCAAGCGGCTCGGCGCCGTCGTCCATGCCTACGACATCCGACCCGAGACCAAGGAGCAGGTGGAGAGCCTTG
>JAZFYL010000138.1:0-2144 GCA_036443495.1 Gemmatimonadales bacterium | reverse complement strand
TGGGGCCCGCGAACGCCGGCTGGAAGGTGTGGGGGCGCTGGCCGGGTTGGTGCTCCTCGTTCTCCTGTTGGTTACCGAAACGACGGTTGGTAGCGTGCCGCCGCGTATGGGACTTGCGTTCCTCGGTCTGGCGCTCGAGAGCGCGCCGGCGCTGGTGCTGGCCTACTTGATGGCCGGGTTCATGAGCGTGCTGCTGCCGCGATCATCGGTGGAGTGGATGCGCAAGGGGTCGGCTGGGATGCAGGCCCTCCGGGGGATGACCGTCGGGCTCCCCCTGCCGATCTGTTCCTGCGGCGTGGTACCCCTCTACCGGACCCTGATCAAGCGCGGAGCCCCCATGACGGCTGCCATGGCCTTTCTCGTGGCCACGCCCGAACTCGGTCTCGACGCCATTTTCCTCTCGATACCCCTGCTCGGTGGCACCATGACGGTGGTCCGGGTGCTCGGCGCGGTGATCGTGGCCCTGACCGTGGGGTGGCTGGTCGCTAAGCTGAGCCCGGGAGTCCCCAACCGGTCGTTGCCACACCATGAAGCCGATCAGGACGCCGCCGATGCGGGTGTTTTCGATACCGTTCGTCGCGCCGTCGGGATCGGCTTCGGCGAGGTGGTCGACCATACGGCTCCCTGGATAATCCTGGGGCTTATCATCGCCGCCGGGGTCACGCCGATGGTCGAATCCGGGCTACTCGGGTCGATTCCGCGAGGCCTGGATGTGGTGGTCTTCGCCATAATAGGGATGCCGATCTACGTCTGCGCCGCGGCAGCCACCCCGCTGGTGGCCGTGCTATTGGCCGGTGGCGTGTCGCCCGGCGCGGCCCTGGCGTTTCTCCTTACCGGGCCCGCTACCAACGTCACGACGTTCGGAGTCCTGGCCCAACTCCACGGCCGGCGGACAGCGGTGACGTTCAGCCTGACCATCATCGGCCTGTCGCTGGTGCTCGGTTGGATCGTCAACGCGGTCATCCCCCAGGTGTCCGGGCTGCCGGTGGCGGAGATGACCCCCGAGGGGGCGTCTCTCCTCCAGACGGTCGCCCTCGGCATCCTTCTGCTGGCTGTGCTATCGTCAGTAGTGCGCCGTGGCGCGCGGGCATGCGTGGGAGAGATCGCCTTCCAGGCGGCTGTACCTGCGCCTGCCAGGTCCAATTAGCCCTATTCCGGTGGGGTGGGGCGGTATTCACCTGCGTCGCCTCCTTGAATCGGCGGGGGCGTGCCACTAAGATTTTGCGCCGTTTGGATCGACCAGCCACGGGATCAGAATGCCGACTTACGAATACCGGTGCTCCGCTGGGCACACGTTCGAGAAACTCGAAAAAATCAGCGCCGAACCGTCCAAGGAGTGCCCGGAATGCGGGGCTCCCGCGGCCAGGTTGATCTCGGGGGGGGCCGGTCTCGTCTTCAAGGGGAGCGGTTTCTACATCACCGACTACGGCAAGGACGGCAAGGGTCCCCGGAAGGCAGAGAAAGTCTCTGAACCCGGATCAAAGGCCAAGGACAAAGGCAAGGGCGAGGGCAAGGGCAAGGGCAAGGGCAAGGACTCCGGCTCCAAGACCGGCGGGGGTTCCTCGACCTCCTCTTCCTCATCGTCGTCGTCATCATCTTCGTCTTCATCGTCGTCGTCCAGTGAGTGACGCCCTGCACGCCGAGTTGGCCCGGGTGGCACGGGAACTCGGTGCGGAGGACGTCAGCTTCGTGCTGGAGCGTCCCCGGGAGGCGTCTCATGGGGATCTGGCGACGAACCTGGCGATGTTGCTTGCCAAACAACTCAAGTCCAATCCGCGGGCTCTGGCCGAGCAGATCGTTTCCCGGCTCGAGCTCGCCACGTCGCTTGTCGCCAAGACCGAAATAGCCGGCCCTGGGTTCATCAATTTTTGGTTGGCGGACGAGCAGCTGATCGAAGCCCTGCACACCATCATCGAGCGGGGGCCACAGTACGGCCGGAGCAAGGTGGACAAGCCCTTGTCGTGGAACGTGGAGTTCGTGTCGGCCAATCCGACCGGCCCACTGCACGTGGGTCACGGGCGTGGCGCCGCGCTGGGCGACGCCATTGCCTCGCTGTTGGAATGGCGAGGGCATACGGTAACCCGCGAGTTCTACGTCAACGACGCCGGCAGCCAGATCGACAAGCTGGCCCGCAGCCTGTGGGC
>JAZFYL010000137.1:0-4681 GCA_036443495.1 Gemmatimonadales bacterium | reverse complement strand
TCGCCACGCTGAACGTGTTGGCGCAGATCAAGTGCAGCACCAACCAATGGCGCTCGTTCGCACGACTGTTGAGACTGGAGGGCTACGTCGCATCAGCCCGAGGGTTTGCCAATCAGCCCGAGATCCTGGATCGGGTATCTCGGTTGCTTTCCCAGGTCCTGGGGGACCGCGGGGCGCACGCCCGGGCGGCGTTCAGCGTGGAGCAACTGCCGCTCAATGCGTCAGTGGAACTGGTGGTCACGTTCGCGGTGAAGCCGGTCGCCGGGCAACGGTCGACCTGATCCTAGGTGCACCCCAGCGGCCTTGGGTGCGTGGATAGCCAAGCTGCTGCGCGGCCTTTCCAAGAAGCTGCCAGCGCTGCAACGCGAGCGGGGGAAGAGAAAACAGAAAAACGGCACTCAGCAAGCAGCAAACCTAGGGCAGCGATCGTTCATCATCGCTGCCCTTTCTACATGCCGCTCCATTGCAGTCTTCTGTGTGATAAGATTCTGCACATTGCAACTTGCGGTTTTCCGCTTTCTGGTTCTTGCGCTGCCCTCGCTGCCCTCGCTGCCCTCGCTGCCCCCGCTGCCCGCCGCTGCCCCCGAACTCCTCCCGCCCTACCGCCAGACCGCTCGACCGCCCATTTTTCCCTCCCTTCCACCTCAACCCTGCAGGCCCGATGTCCCAATCCCAGAGCCACCGATCCAACTTGATCCCGCTCGAAACCCTGTTTGGCAACCCCGAACGCACCATGCCCCGGCTCTCGCCCGACGGCAGCCGGCTCGCCTATCTGGCGCCCGACGAAGGCGTCCTCAACGTCTGGATGGGGCCCGTCGGGGAGAGCAGTTTCGAGCCGGTCACCAGCGACCGGGACCGCGGCATCAGGTCATATTTCTGGGGCCACGACAACCGCTCGATGTTCTACGTCCAGGACACCGGCGGCGACGAGAACTGGCACCTCTTCCGGGTGAATCTGGAATCGGGCGACACCACCGATCTCACTCCTTTCGAGAAGGTCCAGACCCAAATCCTGGAGCACTCCAAGCACCATCCCTCCCGCATGCTGCTCGGCATCAACCAGCGCGACGAGCGGTTGCACGACGTCTATCTGCTGGACCTGGACACCGACCAACTGGTGATGGTCGCCGAGAACCCCGGGAACATGATCGGCTGGGTGGCGGACGTGGACCTGAAGATCCGGGGTGCCATGGCCGCACGGGAAGACGGCGGCTTCGACCTCCTCATCCGAGACGGCAATGCCGCCGAGTGGACTACGCTCCTCACCTGGAGCGCCGACGAGAATCTCAACAGCCAGCCGGTCGGCTTCTCGGCCGACGGCCGAACCCTCTACATCACCGACTCGCGCCATGCGAACGCTGCCCGGTTGGTTGCCATCGACCTGGCTTCCGGCGCCGAAGAGGTCCTGGCCGAGGATCCTGGGTACGACGTCTCGGGCGTGCTGGTGCATCCCGACACCTTCGAGATCCAGCTGGTAGCATTTGCCAGGGCGCGGCTCGAGTGGCAGGCGATCGACACCTCGCTGAGCAGCGAACTGGCCGTCATCGCCCAACTCGATCCCGGTGACTTTTCGATCGTCGACCGGACCGACGATGACGACCGTTGGCTCATCGGGTTCGACCACGACGCCGGCCCCGTCGCCTACTACGAGTTGAACCGGAAGACCCGTGAAGCACGTTTCCTGTTCCACGACCGGTCCGACCTAGCGGAGTACACCCTGGGCGAGATGGAGCCGATCGCCTTCGCATCCTCCGACGGGCTCACCATCCACGGCTACCTAACCCGTCCGACCAACGGGCACGAGGGACCGTATCCCTTGGTACTCGACGTGCACGGCGGACCCTGGCACCGGGACCTGTGGGGCTACGACCCGGAAGCGCAGTGGCTGGCCAACCGCGGATATGCCTGCCTCCAAGTCAACTACCGCGGCTCGACCGGCTACGGCAAGGACTTCACCAACGCCGGCGACAAGGAGTGGGGCGGCAAGATGCACCAGGATCTGGTGGACGCCGTCCACTGGGCGGTGGAGCAGGGCATCGCCGACCCGGAGCGGGTGGCGATCTTCGGAGGCTCCTACGGCGGGTACGCTGCCCTGGTCGGCGCCACCTTCACGCCCGACTTGTTCCGCTGCGCCGTCGACATCGTCGGTCCGAGTAATTTGCTCACCTTCATCGACAGCATCCCACCGTATTGGTCCACCTATCTGGAGGTGCTGCACCAGCGGGTCGGCAACCCCGAGACGGAACGGGAGTTCCTCGAGTCCCGATCCCCCATCAACCGGGTGGACCAGATCAAGATTCCCATCCTCATCGCCCAGGGCGCCAACGACCCCCGGGTCAAGCAGGCCGAGTCGGAGCAGATAGTGGCCGCCATGAAGGAAAAGGGGATCGACTACGAGTACCTGCTGTTCGAGGACGAGGGTCACGGCTTCGCCAAACCGGAGAATCGGCTCCGGTTCTATAGGGCGGCGGAGGGGTTCCTGGCCAGGCACTTGGGCGGGGAGTAGCTGGTGGCTGGTGCCTGGTGGCTGGGAGCAAAGGACAATAGGAGAACGGAAATCGACCAACAGATTTCAGCTTTCTGTTTTCTGTTTTCTGGCTACCGGCTACCGCCACCAGCTACTAGCCATCCATGAGCCCCTTACCACCCAGGTCCTTCTTGAGGAGCCCCATCTGCCCGATGTGATAGGTCTCGTGCATGGTCATGAAGGCCAACTGGTCGCGCATGGTGGGGTCCTCGCCGGGAATGCCGAACGTGGCCGGCGAGTCCAGCAGCGACTCGGGCACGTCGGGCAATCCCGCCATCAGGATGCCGGTAACCCGGTCGAAATGCGCAGCGATCTCCGCCAGCGGCGGCACCGGACGGTTGCCGTCGAATTGGATGCCCTGGCCGAACTCCGCGAAGGGCCCCCAAGCGACTTCGGGGACTTCTATCCTGAGCATGGCTGCGATACCGTGCCGGCCGATGGTGACGTGTCCGGCGAGCCGATCCAGGGCGTTGGTGTTCTCGCTGATCCTGTGGCCCGCCTTGTCCTGCGGGACGTCCTTGACCGCGTTACCGAACAGCCATGTGTTGTAGCCGAGGATGGTGACAGTGGGGTCGGTAGTGGTAGTCATGGTGGGTGATCCTTCTCCATGCGTTCTGCGACACTCCTAAGTTGGGCGGTAGAGCCGGCCGGCGGTAGGGTCCGGGCTACGGCCTTTGGACGCCACGTTGATGGGGCCCGGGATGTATGATAGAATGGTCCGGGCTTAGGGGCACGATGGACTCCGAATTGGAGGGGAGATGAAGGAATCGGCGGACAGGCGGACGGGCGGACAGGCGGACGGGGGACCGGCGAGCCGTGGTTGTCGCTCCTGGCAACCCGGCAGCTGGACCGTTCACTCGACCAAAGGACCGCCAGACCGCCAGACCGCCAGTCCGCCAGACCGCTTGGTCGTTGGGGCGCTACCATTGCTCCTCCTTCTTGCACCAACCCTCTCCGGCGCGCAGGCGCCCGATTGCTGCCTGGCCCAGGGCCTGGCCATCGCCGAGCAGTACCGGGCCCCCGGCCTTGATGACCGGCATTTCAATCATGAACATCTTTGGCTGTCGCTGGAACCGGTGCTGGATTCCGACCGGCTGCGGGTCACCGAGGTCGGCCGGTCGCTCGAGGGCCGGGCCATCAACGCCGTGACCATCGGCGTCGGGCCGACCACGGTGCTGTTGTGGTCGCAGATGCACGGCGACGAGTCCACCGCGACCATGGCGCTGGCCGACATCATCACCTTCTGGGCCACGGCGCCGGACGACGATCCCATCCGGCAACAGTTGGACAGTCGGCTGACGGTCACCATGATCCCCATGCTCAATCCCGACGGCGCCGAACGGTTCATGCGCGAGAACGCCCTGGGAGTGGATATCAATCGCGATGCCCGGCGGCTGGCCACGCCCGAAGCCCGGACCCTCAAGCGCGTGCGGGACAGCATCCAGGCCGAGTTCGGTTTCAATCTGCACGACCAGGGGTCGCGCACCGCCGGCGAGGACGGGTTACTGGTGGGCATCGCGCTGCTGGCTCCGGCCGCCGATGATCAGCGGTCGTGGGGCCCCGTCCGTCTCCGCGCCCGCCAAGTGGCCTCGGTCATCGTCGGAGTGCTGGAGGAAGAGATTCCGGGACGGATGGCGCGCTACGACGACGCGTTCACCCCGCGCGCGTTCGGCGATCTGATGCAGCAGTGGGGTACCAGTACCGTCCTGATCGAAAGCGGCGCACTGCCCGACGATCCCCAGAAGCAGCGCCTCCGGGCTATCAACGTCGCGGCGCTCATCTCCAGCCTGAGTGCCATCGCCCTGGAGTGGTACGACAACGTGCCGGCCATGAACTATGAGCGGCTACCGATGAACCGCCGCGTCAGCAACGACCTGCTGCTGCTCGGCGGCAAGGTGGTGATGGGGGAAGTGGGAGGGGTGGGGCACGGCGACCCGATCACCGCCGATATCACCATCCTTTATGACGACGCAGTTGCCATGACCGGCGCCCATTATGGTGAGGTGGGAGACCTGGGCGATGTGATCGCCATGGACACCGTCGATGTGACAGGGTTGTACCTGCATCCCATTCTGCACGACGGTATCATTCGCCGCGGCGCGCCGGCCCTGCTCACGGTACGGCGCGGCGTCGAGGCGGACAGCGAGATCGTGT
>JAZFYL010000136.1:0-3386 GCA_036443495.1 Gemmatimonadales bacterium | reverse complement strand
GCTGTCGCCGTGAATCCCACTACCGCCGTCCCTCGCGCGTGGTGAGGAATTGTCGCAACGCCTGCTCGATCGGCTGGTCCATCAGCATGGTTCCGTAACGCACGCCACGATCTTCCAGCTGCCGGCGGAGCAGACTGAAGGCTTCCGATTGGGCTTCGTGGTAGGCGGCGCGAACCGCGGCGGCCTCCACTTCGATTCGTTCGCCAGTTTCCAGGTCCTCGAACGACAGCGGGCCGTGCCAGTCGAAGTCCCGCTCCCGGCGGCCCTGCAGGTGTATGGCCAAGGTCTCGTGCCTCAGGGCCGACACCCGCCGGACCAGATCGAGGATTTCCTGCTGGTGCTCGTGGAAGTCGCTGATCACGACGGTGAGTCCCCGGCCACCTCCATCACTGACCGCGTGCTCGGCTTCGCGCCAGGGTGGGAAGCGGCCTTTCGGTTCCAGTCGCTCCAGTTGGTGCAGCATGCGGCCCAGATGCTTATGACCCCGTTGCGGCGGCAGCGTCACGAGGCGTTCGTCATTCAGCGCCACCAGCCCCACTGCGTCGCCCTGCCGTTGGGCCAGCAAGGCCAACGCCGCGGTGACCAATCGCGCATACTCGAATTTCGTCAGGCCGTTTTCTTCGTGGGCCATCGAGCGACTGGCATCCAACACCAGCCGGACGGTGAGGCTGGTTTCGGTTTCCGATTCCCGGACGAAATAGCGGTCGGACCGTCCGAACAACTTCCAATCCAGGTGCCGGGGATCGTCGCCTGGCTCGTAACTGCGGTACTGGCTGAATTCCAGGCCGGCACCGCGCATACGGCTGGGGTGCACCCCGTACATGAATCCGTCGACGACGGTCCGGGCGGCGAGCACGAGGTCGTTCAAACCCGCCAGGATCTTAGGGTCGGGTGAACGGTAGGGCTGAGTGGAGCTGGTGGTCATGGCGGCGGCGCGGATCGGCGGAGGTTCGGGGGAGAGGCCTCGGTCCCGGCGGGAGGTCGGGTCGGCCCTATCACTCCAGAGGGCTCTTCGGTGCCGGTACCTCTTCCAGTAGCCGGTTGGTGACGTCGTCGGCGTGGATCCCTTCTGCCTCCGCCCGGAAGTGGACGATCAGCCGGTGGCGCAGGACCGGGGGGGCCACGGCACGGAGGTCCTCCATGGTGACCGCCAGGCGGCCATGGATGAGGGCTCGGGCCTTGGACGCGAGCACCAGCGCCTGGCCGGCGCGCGGACCCGCTCCCCAGCGGACCCACTCGCGCACGTAGGCGATCGGCGAGGTCGCCGGGCGGCTGGCCCTGACGAGTTGTGCGGCGTAGGCCAGGGGGTCGTCGCCGATGTGGATCTGCCGGGTAGTGGTCTGGAGGTGGATCACGTCTTCACCGGTCATGACCGGCTCCGCCCTCTGTCCCTGATCTCCCGTGGTCTGGCGGAGGATGGCGATTTCCTCGACCTCATTCGGGTAGGCCACCCGGATGTACATGAGGAACCGATCGAGCTGCGCTTCCGGCAACGGGTAGGTGCCGGTCTGTTCGATTGGGTTCTGCGTGGCCAGCACGAAGAACGGCCGGTCCAAGGGGTAGGTCGTTCCGCCGTAGGTGACCGCGTACTCCTGCATGGCTTCGAGGAGGGCGGCCTGGGTCTTGGGAGGAGTCCGGTTGATTTCGTCGGCCAGGACGATGTTGGCGAACAGCGGTCCCTGGACGAACTTGAAGAACCGGCGACCGGTGGCGTGGTCCTCCTCCAGTATCTCGGTACCGACCACGTCCGAGGGCATCAGGTCGGGTGTGAACTGGATGCGTCGGAATTTGAGATCCACCGCATCGGCCAGGGTCCGAATCATGAGCGTCTTGGCCAGGCCGGGCACGCCCTCCAGCAGTCCGTGGCCACCCGCCAGGAAGGTGATCAGCAGTTCCTCGATGGTGCGGTCCTGGCCCACGATCACCTTGGCGATTTCCTGACGCAACACCTCGAGACGCCCGAGGAGTCGTTCGAGTTCGGCTTCGGTTGTGACCGGTGCGATGGAAGACACGGCGTACCCTCGTCGGCTCAGCGGGTCATGGCGTGAATCACGATGTTCACCCCGAACTTTGTGTTGTCTTCAGCGAAGAACCGTTTGTTGCGGAAATCGTAGTCCCACTCGCACCCGTAATCCTTGTTGCTGTACAGCACTCCGATGCGATCGTCGATGGTGATGGCCTTGAGGTAGTCATGGACAAGATCGTCGCCCCAGCCGTTGAGTTCCACGGATGTCGCCGGGGGTCCGTCCGGAAAGGGGAAGAATGCCCCATACAGGTCATGGTCGTTGGGCAGTTTCCGGAGCGCTCCCAGACCAAAGATATCGTCCATCTGGGCTTCGAACGACTTGGCGAACAGGCCGTCGATATCGTGGTTGCAGTCATCCACGAAGACGAATCCTCCGTTGCGGACGTAGCGCTCGAAGATGCCGCGTTCACGGGCGGTGAACTGGACCAACCTGTGCCCCGCCAGATAGGTGAACGGGGCGTCCAGGACGGCCTCGCTGGCCAGGGGGATCACCCGTTCTCTCGTGTCGATCTCGACCGTGGTGTACTCGACGAGGGAGTGCAGCAGGTTCGACGGCATCCGCTCATCGACGTCCCAGTCGCCGGACTGGTAGCGAAGGCGGGTGAAGACGAAACGGGGTGGACGGTGGACAGTGGACAGTGGACCGAGAGGAGGCGTCGTAACTCCACCCCGTTTCTCGTTCATCCGTCTACCGTCCACCGTCTACTGTCCACGGTTCTCCGTCCACCATTTCCCGCCTACCGTCACACCGCATCCGACAAGCTGGTAAACGTAAAGTCGCGTATCCGCATGGGCGGTATCATGTACCCGCGCGAGCGCTCGGGACGGCCGAGTTCGTCCAGGTTGTTGAGCATGATCACCGGACTCTCGTTGAAGCGGAAGTTCTTCACCGCGTGCTTGATGCTGCCGTTCTCGATGAAGAAGGTCCCGTCGCGCGTCAGCCCGGTGTATAGCAGCGTCTGCGGGTCGACGGTGCGGATGTACCAGGTGCGTGTCACCAGCACCCCGCGCCGCGTTCCCCGAATCAGGTCCTCGAGGGTCGCATCGCCTCCGGCCATGATGAAATTCCCCGGTGCCGGCAGGGCATGGACGCCCTGCTTTCGGGCCCACGCGCGCGAATAATAGAGGTGGGTGACCACCCCATTCTCGATCCAGTTGGTCTTCTCCCGGGGCCGCCCGTCGCCGAGCCACGGAGACACCGGGACGTCGGGGTCGGTCGGATCGGAGTGGATGGAGACGCGCTCGTCCACCAGCTGCTCACCGACCCGCGTGCCGCCGCCCGCCTTGGCCATGAAGCTGCGGCCCTCGTCCGCCCTCCGGGCGTTCAGATTGAAGATCATGTTCTGCAGCAGGCCCACGG
>JAZFYL010000135.1:0-2744 GCA_036443495.1 Gemmatimonadales bacterium | reverse complement strand
TCGCCGCACGCTCGGCCGACCGGGCCGACCGGTTCTCCGGATCGGGGTGGGTGGATTGCCACTCGGGGAGACGGCCGCCTCCGCCCAGCCGTCCCAGCAGCTCGAAAATGTCGGTGGCTTCCCGGGGGTCGTACCCTGCCTCGACCATGTAGCGGAACCCGAGTTCGTCGGATTGGGCTTCGTCATCGCGACCGAATTTTAGAAACAGCACCTGCAGCCCGCTGCCGGCAACCTGGTGCAGCACATCGAGACTGGGGGTGAGCACCATTCCCACCCCCAGCCCCAGCTGAGCGATCTGCGCCTTACTGATCTGGCTGACCGAATGTTTAGCCGTGACGTGACCGATCTCGTGCCCCAGCACCGACATCAATTCGGCCTCCGAATTGAAATGGGTCAGGATGCCCCGGGTCACGAAGATCTGTCCTCCGGGGAGGGCGAAGGCGTTGACCGTCGCGTCGTTCACCACGGCGAACGACCAGGGAAGTTGGGGCCGCTCCGACGCCACTGCCATCGATTGCCCCAACCGGGCCACGTATGCCTGGAGAGACGAATCGGGATAGAGCCCGATTGTGTTCACCACACTCTGCGCGCCCTCCTGTCCCATCCGGATTTCCTGGGACTCGGAGATGAGGGACAATTCGCGCTTGCCGGTGACTGGATTGACGGCACAAGCCCACACGAGCGCCGCGCAGGCGACCAACGATACAGTTGTCTTGGGAAAGGCTACGCCGGTCACGGGTTAGCACCGATCCGGTCCAGACCGTCCGCGCCAATCACCGGTGTCCATGGCAGAAGTTCGTACTGCGCCACCCCGTGCTGTACCAAGGGATCCTGATCCCGGATCCGGTCGAGCGTGGCCTCCAAATCACCGTCCGGAACCCGCAAGAGCAACGCGCCCCCGGCGCGGGGCTGGAACTGTCCGGAGGCCAGTAGCCAGCCGTTGTCGTACAGTCCCTGCAGATAGGCCCGGTGCTCCTCAACGTGCGGCAGCACCTCCTCCAACGGTCTCCGATAGCGGATGATGGCTAGTGCGTACATTGGGACCTCGACTAGAAATCGGAACGAGTAGGACGGCCTCCTCGGTACCATTGCGGTGGTTCTCCCGTTGCCAAGTACCGTACGATCTTGATGGCAGACGTTACCACTTGGCCGAAGTGGTCAAAATCGATGGTCTCGATTTCGTCCGAGGGCTCGTGCCAGTCGTCATGAAACCCGAAGGACGACAGCGTGTGCGCCGGAACCCCGCGCTCGGCCAAAACCACGCTTTCGGTGCGGAGGTACAGTCGCTGCTCAGGTCGAGGGTCGGGTTCGACCTCGATATCGAGGTCGGCGTCCTCGAGCAATCGGCCGAGGTTGGTGCGATCGCCACCAGTAATCCACGCCACCCCCGGTCCGACGACGGGGTCGGGCCGGCCGATGTTCTCCAGCCACAAGGCCGCGACAGTCTCGCCCAACGGTGCTGCTGGATATTCGACATAGTAGCGGGCCCCCAGGAAACCGATGGCCTCACCGGTCGAGAACAGGAACACCACCGACCGTTTGAGCCCGGGACCGGTTGCCAAGATGCGGGCGATCTCCAGGGCACCAATCGCACCCGTGGCGTCGTCGGCACCGTTGTAAATCGAATCGCCGTCGACTGGCCGCCGGACACCCAAGTGATCGTAGTGGGCGCCTACGACCACTGTTTCCGAGTTAGTGGAATCTGCTCCGGGCAATCGCGCCACCACGTTTGCGGCCATGAGCTGCTGTTCCGGCGGGAGCAACCTCCACGCCCGGACAGACGGGTAGGAATTGAATCGCTGACGACCGTCGCTCCGTTTGGTTACCTGGATGGGGACCCGCTGGAAGTAGCCGCTGTCGCCGACGGGCTCGAGACCCAGCCTTTCCAGCTCACCGGCGATGAACCGGGCGGCGGCGGCAGCGCCCTCACTCGCAGTAAACCGGCCCTGGAGCGAATCGGCCGCCAGCACCGACATGCCTGCCCGGAGCCTGGCGGTGTCCACCCCGGCTGGGGTGATGGCGGCGGCGGGCTGCCTGCTGGAGCCGCACCCGGAAGCGGCCAGGACCGCGCCTAGGACGAGGACGGAACGGAGGAGACGTAGCAAGACTCGAGGCGGGTGCATGGGGTTCCTGGACGGGGTAGCATCGACGCTTAGGAAAGCCACGATGGAACGATTAGCCACCCGCTGGGCCTATCGCAAGCTCGGCGGCATCCAGCCGTGCCCCTGTACGCGGCCTCGGTCCGGGATAGATTTAATTGGTTGACGGTTGCTGCTGGGTCACTACCAGACGACGTCTCATCGTCCTGGAGGAATACATGGTCGGCATTCAGGAATCGGCCACTACCGAACACGACTATGCCGGCCGTTTGCGTGAGGCGGGCCTGCGGGTAACCCGCCCGCGGCTACTCGTCCTCGACCTCCTCCGCTCGACCCCGGGCCATCATGCCGCCGACAATATCGTGGCACTGCTGGCCGATAGGTCGACACCGCTCCCCCGGGCATCCGTTTACAACGTCGTAAGCGCTCTGGTGGATCGCGGCCTAGTCACCATGGTCTCCGTTGGTCCCGGCAGCGCGCGCTACGAATACGGAGCGCCCTGGCACCACCACTTCGTCTGCAAGATCTGCGGTGCCATCCAGGATGTGCGCTGCGTCCTCGGCAAGAAACCTTGCCTCAATGCGGACGACATCGTCGGCGACGTGGAAGAAGCCCAGGTCACCTTCCGGGGTACCTGCGCCTCGT
>JAZFYL010000134.1:0-7251 GCA_036443495.1 Gemmatimonadales bacterium | reverse complement strand
GCCATCCACCGGCCCGTCGTTCGGGTGGTCAGTCGGCCGGTCGCCGTCGCCGGCCGGGACGAACTCCTTGACCGGCCGCTGGCCGCAGCCGACCCAGGTCACGATTATCGTGCCCCGCTCGTGGCCGTTCACTATCAACACCTTGTGGACCTCCCCGGCCGTGAACCGGTGGATGGGCCGGACGTCCAGGCAGTTGGCATCATACTGCAGGGGGGTCACAGTGGAGACGTTGAACAACCGGTCCCCACGATCACTGCTGACGGCCCACACTCCCTCGATGATCAGGGACCCGCTGGGAACCGGACTACCAAAGACGATCGGTTCGTCGGCGGTGAAGCGGAGACCCCACTCGACCTCTGAACTCTTCTCCCGGATTCCGTTCACCAGGTGGACGCTGTGAAACGATTCCGTTGCGCCGAGGGTGTTACCCTCCTGACGGACGCTGCGAGTGCCCGTGCGGACGGTCATGAATGAACGGCCGCTGGCGAACTCGATCCCATGGCCGAACGCTTCGTAGCCTTCATCGGAGTCGTATCCCGGCGTCTCGGGGAAGGGGTCCGAGATTCCGAGGGCCCCGGTGAAGAAGAACGCCGCCTCGCGGTCTCCGTGAATGACGCACGGCTCGGGGTCGAAATGAACGGACAGCCGGGTCGGTACGCCGTCCTGATCGGGATCCTCGGGCGGGAAAGGCTCGATGATCACGCAATGGATGTCAGGCCGGGGTGGTCCACCACTGGGGGCCATCGACAGGGTACCCAGGGACATGTCGGCGCTGTTCATCGTACCGCCGTAGATCAGGGCGCCCACCGAGACATCGGTCTCGTCCTCGAACATGGTCCCGAGGTCGTCCGCTTCGGCTGGGGTCAGCTCGGTGAGCAGTGTCGCCGGGCCGGCGGCGGTGCCGTCGCACGCCGCGACCAACAGCGCGATCGCCAGGATGCCCATGAGGTGGATACGCTGGGAGGGTTTACGCATCACGCCACTCCTTGCATTCTTTGGGGGGGTGCGCCGGTGCGGTACCGGAGCGTTCGACAACCAAGATAGGGGTAACGCGCGTGCCCGGCGGTGAGAGCAATCACACGGAATCGGGCCATCGCTCAACCTCGCAGCTGTCCTCAAGACACGAGTCGGGTATTGCCTAGCGCACAACCGGAAGGTGACCGGAGTCCTGCCTCACCGGACCGTGATTGGTACGGCCTGGACCGGCGCCTGCTGCTGCTCTGGGGAGCCGTACTGGTTCTCAAGCTGGGTGTGGGCGCCGTCCTGCCGCTGGTGCTCGATGAGACCTACTACTGGGTCTGGAGCCACCATCTGCAACTGAGCTACCTCGATCATCCGCCGGCGATCGCCTGGCTCTTCTGGTTGGGGCACCCGTTCGAAGGACTGGGCCACGCCGTTCGGTGGCCGGGGTTGGTGCTGGGGCACGCGACACTCCTGCTTTGGTGGCCGCTGCTGCGACGGGTCCTCGACCGCGATCAGCGACGCTGGTGGCTCATCCTCGTCCTGCTCTCACCGCTCATCGGCCCGGGATCGCTGATCCTCACCCCTGACGTCCCGCTGCTGTTCTGCTGGTCGCTGGCGCTGGTGCTGTTGCTTCGCTGGGCGGGGTCGGACCACCCAACGGCCCTCGGCGCTGCGGCCCTCGGCGCCGCGCTCGGCCTGGGCTTCGACTCGAAGTACCCCATCGTCGTCTTCGTGCCGTTGGCGCTGGTCTGGATGTGGCGGGAACGGCGGCTCGACCTTCTCCATCCCCGGTGGCTCGTGCTTGGCGTCATCGGGTTTGCCGCCACATCATGGCCGGTATGGATGTGGAACGCGTCCAACGAGTGGATCTCGTTCCGGTTCCAGCTGGGGCACGGTTTGGGAGCTAGTTCATGGGAACCTCGATGGACCGTCGACTACCTGGCGGCGCAGTTCGCGCTGGTCTTTCCCACCGTGGCCTTCCTTGCGCTGTGGCGCCGGCGGACGGCGCCTTCCTGGCTCGTCATCTTCGGTTGGGGACCCATCCTCTTCTTTCTCGTGACTTCGTTTCGAGGCCTCGTCGAGGCGAATTGGCCCGTTGCCGCCTACCCCACCCTCATCGCCTTGGCGCTGTACGGTCGCAGTCGATTCCGATGGGCGGCGACGACCGCCACGATCTGGGGAGTACTGCTTCTGGTGATCGCGACACATCTCGCCTGGTGGTGGCTTCCGCTGGAACGGGACCGGTTGCGGCACGAATTCTTCGTATTCGACCACCTGCACGAGGCCGCCCAAGAGTATCAGCCGCTCTACGCCGATTCCTATCAGATGGCGTCCAAGCTGAGCTATGACTTGGGTCTCCCGATCTACCAACTCCGGGGCCTGGGCCGGGCCAGTTTCTACACGTACTTGCCGGAGTCCGTTCCCCCCCCCTCATTGGATCGTTATTTCCTTGCGGTAGAACGGGGTTGGACGATCCCTCCACAGGAATGGGAGCGGAGCTACGAAGAGGTTCGGCGGATACCGGTGGGTGACGTCCACTATGTGATCGAGTTCCGTGCCCGACCGGTGGCACCCGAGTGAGACGAGCACCCGCCTGATGAGCGACACTCCGATTGCTTTCGACACCGTCCGGCAGGCATCGGATATTCCTCCCGTGGTTCGAACAATGCACGGGACCGATCTTCCTCTGGACGCGGGTGTCATCCACCCCACCGCGGTATGGCAGGCGCCGGATGATCGCTATGTGACGCTCAGGCTGAACGCGGAGACTCCACCGAGCCGTCACGATCGGTTCGCGCTCAATCTCTCCCGGGCGCGAGCAGACGCCCTGATCACGACCGGAAAGATCCTGCGCGAAGAACCGGGGCTCCACACCGATCTCATCGGGAGCGGGCCGGAACGCGACGCTCTCCTGGCCTGGCGGCGGGAGATCCTGGGGCGTACCGAGCCGCCGATCGTCCTGGTGCTTACCTCCGGGAAGGGCCTGGATCTCGGGCACCCGGTTTTTCACGGGTGGGCCGAGCCGGTCGTATTCACCAATCACGATGCCGCTGAGGCGCTAATCCCGGAAGCGTTGGAGCGGTCGGTCGAGGTCGTGAGTCACGCGGCCCCCTCCGTCCACGAGGCCGTCGTGTACCTGCACGATGCGCTCGAGTGTCGTACGGTCTCGATCGAAGCCGGCCCGGGCACTTCGCTTTCGCTGTACCATCCGTCCCTCGAAGTCGATGAACTGCTGCTTTCGGTCTATCGGGGATCGACGCTGGCGGACTCCGTGCACGGGCCCGCGTTCCTGTCGGCGGCTGAGATTCGTAGCGCGTTCAGCCACGCATCCGCACCCTACCTGGTCGAAGAACCGAGTGGGCCGTGGTGTTTCCAGCGCCTGACCCGCTGATCCACTCGTGTGTTCCTGTTGCGTTGGTCGACGTACCGGGTGATTGCATCCATCGGTCCCGGGGCTGATCCTACAGGCCGCCGGCTATCGCAGTCGGCCCTTCGGATCAGCGTCTGAATCGGAATGTGTGGTAGCCTTGATTGATCTTTCCTTAGTAGTTTCCGGGCGTCCCACCACCAGATGGAGAAACCTCGTATGCGCATTCCCACTCTGTGCGCGCTCATGCTGCTCGGCGCCACGGCCACCACGACCACGATGGCGGCGCAAGGCGAAGTCTATGTGCCTACAGAACGGCCCACCCCTGACATCATAGAACCGCCCAGCAATTACCTCCGGGCGATCGACCGTGGCACCAGGACCGACCGCGGCGTGCCCGGCCCCGACTACTGGCAACAGTGGACCGACTACACCATCGACGTGCGCCTGGATCCGGACGACAAGCTCCTCACCGGGCAGGCGCGTCTGGTCTACCACAACAACTCACCACGGCGGCTCAGCACGCTCTTCGTGCAATTGCTGCAGAATCTCCATGCCCCCGGGAACATTCGAAACCGGCGCACGGAGATCACGGGTGGGGTGCAACTCACGCGTGTGGCGGCCGGCGGTCAGGCGCTCCCCGAGACGAGCGGTGGACGTGACCCAGGCTGGCGGGTGCGGGGCACAATCATGTCCATCCGCTTGCCCGAACGCCTGGCGGCCGGCGATTCCGTCGTGCTGGAGATCGACTGGGCCTTTACCGTCCCCGAGAGCGGCGTTGGCCGCATGGGGTGGAACGAGGATAACCTCCACTACATAGCCTACTGGTACCCCCAGATGGCGGTGTACGACGACGTCATCAGCTGGCATGTCGACCCCTATTTGGGGAACGCGGAATTCTACGCGGGATTCGGCAGTTACGACGTGACGATCGACGTGCCCGAAGGGTGGCTGGTGATGGCCACCGGCGCTTTGCAGAACCGTGACGAAGTGCTGCCTCCCACGATTCGGCAGCGCCTCGAGCGCGCCGAGGGAAGCGATGACGTCGTGCACGTGGTCACCGAGGAAGACTTTGGGGCCGGCTCGATGACGGCCACCTCGGCCGACGGCAGGCTGCCGTGGCGGTTCGTGGCCGACACGGTGCGGGACTTCGCCTTCAGTGTCACCCGGGAGTCCCGTTGGGACGCGGTTCGCACGCCGGTGGGGGACCGGGACGGCGACGGCCAGACGGACTACGCCCGGATCGACGCCATCTGGCGCACGTCGGCACCGCTGTGGGCGGAATCGGCGCGCTACAGCGCCCACGCCATCGACTTCTTGTCGCGCTACACGGGGGTGCCGTATCCCTGGCCCCACATGACCGCCGTCGAGGGTGCCGGCATCATCGGTGGGGGAATGGAATTCCCCATGATGACTCTCATCGGCTCCTACAACAGCCGGGGCGACAGTGCGCTGTACAGTGTGACAGCCCACGAAGAAGCCCATATGTGGCTGCCCATGATCGTGGGTGTGGACGAGAAGCGCTACGCGTGGATGGAGGAGGGCTCTACGTCTTTCAACGAGAACCAGGCGCGGAAGGAGTTCTACCCGGGGCTCGACCATGACGAAGGAGATCGACAGGGTTACATCAACTTCTCCCGAACCGGCCGCGAAGGCGAGATGATGCGCTGGACCGACTTTCACTATCAGGGGGCCCGGGGCACAGCTTCGTACGGCAAGCCGGCGACGACACTCGTCGCGCTCCGCCGTCTCATGGGGGAGGACCGCTTCAACGCCGCCTGGCAGAATTACATCCGCACCTGGCGCTACAAGCATCCGAAACCATGGGATTTCTTCAACTTCATGGCGGCCGCCGCGGGCGAGAATCTCGACTGGTTCTGGTACGGTTGGTACTACACGACGTGGCGGCTGGATCAGGCGGTGGAGTCGGTCGAGGATGTGCCTGGGGGCGAGGGCAGGGGCGGGGCCGTGCGCATCACCGTGCGCGACGTCGGCAACCTACTCATGCCGGTCTACCTGACCCTGACCCAGGAGGACGGCAGTACGGTGGAGGAGACTATCCCCGTCGATGCCTGGCTGGCTGGGAGACGGACGGCCTGGGTGTCGGTCTCCACCGGTGCGCAGGTAACCGCCGTCGAGATCGACGCGCCGCAGATACTACCGGACGTCGATCGGCGGAACAACCGATGGGAAAGGGGCGAGTAGGGCAAGGTAGCCCTGACACCCTTTTCTGTTTTCTGTTTTCTGGCTTCCGACTTCCGGCTTCCGGCTTCTGCGTCTCAGCCCTATCCCCGGAAACCAATTGCCTTGTGCGTCCCGTCGCACATCGGCTTGGTGCTCGATCCGCCGCAGCGACACAGCGCGCCCTTCTCGGCGCAAGCAGCACGAGTGCCGTCCACCGCGATGACCGTATAGGGTCCAGCCATCAGCAGCGGACCGCCAGCCGCCATGGTTATGGTCACCGGCCCTGACGCCTGTTCACCAGCCGGTGGGGCCTTGACGACGATGCCTGGATCCGCGAACCCCTTCTCGACGTGTTCCCCGTCGCATAAGGGCTTGTGTTTGGAGTCGCCACAGCGGCACAGTGCGACCCGCGGACCCTGAAACACTATTTCACCGTCGGCGCCGATCACGGTAACATCGCCCTTGATGTATAGCGGGCCGTCCGCGCCGAGCATCACCGTGGTGTCGCTGGGGCAGGCTTCCTCGGGGCCGCCGTCGTGCCGGTGGTAGGTCAGCGCTCCGGTCGGGCACCGCTCGACGACCTCCGCCACCTCATCCGCTGAACCCTGTGATGGGTCTACCCAGGGGCGCTTGTCCTTGGCGAAAACCTTGGGCAGGCCGTGGATGCACTCCTCGGCGTGTATGCAGCGAACCAAGTCGAACGAGACCGTGATCTCCTCGTCGCTGTACTCTCGAATCTTTCTCGTCATGGTCCTCAGGCCTCGAATCCGCCGTCGCGGTGGCTGCCGTCGCACATGGGCTTGGTCTGCGACAAACCGCAGCGGCACAGCGAGCCCTTGTCGGCCACGGCGCAGGTGGTGCCGTCCGGGGCGGCGAGGATATAGGGGCCCGACATCCTGAGCGATCCGTTGGGGAGGAGCGTGATGGTCAGCGGGCCGTCCGCGGGCTCCTCCGCGGGGCGGGGCGTCTTGCCGAGGACGCCAGGGTCGGCGAACCCGACGCGCTCGTGGGTTCCGTCACAAAACGGCTTGTTGCTCGAATGCCCGCAGCGGCACAGCCATGTTTCACTACCTTCGAATACCGTATCTCCATCGTCGGTGACGACGCGAATATCGCCTTGGGCATGGAGGGGTCCGTCCGGGGTCGGGGAGAGCGTGTTGGGGCTGTCGTTGGTCACGTGTGGTACCTCGTGAAAACATGTTCCAGGGACGTCAATCGGCCCTGGCTGAGGTGGACTGAGCGTGGTCCTCGCCGCTTCACGGGGCCCGATCGAGGAGGTTGATCACCTGCTCCTGCAGAACCGTACGGTTGGCAGCTCCATCGAGCAAGGTGAGCCGTACCCGGTAGCGTCCGGGATCGAGGTCGGTCAGGACGAGGTCCCGCCGGCGGTATTCACGCGGTGCGGCCGCCGTCTCCTCGAAACTCAGGCTGATGATGTCCTCGTCGTCATCCCACCGCTGGAGCGAGATCGTGCTGAGGTAGACGTTGCCCGGCACCAGCCCGTCGACGACATAGAACAGGGTCGCGGTACCGTTGGGGTAGTAGGTGTTCAGGGGATTGAGGACAACGGCTTGTGCCCCGTAGATCCAGGTGAGGTTGGCATCCCGACGCCCGGTGACCAGGCTGCTCACCCGGAGCGAGTCCGACCGGCCCCACACGGACACTGCGGTGGGGAGCGCGACGGCGCTGCCCACCAGCGAGTCGGGGGATTGGATGGCGACACGAATCCCGAACGA
>JAZFYL010000133.1:0-3216 GCA_036443495.1 Gemmatimonadales bacterium | reverse complement strand
ATTCGGCGTATGGATTGAGGGCGCCGGTCCGGCCGACGTTGATCTTGATGTTCCGTAGCCGGGTGACGGCCACCTCGGGCTCGAATTTGCGGGCGACCGCCCAGCGGGGCTCGCGCTCCCCGATGGTTCCCACTCTCGACCACAGCTCGAGCCGGTCCAGTTTCACCACCACGCCGTCGGCTTGAAACGGCAGGGTGGGGAGAAGGGTTTCCAGCACCGGGATGTGTTCGATGACGTCGTCGAGAGTCGCCAGCCGTTGCCGGTGTTCCTCCACTTGGAACCCCCAGGCGCTCAGCAGCTCCAGGGTGTCCCACTGGCTGGTTACCGGGTGCGGGCCCTCCAGCACTTCGATGTGGAAGGCGAACAGGCGGAGCCTGCGTTTGCCGGTCACGGTGCTGTCGAGCTGCCGCAGGCTGCCCGCGGCGGAATTCCTGGGATTGGCGAACGGTGGATCGCCTGCCGCCTCGCGCAACCGGTTGACGCGGGCAAAAGACGTGAACGGAAAGTAGACTTCACCACGGATCTCCATCAGCGCCGGCACGTCGTCCGACTGCAGGACCAGCGGGATGTCGTGGATGGTGCGGAGGTTGGGGGTGACGTCTTCGCCGATGATGCCGTTGCCGCGGGTGGCCCCCGTTGTGAGCCGACCTTTGTGGTAGGTAAGATTGACGGCGGCGCCGTCGATCTTCAACTCGGTGACGAACCCGCTGTCCCCAACCTCCGGAGCGAGGCGCAGGTTGCGGTCGAGCCAGGCACGCAATTCGTCGGTATCGAACGCGTTCCCCAACGACAGCATTGGTTGGAGGTGGCGGTGTTTCTTTAGAGCCGAGGCGGGTGGCGCGCCCACGCGCTGGGTGGGCGAGTCGGCGGTTAGGAGTTCGGGGTGGTCCTGTTCCAACTGCTGGAGTTTGCGGAACAGCCGGTCGTATTCCGCGTCGGAAATGGCTGGGTTGTCTTCGAGGTAGTAGGCTCGATTGGCGCGCTGGATCTGGTCGCGCAACTCGGCGGCGCGCCGGGTGGCCGTGGCTCGGCTCCCGGATGGACTCACCGGGTGGCGGCCTCCTGGGCGATGACGGCCATGGCGACGCTGACCAGCCGGTCGATCTCTTCGGCCGAGGCTCTCCCGGGCACTCCTTCGTTCCAGGGGCCTTCCTGCTGGTCGGATTCCTCGAGCAGGAGGCGGATGAAGCTGAGGAGAGTCGCTCGCGTGTGATCCTGGTTGGCTTCGACCGGACCGTCGTTCCGGCGGTCCTTGAGCCGCTCGAACCGGTGGGCATTGCGCAACGCCCTGGCCGTGAGACTGGCCACGACCTGGCAGAATTCCACGTCGACGTCGGAGAAACTGCCGCCGTCTCGGAAGGTGCGGAGGAGGATGGCGCCGATGGCCTCACCGCGCCAGGTGATCGGCACCACGGTGATGGACTTGACCCGGCGGTTGGCGAGGGCTCCCTGGACCCCCTTCAACGAGGGGTCGCTGGCGGCGTCGGGGATGAACACCGTTTCCCCCGACTGGATGGCCTGTTTGAGTTCCGGGTAGCGGTCGAGATCGACCACGTAGTTGCGGATACTGGGATCCTCGTAGCTCGCCACCAGGCGGACTCGCTGACCACCCTTTTCCACCAGGAAGATCGAACAGCGGTCGAGGCCGAACGCCTCGCCTAGCCGCCGGGCAACCGATTGTACCACGTCCATGAAGTTGAGCGAGCCGGCGATTTCCTGGAGGATCTCGATGACGGCCAGCAGGTGCTTGCGTTCGTGTTCGAGCGCCTGGAGGCGTCCCTGGAGGCTCTCGACTTCTTGTACGAGCGACGGCTCGGCAGGGGTCATGGTTCTTGGTCCACTGGAGGCGGAAAGGGTTGTCGGATAGGAAGTTGGGCAGGGAGGGGCCGGGGGTCAAGCGGCCGGGCCGGCCCGATTGCTCGGTGGCCCGGAGCGGGCTAGCTTCCCCACAACTATCGAGGAGCGACCACTGTGACCGACGATGACCAGGACCTGAACGACGACGATCTGGACGAACTCGAGATCGACGAGGAAGACGACGACGAAATGCCCGCCACGGGGTTTCGCGGGCCTGAGTTTGCCACCGGTCTCATCCTCGGTGTGGTGCTCGGCGCGGTGGTCGCCCTGCTGGCGGCCCCGAACGCGGGTGCCCGCACCCGCAGAGACCTCGGCCGCAGGGCCCGCCGCTTTCGCCATGAGGTAGAGGACCGGTGGGATGGAGCACAGCGCGACGTGCGGCGTCGAGTCCGGCGGCGGAAGCGGAAGATCCGGGGTCAGGTCGAGAAGGTCACCAAGCGCACCCGCAAGGCGATCAAACAGCTCACCTAGTCGCGTCCGTCTTCTTTGCCGGCTATCTCTTTCATTAACTCAGCCGCTTGCTCCTTGTACCCGGCATCAAGGACGTCCCACACCGGCAGGGAATCGATCGCCTGAAGTTGTGGTCGGGCGTCGCTGTATCGTTTGCGGTCAACGTAGATCTCTGCCAGATCCATTCGGTGGTAGATGACAGTGGGATCGATGGCGACGGCGAGTTCCATGTGCTCTACGGCCTGCTGCCAGCTGGCCAACTTGATAAAGTCTCCGCCGTACAGGTTCTTGGCGAACCACCGCTGGATGCCTGAGAGCCTCTTGATCTCCGCATGCCACCGGCCAATTACGTGATGGGCCTTGTCGTGCTCCGGGTCGAGTTCCAGGGTTTTCAGCGCCTCCACGCGAATCTCGGGCGCACGGCGCACCCGCTCCTTGTTGCCCTTGGTGAGGGACGCACGCCCGACGGCGGCCGCCAGAATGTAGTGCCCGTCCGGTTGCAGCAGTTCAGCGTCCACCGCGCGTCGGGCGTATACCTCGGCCAAGACGTAGAGTGAGTCCCGCTCCTTGCTCTTGACGTCGTCGGGCGTTTGCTTGCCGACGTCGATCAGGGCCGAGGCCATACGCCAGTTGGCCTGGTAGCTGGCGGAGTCGAGGGCCAGGGCGGCCGCAAAGTGGTCCACGGCACCGTCGGGGTCCCGGGTCTCGGCAGCCAAGATGCCCAGGGCCATGTGCTCGTCGAAATCGGGGGGTGCGGACTGGGCCGCCAAGTTGCCGGCGGCCAGTGCCACGGGCAGCGTAACACCCCACGCGTGGGTGATCTTTAAGGAGATCATGATCGTATGGTGGTTGCCTCACTCATAGAACGCAAGCGCCGCGGCGAGGCCCTCACGGCCTCGGAGTGGCGGG
>JAZFYL010000132.1:0-28166 GCA_036443495.1 Gemmatimonadales bacterium | reverse complement strand
GACGTGGGTGCCGGTAATCCGCCCTTCGGACACGGCGCACAACTCCAGGGCACACTCCACAGCCCAGTCGGAGTGCATCGAATTATCGACTGGCACTAGGACTTCATGGTACATACGTCCCCCGGCGGCCGGTTGGAGGTCGGTTGATGGTCCAGAGAGGTTGAGACTACGTGTCTAGTAAATGCTGGCACTGGAAGGTCTTATCACACCCACCCCACACTACTCCCACTCAAGGAGGCTATCTGGAAGGTCACATCCCAAGCGCGATTATTCAACCCGCGAAGCAGACTGTCAAGAGCCCCAGCGGCTGGAATCTCAAGTGGGAACCAGTTGCGTCCCGTCTTCGGACAACACTACGAGGGCATCCACCGGGCAGGATTCGCAGGCCTGAATTAGCTGGTCTCTCGGGACGGCTTCCGGCACACCGAACACGGCAATATCGTCATCATCGAGTGCGAATGCCGCGCCCGCTTCGCGGACACAGTCACCGAAACCGACGCACAAAGTCCGGTCGATCCGGATGGTAAGCCCGTGTACCAGGCATTCGAGCTGGTCCGCCACTACATGCCCTCGAGGCCGAGGTCCACCCGGGCTTCATCCATCACCGCGGGCGTGATTTCTCCGATTCCGTGTTTCGTCGCCCATTCGGAATAGATCTTCTTGACCATGCCACGCACGAAATTCGGTACTCGCTCCAGACGCGCCTCGCTCTCCGGCGTCCACGAGGGCCGCGCGCGGCCTGCCGGGTCGGCCTCCACGAAGGCATCATCGCGCCCTTCCATTGTCCGGCGCACCAATTCCAGCGGTTCATGGTCGAGCGTTTGCCCGCCAATTCTGACGCCCAACGATTCGACCAGTTGCGTTTCAAACGGGTTGGCCAACATTGCCATCCGGCGTTGACACCTGGGACAGGTGTAGGCCGCGGCGAAGGTGCCATCCCCGGGCTGGCTACGTTCGTCGAACTGCATCCGCTCGTCGCAATCGATACAGAGGAACTTCATGCTCCTGCCCCCAAACAGGCCACGACCGCCTCCCTCAGCTCGGCGGGCCCCACATGCCGGCCCTCGGGCTGAAAAGCTAGTCGCGCCAGAAGCGGCGCCCCAAAGGCCTCTGCCAGTTCCGCTCCAGCGTGGCCCGGGAACAAGGGCTGCGCGGTATCGCAGCCGGCACAGTGATAGCCGCTCATGTTCTCGACCACACCCAACACCGGGATGCCTTCGTCCACGGCGGCCTGCAGCGAACGCGCCACCGACCGTCGGGATTCTTCGCTCGGAATCGTCACGGCGATGGCCCCGGTCAGCCCTGGTACCAGCTCATGGAGATCGGTTACCGTATCCGACCCCGGCGGCAGGTCGATCAACAGCAAATCGAGTTCGCCCCAAATCACATCGCTGAGAAACTCCCGGAGCGCTGCCGCCTCGAGCGCTCCGCGCCACACGAACCGCTCCTGGCCGGGATCGCGCCACCGAAGCGGGCGATCTTCGTCGAGCAGGAGATCCGTCGAGACCACCCTGATACCTCCCGTGGCCTGGGCCGGCTCGACCCCGTCGGCCGTGACCGCGAGGGGGCCTGCGGCACCCAGCAGACGACTGACGGTCGGGCCGCGAAGATCGGCGTCCAGAACGCCGACCGCCGATGTCGTGGCGGCATCCCGCGCCAGCAGGCTGGTCACATAGCTCTTCCCGACGCCGCCTTTGCCGCTCATCACGGCGATGGTGCGGGCAACCGTACGCAGCCTGGTACTGACCAGCTCGCGCAGGGCCCCTACCTGGGCTGAGAGTTGGGACCGATACTCACCGGAGACCTCGTGGTACGTTCGAAAACTCACAGATCCCATCCCGCGCGCGCAAGCATCCACAGGTTGATCATGACTACGACCAGTGCCGTGCCGTAGAACGACGGCCCCAGCCGCTGGTCTGCGGTGGGAAAGAAGGCTCCTCCGATGAGAGTGGGGACGCGCAGCGCTCCGATGGCCCAGATGATTCGGGCCAGCCAGACATTCTGCCAATACCACAACCCCACGAACACGAGAGCCGTGATGGCCGCGCCTGCCAGCATCCAGATCCAACCTGGTCCCATACGTTCCGGCAACAGCCCTTGGCGCCACATCTGCCATGCGGCACCCTCGTAGAGGATCCCTACGTGCAGGTAGACAAAAGCGGCCTGGCGAAATTTGCGCTCGCGCATGGACAACCTGAGACGGAGTTCCGGTGAAATCGTCCGGTGCTGCAGTCCTAATCTTCGGGTCGTGACCGATAACCGCAAGAAACTGGTATGACCACTAGGCCAACGTCCGGACCAGGAGGCGTCTCACACTGTCGGCCCCCGAACGCACGGCTCCGTCGAGCCCGCTCCGCGCTACGGCCGCACCGGCGACTTCCAGCCTCCCCAATGAAAGAACCTCCCGCCTGATCTCGTCAACCTGTTTGTCATGGTCGGCGGCGTAGCGGGGGATCCCAGCTGGCCATCGGGATACCCGCGACAGGTGCGGCTCGCCGGTGATACCCAGCACGGGTGTCAAGTCCGCGAGACATCGCTTCGACCAGTATTCGTCGGTTTGCGCAAGACTGCCGGGCTCAGGCCGGTAGAAAGTCCGAAGGACGCACCAACCCTCGGGAGCCCGATCGACAAATTTGCTCGACGAAAAGGTACAGGCCCGGAGGCCCGGGCCCCTGCAGTCTGCGCGTATAAACCCGCTCGCGTCGAGTGGATGCCGGACGTCATCGCAACGCATCACGAACGTGACGGAGAGGGACGACAATGTACTCAACGCCCGAAAGCGTGAAGCAACGCGGGGCATTGCCGGTTCTAGGACACCGGCGATCGCCTCCCCGGGTATAGCCAAGATCACGGCGTCGGCCTCCAGCGTCGCGCCGTCAGCCATCGACACCATGATACCCGAGGGCGTGCGTGGCGCCAACCGGTCGACCGCCATACCCGTGGTGATCACGGATGAGCCGAGGGCAGCCTCAAGTGCATCTATCAAGCGGCCCATGCCTCCCCGGACGGTGCGCAAGCCGTGTCCCCAGTCGGCATTGCTCGCTTGAATGCCGAGGTGGCGGCCGGCTGCCCCGTCGGGCAGCTCCTCCAACCCACCGTCCTCAAGCGCCAGGGAGCGATGTGTTTCCTGCGAGAGCAGGTCATCCTCCAATCCCAGCGACCGGCACAAGGCGGGGATAGCTTCGCTCCGGCTGATGAACCCCTCCGCGCCGTGTTCCAACACATACCCGTCGACTCGCTCCGTGTGGACCTGGCCGCCCAGCCGGGTGGCCGACTCCACCACGGTGACCGCGGCGCCTTGCTGCACAGCGTGCCAGGCGGCTGTGAGGCCAGCAACGCCGCCACCCACCACGACCAACCTCACGATTGCCACCCCCGCGCACCGGCAGTGCCGGTCACCAAGTCGGCCAAGGCGTCGATCAGTTCCGGGGAATCGTTGAGGGAAGGTGTCCGGCGGAGTTGCATCCCCAAGCCTTCGGCGAGACGGCGATACTCGATGTCAACGTCGTACAGTACCTCCAGGTGATCGCTCACGAACCCGATGGGGCAGATGAGCAGGTGTCGGATCCCCGACCTGGCTAGCTCTGCGATCGTGACGCCGGCGTCGGGCCCGAGCCACGGTCCGCCGGACTGGCCGGCACTTTGGAACGCAAAGTGATGAGCCCGGTCGCCAAGCCGTTCAACGACCCCTGCCACACTGGCGTCAAGCTGGTCCACGTAGGGATCCCCGTCCCCCAGAATCCGTTGAGGCAGGCTGTGGGCGGTAAACAGGACGGGCACCTCATCCCGGATCGAATCGTCAAACTGCTCGAGTCCCAGGGTGACATGGCTGGTGACGGCCTCCAGGAACCCCGGATGCAGGTTCCACTCCCGCACCAGCTCAACGTCCACGCATCCTCGGCTTTCCTGGATGCGTTGTTGATAGGCGCCGATGCTCATAGTGGAAAAGTGCGGCGCCAAGGCCAGCGCAACCACACGCCCCACACCGTCCGACCGGATCTCGTCGAACACGTCTGAGATATAAGGATGCCAATGGCGCATGCCGACATACACCGGGATGCCGTTCCCCAGGTTGTGGGCCAGGGCCAGCGCTTGCTCCTCGGTCCGATCGAGCAACGGCGATCGGCCGCCGATGGCGGCATATCGTTCCTTGAAGGCGGTCACCATCTCCGGAGATGTCGGGCGGCCTCCCCGAACATCGAGTAAGTATGGCTCTACTTCATCCAGGCTGCCGGGTCCACCGTAGGCGACGAGCAACACGCCGTAGGGCGCCGCGTCATCGGACAAAAACGCGATCCTCCTCCACCTTCACTTCGAAGATCTTGATGGGCACCCTGGCGGGGCCGTGTCGGACCTCGCCACTCGTGAGGTCGAACTGACCGCCATGCCAAGGACAATGCAGGGTACACGAGTCGGCGTCGACCTTGCCTTCGCTGAGCGAAGCGCGTCCGTGAGTGCAGCGATCGGCCACGGCAAACACCCGACCGTTGACCTTGAACAGGGCGATCGCATCGCTGCCGCAGTAGACCCGCTTGCCACACCCGTCCTCCAACTCGCTCAACAAGGCGACATTGGTGTACTGATCGGGAGCCTGATGAGTCGCGTCGACCAACGTCGGGCTTCCACCGAGGGAATCCAACGCGTCCCACAACGACATCTGAATGCAAGTGAAGATCGGTGTATCCTGCAGCGTGTAGGCCGAAGCCTTGCTTTCCCGCAACTCCATGACGAGATCGAGGAAATCTGCCGGATCGTCACTTTCGAAGGCCAGTATGAATTCCTGGTCGTCCAGGCCATAGGAATACACGGTATTGAGCCGCACGTCGGGGTGCTTCCGGCCAATGGTCACATGCTCCTGCATCATGCTTTGACGTTCTTCAAGCGGCAGAGCATACCAGGCCCGGGTCTTGACAAATGGGTACACGAACAAGAATTGGGAGTCCTGAGGCTGGACGGCCACCCTATTGTGGAACTCGGGATCATCCGGAAACTCGTAGATAGATCGGCGTGTCATGCCCAAATAGCTGTGGCCGATCTTCAGATATCCGCCCAGGGCCGTCGAGAATATGGTGGTTTGCAGTTTCTGAAAGACTTCGAGATCGTCACACACGTGCCACAGTAGTAGATCGGCATCAGCGCGCGTGCCCACCAGACTGAACGTCCGAAGCAGTAGTCTGGCGTGAAACCTGAGCAGCGCTTCGCCGAACTGCTCTTTGTGACTCAGTTGTTCTTGGGTTGGGAGGCGCCGCCAAGCCGGATCGAGCGTGAGGAAAAGAAAGCGAACGAATTGTCGGTGTTGCGTGTTCATAGCGTCCCTGCGATGACTGGGGGCCGACCTACACCACGGTACGGGTTCGAGTATTGTATGATGGTTATGGAAACCTGGCGTCCGTACAGCTACGGAGCGCCGGCTCCGTAGTCACGCGCCTGTGGCCTCAACAGGTCTAACTTATACTTGGTCAATGCGATGGGTAATGTAGCCAGACTCCGCGCGGGCCCGAACCGGAGACCCACCTAGTGAAGCCCACAGACGAGGCTAGGGCACCGTCGAGCGTCCGGATACCGCTCCCGCTGGCGCTCGGGTTTGCCTTGTTCGTCGTGGTGTTGGCGTATCTGGTAACGGCCTCCCTGGTGCGACGGGAGACCATGACGTTCGCGCCAAGGCCGCTGCGCCAGGGTGGGTTGGCGCAGGCCACCGCACTCGACACGGCTACCATCGACACGACCGACCCGGAGCGTTGGCGCTACCTCGATCTCGACTTCGGTCTCCAGCTGGAACTGCCGGACACCGCCGGCTGGGATCTGGCTCTCCGGCGGTATAATGTCCAAGCGCCCACCGCCATTACAGATATCGGACCGGTCGCGTTCGAACTAGCCTCCGTGGGTACGGACCAGCTGTCGGTATCGGACAGCGACAACGGTGAAACCTACGCTATCGAACGATGGTATAGTTACAGTATGGTGTCGCATCTCCTGGAACCAAACGGTCATGTCTACTTGATCCGGACCGACCAGGGCCGAACGGCCAAACTACAGGTATTGAGTTACTACTGCCCGGCGCTCCGAGCCGGGTGCCTTACCTTTCGCTACCGTGAGATCGATGCGTCATGACGCGAAGACCACGAGTGCCTCCCAACGCGAACGACATATGGCCATCTACGGTTTCGGCATAAGTCACCACGAGGCACCGGTCGAGGTCAGGGAGCGACTGGCCTACACCCCCGAACGACTGACCGACTCGTTGCGACTGGCAGTCACACGCCGGCGCGCGGCCGAGTCGCGCGTCTCTGAGTTGGCCCTGCTCTCGACCTGCAACAGGACAGAGCTCTATGTCGTGCGTGAGGACGGCACTCTCGAGGAAGCCAGATCCCAGGCCATTACCTTCCTGAGGGACACTCTGATGGTGGCCCCGGAGGTGTTCAGCGCCTACCTCGCTGCCTGGGAGGGCGAATCGCTGGTGCGCCATCTCTGTCGAGTCGCGGCCGGGTTGGAATCAATGGTCCTGGGAGAGTCGGAGATACTCGGGCAGGTATCCGAGGCCCGTCGTCTGGCGGGCGAGACCGGCGCTGGCGGCCCTATGCTGGCGGAGGTGTTTCGGACAGCCATTCGCGCAGGGCGCCGAGCCAGGTCCGAAACAGCCATCGGCCGCAATCCCGCGAGCGTCAGCTCGGTGGCCGTGAACCTGGCCAGCCAAACGGTGGGGGACCTAGCCGGCCTCAACGTCGCCGTGGTGGGCGCGGGCCGCATGGCCCGCAAGGCGATCACCACGCTCCGGGCCAAGCGGGTGGCCCAGATCACGATTGTCAATCGCAGCACCGAGCGGGCACGACGGCTCGCGCGCCCGGGCGACGTCCTCAAGGGTCTCAACGAGGTTGCTGAAGTCGTGGCACAGGCCGACGTCGTCCTGTGCGCCACCAGTGCTCCTCAATCGATACTCCAGGCCTCGCAGCTTGAGGAGCATCCACGGAAGAGTGAGCGGGGTTTGGTGGTGCTCGACATTGGCACGCCACGCAACGTTGATCCCAGCGTTCGGAATCTCGAGGGCGTCCATCTCATCGACATGGGGGACATCAATCGGAGCCTTCAAGCGTCCCTGAAGCAACGCCGCAAAGAAGTCCGGGCAGTAGAGAGCATTGTGGAGCAGGAAGTGGCCGGATTCGACGCCTGGTTGGGCGGGGCAGACATCCTGCCGGTGCTGAGCGCCATCCGTCAACGCGCCGAGGCCGATCGCCAACGTGAAGTGGCGAACCTCACTGACCGCATGCCCGATCTGAACCCCGAAGTGCGCGCCCAAATCGAGAGC
Organism: Gemmatimonadales bacterium; assembly: GCA_036443495.1. GTDB lineage: Bacteria > Gemmatimonadota > Gemmatimonadetes > Gemmatimonadales > GWC2-71-9 > N074bin45. The sequence continues at coordinate 20,863 of JAZFYL010000132.1, read as the reverse complement.
CTGTCGCGCTCGTTGGTGAACACGATTCTCGATCCGCCATCGCGTCGGCTGCGTGAGGAAGCCGGAAACGGGCACGCGGAAGAGTTCGCCCGGGTTGCGCGGGCGTTGTTCGAGGTGGACTGAGTGCGTATCGTCGCTCGGAACCGTGGCTCGGCAGTTTGTCGATAAGGGCAACTGCGCACGGTGAACTGCGAACTCTTCTAGCCTGTTTTCACCGCCTCTACGAACACCCGGGCGTGCTCCACCGGCACATCCGGGAGCATCCCGTGCCCCAGATTAGCGATGTAACCGGTAGGGCCAAACGCCTCGACCATCGCGCGCGTGCGCTCCCGAATGACTTCGGGTGGAGCGTACAACCATGTCGGATCGAGGTTCCCTTGCAGCGCCACACCGTGACCGTCTAGTCGGTGTCGTGCACTGGATGCGTCGGTATGCCAATCGATACCGATGACGTCGGCTCCGCTGACGTTCGCCAGTTCCTCCAGAGCCCAATCGGCGCCCAAGGCGAAGACGATGACCGGCACACCGGCTTGCCGTGCCAGAGATACGGCCTGCGTCAGATAAGGAAGGGCAAATACTTTGTAGTCCGAGGGACCGAGGGCGCCAGCCCACGAGTCGAACACCTGGAGCACTTGGGCGCCGGCTTCGGCCTGCGCCCGCAGAAACTCCCCAACCACCTCCGCCAGCATCCCGAGGAGGGCATGCGCACGATCCGGATCCTGGGTCAACAGCCGCTTCGCCATGGTGAACTGCTTTGATCCGCCACCTTCGATCATATAGCAGGCCAGCGTCCACGGGGCTCCCGCGAATCCGATCAGTGGCACTTCACCCGCGAGTTTTGACCGTGCAGCCGCGATCGCCTCGAACACGTAGGCGAGATCCGTCTCCACATCAGGCTTCCGCAGTTGGACGAAATCCGCCTCTGAGCGCAACGGCGCGGGGAACCGTGGCCCGACGCCATCGACCATCGTGAGTTCCATACCCATCGACTGGGGGATGACGAGGATGTCGCTGAAGAGGATCGCGGCATCCACTCCCAGCCGATGAACCGGTTGCACGGTGACCTCGGCGGCCACAGCGGGGGTCTTTACCATCGTCAGAAAGTCGTGCTGCGCGCGGATCGCGCGATATTCCGGCAAATACCTACCGGCCTGTCGCATCATCCACACGGGAGGCCGTTCGACCAGCTCCCGGCGGCACGCTCTGAGCAAGAGATCATTCATAGGGCCGCTTCCTGGACGGCACGTGACACATCCTCGATTGACGGGCTGAGCGCCACCGACGCCGGTTGCCAGCCAACCATCGTCGCCGCTCTGGCGGTAGTCGGCCCCAACGCCACCAAGCGCGGAGAATCACTGGTATCGTTGGTTGCCGCGATACACTCTACCACGCGGGGGCTTCCGACTACGACGATATCTGCGACCTCGACCGCAGCACGGACCTCGTCCGTTCCCACCAGCAGGCTCCGATAGCATACCACCTCGACCACCTCGACGTCACATTGCCGCAGCAGTGCGGCGAACTCTTCGCGATGGGGGTCTCCGCAGAGATACAACACGGGTCCCTTGACCCCGCTGGCGATCAGCGTCTCTCCCAATCCCTGCCCGGGGCCCACTCCCCCACGGAGCTCCACAGTGTTCACGGGGTCGAGGTCCTTACCAAGGGCGGCAGCGGTGGCGGGACCGCCCGCCCAGAGCGTCGGCCCGGATGTCGGTACCACCCCCAACTGCTCGAGGCGGCCGCAAAACGCCCTGGCCGCGCGTGGAGAGGTGAACACCACGTTCGAAAAGGTCTCCCACCGTTTCAGGGCCCGATCCACCGGTCGCCAACTGTCGGGAGGACCAAACGTCAGCAGTGGACAAACGTCGACCTCGAACCCCGCCAGCGTCAGGAGATCGTCTAGACCTTGCAGGGAACCGGCAGCCACGGTCACGACCACACGCATCGGCACTGGGAGGCCTACTCCCCCGCCTCGAGGCGCACGTCCCGCAAGATCTCCTCAGCCCCCTGGTCGACTAGCGCCTCCGCCAGGACACAGCCCAGGGCATCAGCGGCTTGAAGGGAGTCGACTAGGTCTTCAACCGAGTCCTCGATCATCGCGCGGCCGTCGAGCGACAGAACCCGAGCCCGGATCCGAACAAGCAATCCCCCTTCGCTCCGCACAGCTTCGGCCAAAGCGGCGATCGGTACCTGACAGCCACCGTCCATGCTTCGCAGCAGACCGCGTTCAGCCGTGCCGCAAACGGCGCCGGGCCAGTGATCGAACGCTGCCGCTGCCGCGAGCAGGTCGGCGTCATCCTCCCTGGCCGTCACGGCCACCGATCCCTGCCCCGGTGCCGGCAGCATCACGTGTGACGAGAGTCGATTGGTAATCCGGTGCGCCAACCCCAAACGGATGAGTCCGGCGCTGGCCAGGACCGTTCCGGCCCAATCGGTGGATTGCTCGAGCTTGGCAAGCCGCGTATCCACGTTGCCACGGATCGGCACCACCTCGAGGTCGGGACGGATGTGAAGCAACTGAGCCTTGCGACGGACGCTGCCGGTCGCCACCGTCGCGCCCCGGGGCAAGTTGTCCCAGGTACAGTTCTTCCCGACAAACGCATCCGAGGGATCCTCACGCGGCCCGACTGCGGCCAAGATGATGCCGGCTACCAGCCTGGTCGGGAGATCCTTGAGCGAATGCACCGCCAGGTCGATGCGACCGCCGAGCAACGCCTCGTCGAGTTGTCGGGTGAAGATCGCCACCGATCCGATTTTCGTGAGGGGCACGTCGGCGATTACGTCCCCGGTCGTCCGCAACTCCACCCGCTCCGTCTCATGGCCCGCACGATGGAGCGCGGCTTCCACCTGCCCCGTCTGCCACCGTGCCAACGGGCTGGCTCGGGTCCCGAGACGGATCAAGGCTGACATGCCCACCGCCCAAGCGCCTCTTCGAGATGGGTCATTTCCTCGGGGCCATGCACGCTAGAAGTAAATGCTGCTTCGAAGGGAGACGGGGGCAGGTAGACACCTTCGGCGAGCAACCGATGGAAGAATCGGGCGAACGCCTCACGGTCGGTCGACGTAACGTCCCGGTAGTTCGTTACCGCCTGGTCCGTAAAGAACGGGGTCAGCATGGTGCCGACCCGTTGCACCGTTACCGGGATGCCCGCCTTACGGGCAGCGTGTTCGATCGCCGTGGCTGCTTCACCAGCCCAAGATTCCGCCGCGGCCCAGGCGGATCCGTCGGCAAGCACATCCAGCGTGGCCAATCCGGCGGCCATAGCCAGCGGGTTGCCCGATAGCGTCCCGGCCTGGTAGACCGGGCCCACAGGGGCTACCAGTTCCATGAGATCGCGCCGCCCACCGTAGGCTGCAGCCGGGAGCCCGCCGCCCATGACCTTCCCCAGGCAGACCAAATCGGGCGTGATCCCATACAACCCCTGGGCGCCGTGCGGGTGGACCCGCCAGCCGGTCATGACCTCGTCAAAAATGAGCACCGAGCCGTGCTCCACCGTGAGGTGACGGAGGCCCTCCAGAAACCCCGGCTGCGGCGGAACCACCCCCATGTTCCCCGCGACGGGCTCGACGATCACTGCGGCGATCTTCTCACCCTGCGTGCGGAACCGCTCCTCGACCTCGTCGAGAGCGTTGAAAGGTACGATCACGGTATCGAGCACCGCTCCCTCCGGGACACCCGGTGAATCCGGCAGACTGAGCGTGGCCACCCCGGACCCGGCCGCGGCGAGCAGAGCATCCGAGTGTCCGTGGTAGCACCCCTCGAATTTCAGGATCTGTGCTCGATTCGTCGCGCCCCGGGCCAGGCGAATGGCACTCATGGTGGCCTCGGTCCCGGAATTTACGAACCGCACCATGTCGACCGCAGGGAATGTCTCCGCGACCCTCGCGGCGAGACGTACCTCCGCCTCGGTAGGAGCCCCGAAGCTCGTCCCTCGCGCCGTGGCGGCGTTGACGGCCGCCACCACAGCCGGGTAGGCGTGCCCCAGAATCAGGGGACCGAACGAGAGCATGAGATCGACGTACCGGCGGCCGTCGACGTCCTCGAGGTAGGGCCCGAAGCCGCGCGCCACGAAGCGCGGTGAACCGCCGACTCCACCGAAGGCACGAGCGGGACTGTTGACTCCACCGGGCAGCAGCATGGCGGCCTCGGCAAGCAACTCGCGCGAACGCTGGCCGCCGTCGTCCAAGGGCTGACTCATACGATCAGGTCGGGCCGGGAGCGGGAGCCCCAAGCCACTTGGCGGCATCTTTGGCATGGTAGGTAATGATCGCTGATGCGCCCGCCCGCCGCATGGCCGTGAGCGTTTCCAGCACGATGGCCTGCTCGTCGATCCAGCCGGCCGCTGCGGCCGCTTTCACCATCGCGTACTCGCCGCTGACGTTGTAGGCCACGACCGGGAGCACCGTCCCGGAACTCACGGTGTGAAGAACATCGAGGTACGCCAGCGCCGGCTTTACCATCAATAGGTCGGCGCCCTCCTGTTCGTCCAGCCGTGCTTCCCTGAGTGCCTCCCGGACGTTGGCCGGGTCCATCTGATAGCCGCGCCGGTCACCGAACGCCGGGGCGCTGTCCGCGGCTTCGCGAAAGGGACCGTAGAACGCGCTGGCGTACTTGACGGCGTAGCTCAGGATGGCCCGCTCGCGGTAGCCTGCCTCATCGAGCGCCGACCGGATCGCCCCAACCATCCCATCCATCATGCCGCTCGGCGCCAGCACGTCAGCGCCCGCTTCCGCGTGGCTTACGGCGACCTGGCCCAGGATGGCCAGCGTCTCGTCATTATCGACGGCACCATCCCGTATCACGCCGCAGTGGCCGTGGTCGGTATACTCGCAGCAGCATACGTCGGTAATGAGGGTGAGATCCGGTGCGCGATCGCGGATGCGCCGGAGCGCTTGCTGGACGATGCCATGAGGATCGAAGTTCTCGGAACCGACGGCATCCTTGCTCGCCGGGAGCCCGAAGAGGATCACCGCGGGAATGCCCAGCGACACGACGCGATCGATCTCTCGATCCAGCGCTGCGTCCACCGAGAGATGCGAGACCCCCGGCATGGCATCGATCGGCCGTTCGACGTCCTGCCCGTGAACGACGAACACCGGTTGGATCAGGTCGCCAACCGAGAGGCGCGTTTCGCGCGCGAGTTCGCGCAATGTGGCGGTGCGCCGGAGACGCCGGGGCCGTTGATTGGGGAATGCCATGGATAGATCCGTTACGCGACCTCGGATTATCGGTACATCAATGATTCGATGTCTTCGACGCTTCGTGGAGATGCGGCCGACAGCACCTCGTGCCCGGTCTCGGTGACGAGCACATCATCCTCGATCCGGATGCCGATGCGCTCGTCGGGAAGGTAGATGCCCGGTTCGATCGTCAGGACCATCCCCTGGGCGAGCGGCGTGCTGTAGTCTCCCACGTCGTGCACGTCCATTCCCAACCAGTGCGACAATCCGTGTACGTAGAATCGGTTGCAGTCGGTCGGCTGGCAAAGGTCGCCCGAATGCTCGCTCATGTAGGTGCGCGAGATCCGGTTGAGGTCCCCCACGGTCACCCCGGGCCGCACAGAATCGATCGCCGTCTGCTGGGTGGCCAGCACCAACTCGTACAACGCTCGCTGCCGTTCGGTAAAACGACCCGAGACCGGCGCCGTTCGGGTGACGTCCGCCGAGTAATAGCCGAACTCGGCCCCGACATCCATTATGATCAGATCGCCGTCTTCCAAAAGACCGCGACTCTTGTCGTAATGCAATGTGGTCGAGTTGACCCCAGCCCCCACGATACTGGGGAAGCCAACCCGCTCAGCACCGTTCCGGCGGAAGGTGTATTCGATCACCGCTTCGATCTCGTACTCCCACATTCCCGCCTGGATGATCCGCAGCGCCTCCCGCTGTGCCTCGGCGGTGATGTCGATGGCGCGACGCATGCGCCGCAATTCATCGTCATCCTTCACCAGCCGCTCCTGGGCGATCACGTACCCCAGATCATGTACCGGGAGAGGGCGTCCAGTGCTACGAAACACCAATTCGCGGACCAGTTCCGCTTCCGCGTCAGGGCGCCCGTGGCCTCGACGGACGTACATGCCGCCGGTCCACGCCGCCGATCGGCTTCCGAACACCAGCCGGGTGATCTCCCGCTCGGCATCGGTCGCCGGAAGGACTGTTTCGATTCCCGTCAGAGCCTCTGCCTCTGCTCCGGGGCCGAGTTTGGGACCGGTCCAACGTTCGGCGGCTGAATCGCGTGGAGGGAGGAACAGCACGGCGGTGCCCGCGCTGTCCGGACGCGCCACGAGCACCAACCACGAGTCCGGTGTCTCGAGTCCGGTGAGATAGAAAAAGTCGTTGTCCTGCCGGAACTCACTGTCTTGGGGGTGCGATCCGTCGGCTTCGATAGTGCGAACTTCAGCCGAACCGAAGACCGCCACACCGCTTCCCATGGCGGCCATGATCGCCTGGCGTCGGGCGGTCAGTATCTCCACCGGCACCGGACCAGCTGGAGAGCCGACTTGCGCTTCCAAAGTCTGCGAGAAGGCCACCGCGACGACGACCCCGATCCAGTTCCTCAGACAAACTGATTGCATGCCACACTCCCGAACTCCGAATTCACTCTTCGCCGATCACAAGATCGAACGCCACGGCGTCGTCCAGCGGAAACGAGTAGTGCCACCACTCCTTGCCGTAGTTCTGGAAGCCGACCGCTTCCAAGGCCTCCTTCAACCGAAGCCGGCGCTCGAGAATCTCGCCTGTGGCATTCATCGTATGCGCGTCCTCGGTAAAGGTGTCGTACGGCGTGCCCATGTCCAACGCCCGGCCGGTCTCCAGATCGATGAGCGTGAGATCGACCGCTACGCCCAGGTTGTGCCGGCTCCGGCGGGCGATGTAGCCGTCGTCGAGCAGATCGACCCGCCCGCTGGCCTCCGCCCAATCGACCATGGCCAGGGTAGCGCGCACCGGCCGGTAACCGTCGAACACGCGAAGCCCCAACCCATCGGACTTGAGGTCGTCCTGGGCCCGCGCCAGGGGCACCGCCACCTGTCGACGCAACAGGATCCGACGCGCCTCATAGCCGGGGAGCACCGCCCCGGTGAAATTGTGCTCGGTTGCGTAGCTGGGATAGATCTGAAACGTCTGGTCCAGTTCGGTGATGTCGATCATGACCGCGGCGGCCAGTGAGTCCGACCCGATGTCCCTCGGCGCTTCCTGCTCCTGAGCGGCCGTGCACGCGACGAGGGCGATGCCGAGCGCTGCCGGGTACCTCCACTTCCCCCCGAGCTTCATGGCAGTCCTCCTAGACATGGGGAGCAGGCAGGGCCACCAGTATGGCGGTGGCAGCCAGCAGTACCGCCCCGACGAGCAACTCGACCCGCGCCGACAGGCGCAGCACTCCCGCCGAGCCGGGGGTGCCGAGCCGTGGTCGAACCCGACGCCAATTGTACGCCCCGATGAGACCGACGATCCCCAACAACGCGATCTTCACCAACAGAACCCGGCCGTAAGAAGTCAGCCATAGCCCGGCCCAGGACCCTATATAGCTCACCGACAGCACCAGACCCAGGGCGACTGCTACCGCGACACCGCCCAACGCCATCGGCGAGAAGGCGTGTACCAGTTCGGCGATGATGCGCTCGCGATCCGATTCTTCCGCGCCGGACGTGGCACTGAATGCTACGATCGTCACTACCAACAACGACCCCAGCCATACCCCCCCGCCCAGCACGTGCAGGGCCTGCAGGGGCACAGTCAGCAGCGGACTCCACGAAGCGGCCACGGCATGCCCGGTGAGCGGAAGCGTGACCGCGGTGGCCAACGCACCGAGCCACGCCAGCGGCATGCCCCATTTGGTACTTCGTCGAGCCAGTACAAAGCCGACACCGGCCACGATGGCGCAGGCGACCTGGATCTGCCACCCGTGCCCCCACGACGTATCTACGATCATGAGGCGAACGTCCGCCATGACGACCGGGTCGCCAGGAAAGACAAACGCCAGCACTTGGCCGTACAGCCGACCCACGGCGCCGAAGAGGAACAGGAGCGACCCGGTGAGGCCCAGACGGATCGCCATCGACCGGCAGCGGCCCCGAAGGGGGTCGAGCGACGATTGGGCCTGGCGGAAGGCCCGGGTGGCGATGGGGCCGAAGGCGACGGCCCCCAACATGAGAAAAACGGCGATGTAGGTCAGCCAGCGACCCGCCGTACCGGCGTCAACCCATGGAGTTGCTTCCTCGTCCTGCCAACCGGGCTCGATGACCGGCTCCATGAGAAGCTCGGATGTCGGCGGAGCCAGGCGGGACGTGGGCGGGGCCGCCGACACCTCACCGCCACCAAACAGCAGCGCCCCGGCCACGACGGCCAGGGCGAAGCGATTACGGCGAGCCGCGAAGCGACGCACCGGGCTATCCCCGCGGCTAGTCCGAATCGCCCTGCCCCTCCGCCGACGACTCGGTCGTCGAGAATCGGAAGGCATACTCGCCGCGGATTTTGTGGCCGTCCGGAGATGCGGTCTGCCAAAGGATCTCGTAAGAACCCTCAGGGAGCGTGTCGCTGATGGGTACCATGAAGGACTTGGGGTCGTCTGTTGCCTGGGCCTTGCCCAACTCGAAGGTCCCGTCTCCACTTCCGGTCAGCCGGACCCGGCTCAGGGCCAACTCGGGATCTTGAGAGAACCACAGCTGGATGTGGGCGGGGGTCTCGGCCAGCACCTGGTCCTCGGCTGGAAAGCTCTTCACCAGTCGCATATGGAACGAACCGAACCCGGCCAGAGCAGCGATGGCGGCCAGGGCCAAGGCGGCGCTCACCGTGCGGGATGATTTGTGTGCCACCATCTTCAATCCTCGATCTGGGTTACCGGAACCCCCTCGCTTTGACTCCCTGGAGCCGGGTCCCGGGAGCCCTAAAACTATGCGGGAAGGGAAGTTGGGGCAACGGCGCGACCCCCCCGGGCCGGCAATGTCCTGGACCGGGCCCCGAAATCGCTACATTACGGGAAACCGTTACATTGCACGAGTAGATGAGCCACCGCGGGCCCTTTGGCGTTCGGTGGTCTTTCCATTCCCTCAGAGCCTAACATGATCAGAGAGATGCAGGAGAAGCTGGGCAAGGAGATCGAAGAGCTCAGCCATGAACTGAAGGTCACGCTGCCGCAGGCGATTGCGACTGCGGTGGAAATGGGCGACCTGCGGGAAAACTCAGAATACAAGGCCGCCCTCGAGCGGCAGCAGTTCGTGCAGGCCCGTCTGGGTCAGCTGACGCACCGCATGCAGCAGCTCAGCCAGCTGGCCACCACCGAAGCGCCCAGGGATAGGGTTGGTTTGGGTTCCACCGTGCGCGTAGTGGATCTGGAGACTGACGAGCAAGAGACCTACGTGCTGGTGTTGTCCGAGATGATGGATTTCGACGCCGGCCACATCTCCCTGCAGTCACCCTTGGGATTGGCCCTGCGGGATCGCCAAGTGGGAGACGAGGTGAAGTTGCGACTACCAACGATCGTGCGAAAGCTCAAGGTCGTTGAAATCATTACCATACACGACGCCGAAGCATGACCGACGACGAAGGACTAGGGTTCCCCGGCAAGCACCTGCACGTGGTTGGCGATCGGGTCTTGGTCGAGCCGGAGGACGGGGAGGGACGAACCCGCGTCGGACTCTACCTGCCACCCAGCGCGGTGGATGCCGAGCAAGTGCAAGGCGGGCGGATCGTCGCCACGGGCCCAGGCGACCCCATCGCCGACCCATCGTCGTTCGACAGCGAGCCGTGGAAAGTGCCTGCCGGGGAACCGCGTTCCCGACCCATGCAGGCCAGGGTGGGAGACCACGCCCTGTTCTTTCGCAAGGCCGCAGTCGAAGTCACTTTCGAGAACACCAAGTACCTGGTCGTACCAGAAGCGGCGATCCTGGTCTTGGTGAGGGAAGACGACAAGAGCAAGTAGGAGTGGAATTCGAGTCCCACCCCTACGTTTCACTCCCAACTCCCAACGCCCGATTGCCTATGGCCCGCGCCCAAGTGACCGACAATGCACGCCGCTACCGCCGGCTCATGTGGCTGGTCGCACTGGCGGGAGTGCCGGCCTTGCTCCTCGCCGTCCGGGGGGCGCAGCGCCAGGTGCCGATGGGATTGGGACTCGCCGGTGCGGTGGTCTTTCTCCTGGCGATCGCAACAGCCGCCGTCCTGGGCCTCAAGATGCACCGTCAGACGCTCGCCGACCGGGAAATGCATGCCCGGCGCGCCATGATCGTCATGATGACGGCGAGCCTCGGGGAACAACCAGACGAAAAACTGGAGCGCATCGAGGCCCAGGGAGGAATCTCCGGCGAGGCAGCCGGTCTGATCCTCCGGAATCGCGGGACCGAGGCCGACGGGTAACCTGACTACGTGTGTTACTTCCTATACGTGGCGAGCCCGCTCACGCTGAGCGAGGTGCGCTCCATGCTTCCTGCCGGACTCGCCGCCGACGCGCTTCCGGTTTCCGAGCAGCAACGCCTGAAAGACATCCACTACGATGCAGCGATTGGCGCCAGGATTCTGCACGGCAACTGCGCGTGCGATCTGGTACGCGATCGACACCCCGACCCTCGCGACGACCAGGCCCTTCATCGCCAACGCTACCGGCAACTCGGTTACGACCGTAGCCGCATGATCCACTACCTCGAACGGCACCGACGCGTCGCCGAAGGCCGGTCCCGCCCACGTCCACCCGGTTACTGGGGACAAGCATTCAACGCCTTCGTGATCGAACACGCCCGCAACGCCGGGCCAACCCTGTACTACTGTCACTTCTCACACGACGGTCTCGACGACGATCCCGGACTCGATCACCCAATTCGTCACGTCCCGGTTGGGAGTATCAGTGGACCCGTCAGTGAATGGTTGCCGGAGAACACCCCCGTCTTGGTTGCTTGATGACCCAATCTGGCTGGCGGGCCCATAGCGGCAGGGCCGCCACGCTGTTCCACCGGGCTATACGCCTGCAGTGTCCCAATTGCGGCGGCCGGCCGGTGTTCCTCAATTGGTTTACCACCTGCGACAATTGCCCGGCCTGTGGCATCCGCCTCGAGCGGGGAGAAACGGGCTACTGGGTCGGGGCCTACATGTTCAACCTGGTCGCCGCCGAACTGGTATGGGCCGCCTCGATGGTCGTCCTGCTGTGGTGGACCTGGCCCGATCCGCCGTGGACCATGCTGCTGGTCGGCGGCGTGATTCTGATGGTAGTCACTCCTGTGGTCTTCTTCCCCTTCGCCCGCATGTTTTTCCTGGCGTTCGATTTGGTGTTCCGACCAGCCAAGGCGGACGACTATCCTGGACCGCATGAGGCCGCCGCCAGTACCCGCAAAGATCATCCGTCTTGACCACCAGGGTGGATTCGGGATATATTCGGGGTAGTTGTACCGAACAAATTCCGAAAGGTGTCCCGTGCCCGCCCATCCTCCTCCTCCACCACCCCCGCCACGGTCTCACTATCACATCGACCGTAACCCCATGACGTACAACCTCATACGGGTGTGTCCCGAGTGCGCCGGCACCATCGTCAGAGCCTCGGGATGCATCTCCTGCCAGCAGTGCGGTTGGGGACGATGCGGGTAGTCAGCGGGGGCAGCGAGGGCAGCGAGCTATCAGCCGATTGCCGTCCGTCTACCGTCCACCGTCCCGGTACCCAGTTGCCCTTGTTCGACGACTTCGAAGCTGTCGAGCCTGCACCGTGGGAGACCCTCGACGAGCGCCGCCGGGGCACCGCCTTTTTGCAGATCCCGGTGCGCACGGTGCTCAATCCGCCCGCATCGACCGGGATGGGGTTCTGGTCGCTCAATCCGTATGTCGGGTGCGAGTTCGGCTGCAGCTATTGCTATGCCCGCGACACGCACCGCTATCAGATGGAGCGAGCGGCCAAAGATGAGGGCCGCGAGAGCGGTGCGGGTGCGCTCCCTGCCTGGCAGGCCTTCGAGCAACGCATCTTCGTCAAGACCGATGCGGCCCAGATCCTGGCGCGCACGCTCAACCCCGCCAAGCTCGCCGGCCAGTCGTTGGTCATCGGCACATCGACCGACCCGTACCAGCCGGCTGAGCGCACCTTCCAGCTTACGCGTCAGATCCTCGAAGCGTTGCTCGATCATCGTGGCTATTCCATCGGGCTGATCACCAAGTCGGCGCTCGTCACACGTGACATTCCCATTTGGCAACAACTGAGCGAGCGCCACGACGTCACCATCAACATCTCGTTGATCAGCACCAATGCCCGGTTGGTACGCCGGCTGGAACGTCGTTCACCGATTCCCCAGGCCCGCCTGCGGGCGCTGACCGCCCTGACCACCGCCGGGCTCAACGCCGGCATCATGATGGCACCCATCCTCCCCGGTATCACCGACGATCACCGAGGGCTGGAAGCGATGATGCGGGCCGGTCAAACCGCCGGGGCCCGCTACGTCGTCGGTATCCCCCTCCGGCTCGACCCGGTTAGCCGGCGGCGGTTCTGGCCGGTGCTGCAGCAAGAGTTTCCCCAGCTGGTCGAGCGTTACCGGCGGTGTTACGGCCCGCGCAGTTATGCCCGGCGCCCTTATCTCTCCGCCTTGATCCAACGGGTACGACAGCTGCAACAGCAATACGGCTTTCCCGTTCAAGGAGACTCCCGCCGTCAACGACAAGAACCCCACCAGGCCGCACGGCAGCTGGACGCCTGCGTCCAAATGCCGTTGCTGTAAAGGGAACTGTGACGACCGCCCGACCGCCTGTCCGTCCGTCCGCCTACTTAGAGGTGACTGTGCCGACCGCCTTACCGCCCGACCGCCCGACCGCCTGTTAAGTGCGCTCCATCTTCTTCGTCGACCCGCCCGCCTTCTGCACCACGGTCGAGCGCCTCGTGGCGCCGGCACTGCGGGGCCGGCCGCTGGCCGTGGCGCCACCGGGAGCCGATCGCGCGACGATTCTGGCGTTGTCCCGGGAAGCTCAAAAAGCGGGGCTCGAGCGTGGCATGCCGGTGCGCCTGGCCAGCAAGCAGTGCCCGGATCTGATCTTGATTCCTCCCAACCCACGCCTGTATGCCCGGGCTTCACGTGCGCTGCACGACATACTGCAGCGCTACGCCCCGGTCATCGAACCTCGGGGATACGGCCATGCGTTCCTCGATCTCACGGGCACCGAACGACTCTTCGGACCGGCAATAGATGTCGCCGAGCGCATCCGGCGGGAGTCGCACGCACGCCTGGGGTTGCCACTGTCAATCGGGGTGGCGACCAATAAACTGGTGAGCCAGACCGCGACTACCGTGGCGGCGATTCCATTGTTGGAGATTCTCCGCGGCGACGAGGCACCGTTTCTGGCCCCACACGCGGTGCGGTTGTTACCCGACCTCACTCCCAAGGTGCGAGATCGGCTCGACGACTATCAACTCGATCTCATCGGCGAGGTGGCTGCCCTCACCGAGCGGCAGGTGACAACGGTCCTAGGGGATGTGGCTGGGCGCACCCTGCTGGCCCGTGCCCGCGGCATCGACGCGCGACCCGTGCTTCCCCCGGAAGTGCGCCGGCAGTTCCATGTGTCCCATACCCTGGCCACCGACACCAATGACCTCGGCATGATCCATCCGGTGCTGCGGCACTTGAGTGAGCAGATCGGGCGCCGATTGCGGCAACGACTACTCGTGGCCCGGCGCCTGTCATTGCGGCTCGTCTATGCCGATTACACGGAATTGCGCCGCAACGTCTCGCTCCGGGCGGGGAATCTCGATGTCGAGCTGTGGGATGTCGCCCGGCAGCTCTTTGCCAAGACCAATAGCAAACGGATCGCCATCCGCGATATCAGTCTCGCCGCCGATCGGCTGTACGAAGCCGACGGGCAACTAAATCTGTGGCAGGAACCGCCCGAACCCCTCCGGCGGGAAGCCGTCCTCCAGGGTGCTCTCGATCGGATTACGACACGCTGGGGCGGAAACGGAGTAAGGCGAGGGCAGCGCGGGGCAGCGGGGGCAGGTTAGCCCTCTTAGCCCTCTTAGCCCTCTTAGTCTTGTTGGTCCGCGCACCCTCACTGATCACTGATTACTGTCCACCGTCCACCATCCGCCGTCCACCATCCACCAACGACTGACCATGTCCTACTGCACCGCCGCGATCGATCACCCCTGGCACGGCCCCTACCACGACACCGAGTACGGTTTCCCTTTACGGGATGACTCGGCGCTGTTCGAGCGCCTGATACTGGAAATCAACCAGGCAGGGCTGTCCTGGCTCACGATCCTGAAGAAAAAGGAGGGATTCCGAAATGCGTACGACGGTTTCGACATTCCGACGGTGGCGTCCTACGGGGCCGCCGATCGGAAACGTCTGCTGAACGACCCCGGCATCATCCGGAATCGCCTGAAGGTCGAGGCCGCCATCCACAACGCCCAGGCCATTCAAACACTACAACAGGGGTATGGCTCCTTCGCCTCCTGGCTCGATCGGCACCATCCGCGGCCCAAGGACGAGTGGATCAAACTGTTCAAGAAGGCCTTTCGGTTTACCGGCGGCGAGATCACCGGTGAATTCCTGATCAGCACCGGCTACCTGCCGGGGGCCCACGACCACAATTGCCCGACGTTCGATCGGATTGCCCAACTGCGACCACCGTGGATGCAATCAACGAGTCGATCGCCACGACAGAAAAAATAGCGACCGGAAAACAGGTAACAGAAAACAGCGCAAACTGACCACCATACACCTCCGCACTGCGCACTCCGCACTCCGACTTTCATGCATCTCCACGTTCACTCACACTTCTCCTTCGGGATCGGCGCTTCCAGCCCCGAGGCCCTGACAGCGGCAGCGGCGGAGCGTGGCTTCACGGCATTGGCCTGCACCGATACCAATGGAGTCTACGGTGCAATCGAATTCCAACAGGCCGCTGATGCCGTCGGCCTGCGCCCCATCCTCGGCGCCCACCTGGTGGCCAACGGCCAGGAGACCCTGGCGCTCGCCACGGACGAACACGGCTGGGCCTCCCTCTGCCGGGCCATCAGTGCCATCCATTGGCGCCCCGACCTGGCCCTCTCGGCGCAACTCGCCACCGACCGGCAAGGATTGATTCTCGCGTCCCAGGACCTGCACTTCCTCGAACGCATCTACCGCCTGAGCGGCCCCCAGGACCTCTTCGCGGAGCTGCGGCCAGGACGGCATCGTCACCGGGTGCTGGCCAAGGCCCGGGAATTGGGACTCCCGGCCGTGGTGACCAACGCCGTCGTCGGTGCCCACCCGGAGGACTGGAACCGGCATCGCCTGCTCCGTGCCATTGCTCTCAATACCACCTTGTCGGCGCTCTCAGCGGAGGAAGTGTGGCCCCGCGAGTCATGGCTGCGGCCAACCGCCGATCTGGAGCGGTTGTTTCCGGACTACCCCCAAGGCCTGCGCGCGGCGGAGGAGATCGCCGAGCGGTGCCAGTATCGGATCCCGATGGGCCGTACCATCCCACCCCGGTTTCAGGATACCGCTGACGCGCTGGAGCGACTGCGGGCCCTGGCTTATGACGGTGCCCGGCAGCGCTACGGAACCATCGCCCCGATTACCCGCGACCGGCTGGAGCACGAGCTGCACATCATCGGCCTAAAGGGTTTCGCCGACTACTTCCTGGTGGTGTGCGACATCGTGCGGCATGGACCCACCCATTGCGGCCGTGGCTCCGTCGCCAATTCGATCGTGAGTTATTGCCTGGGCATCACCCACGTGGAACCACTTGGCGCAGGTTTGTTGTTCGAACGGTTTCTCAACCCCGAACGGCGTGACCCCCCCGACATCGATCTCGATTTTCCCTGGGATGAGCGCGACCAGGTCCTGGCCTACGTATTCCGCCGTTACCCGCACCCCCAGGCGGCGATGGTGTCCAACCACAATTGCTTTCGCTTGCGCGGGGCGCTGCGTGAAGTCGCCAAGGTCCACGGTCGGCCGGCCGGGGAGATCCGCGAAGTGACGCGACGCATTCCGTGGTACGGCAATGACTCCTCGCTGGTGGAACTCCTGCAGCGCCACCCCAATTTCCAGGGACTCGATCTCCCCAGCGTATGGCAGGACTATGCCCGACAAGCCGAGCCGTTGGTCGGGACGCCCCGGCACCTGTCGCTCCATCCCGGAGGCGTAGTTATCGTGCCGAACGCCCTGACCGACTACGTCCCCACCGAGCCGGCTGTCAAGGAATTGGAGGGCCACCCCGATCTCACCGTGCCGGTCATCCAGTTCGAAAAAGACGGGGCGGAAGACGCGGGCTTGGTGAAGATCGATCTGCTCGGGAATCGGTCGCTGGCCGTCATTCGCGATGCCATCGACGCCGTCCGCCGCAACACGGGGCGTGTCATCGACTATACCTCCTCGGACCCCGGCGACGACGAAGCCACCAAGGCGCTGTTTCGCACCGGCCAGACGATGGGAGTGTTCTACACCGAATCGCCTGCGTCACGACAACTGTGTGCCAAGTCCCGGGCCGACACCTTCGACCTTCTCGTACTCAATACCAGCATCATCCGGCCGGCCTCCAACAAATACATCCACGACTATCTCGAACGCCTGCACGGGATGGCATACGAACCGCTCCACCCCGCCCTGCGCGATGCCCTGAGCGAGACCTTCGGCATCATGGTGTACCAGGAAGACGTGGTGAATGTCTGTGCCGCCTACGCCGGCATGTCACTGACCAGTGGAGACGGCGTCAGGAAATCCCTTTCCAAGAAACGCCCGACCAAGCGCCTCGCCGCCTACGCCGAGGAATTCCTTCGCGGCGCCGCCGCCCTGGGACGAGAGCCTGACATCAGCGCCCAGGTGTGGCAGATGATCATGTCCTTCGCCGGCTATAGCTTCTGTAAGGGACATTCCTGCTCGTACATCCAGGTGGCACAGCATGCCTGCTATTTGCGGGCCCATTACCCCGCGGAATTCATGGCCGCAGTGTTGTCCAACGGCGGGGGGTTCTACCATCCGTTCGCTTACGTCGCCGAGGCGATGCGCATGGGTGTCACTGTCCGTCCCCCAGATGTCAATGCCAGCGAATACCGCTGCACCGGTCACGACGGTGAGCTGCGCATCGGGTTGCAGTTCATCAAGGGCCTGTCCCATGAGGCCTGCGAGCGGTTGCTACATAACCGGGCCGATGGACCGTTCCGGAACCTGCGGGACGTGCAGCGCCGAACCGGCATTGCGAACGACGACCTGCGCCAACTGATCAAGGTCGGGGCCCTCGACTCCGTCGCCGCCACCGCCACCCGGCCGATGTTGCTGTGGCAGGTCGATGCCGGTGAGGAGCGCGGAGGTGGCGAAGACCCGCAGGTCGATTGGACCGATGAAAGCGGGGGCGGCGAGGGCAGCGGGGGCTGGACGGCCACTGCGATCAGCGATATTCCGCGGCTCAAGGAGTATTCGGAGGAGCGCAGGCGCCGGGAGGAGCACGTCGCACTGGGATTTCTCACCAGCTGTCATCCCATGGTCCTGCACGAAGAGGCGCTACGCCGCATCCGCCCCTGCCGTAGCACCGAACTCCATCGTCATGTCGGCCACCGGGTCCTGGCTGTAGGCATGCTCACCACGGCCAAGCCCGTGCGCACGGTGAAGGACGAACCGATGAAGTTTGCCACTTTCGACGACGGGTACGGCCTGATCGAAACCGTCCTGTTCCCCGACGTCTACCGCCAACGTGGTCACGTGCTGTTCGACCAGGGCCCGTTCCTGTTTCGTGGCCTGGTCACAGAGGAGTTCGGCGCCATATCTCTTACCATCACCAACCTCGAACGGCTGGAACGGGTACGACCACCGCGGTCATCTTGACACCTCTTCCGGCCTTCGGGTATTCTCAAGATCATGATTACCACCGCGTCAATCTGCCCGTCCATCCAGCCAACCGTCAGCCCCGCAACGCTGACGGCTGCTACATGCTATTACGGCCCCCCGTGAGAGCACCGCGGCGAGCACAGGTCGTCTGACACCAAGACATGGGCCCGCCGGCGACGGCTGGCCTTTTCTTGTGGGCGCCGCCAAGCCGGCCACGCAGGAGAGGACATGACACCGCACGAGCAGCCACCCGCTGATTCCCCCACCGGGCGCACCTCCAACCCCGAGGCCTTACAGCGGTACCGGGACGACATTGAAGCGCTCGACCATCGCATCCTGGATCTCGTGTGCCAGCGCCTCGACCTGGCCAAGCAAATCGCCGCGTTCAAGAGTCTAACCCGCACACCCCTTCGCAACTTCGAGGTCGAGGCCGAAGTCCACCGACGATTCACGGAAGATTGCGAGACCGCGGGAGTCGACCCCACAGTGGGATATGACCTGGCACTGTTTCTGATTCAGAAGTCGGTTGAGGAACAGGCCACCTTCTTTGACACCGCCTGGGACGGCGAGCACTTGCGCTGTCTCGTCATCGGCGGCAAGGGTGGGATGGGTGGCTGGATCAGCGGGTTTCTTCAGAGCCAGGGTCACGAACTGGTCGTCTACGACACCGATCCGGCACCTTCACCGCTGCCGACGGTGGATGACCTCCCTGCAGCCGCACTCAATGCCGATCTGATTGTCGTCGCGGTACCCATGAGCGAGTGCGGTGGCGTGCTCGAGCAACTGGCCGCCGTGCGGGCCTCGGGCCTGGTTGCGGAAATGTGCAGCTTCAAGAGGCACCTGGCCGCGCAGATGGAACGCCTCCGCAACAAGGGCCTGCGGTTGGTATCGTTCCATCCGCTCTTCGGCCCCCAGACCCCCATGCTGAGCGGCCGGTCGATCGTTCTCTGCACCGAGGGCCGTCCCGCCGATCGCGCGCTCCTCCGGCGACTGTTCGAAACCACCTCGGCCCGGCTCGTCGAGTTGGACATCCCGGAACATGATCGGCGGATGGGCCTGGTACTGGGATTATCCCATATGAGCAATCTCGTCTTCGCGCGCGCTCTGATGTGCTCCGGTATCGATGCGGGATCACTCCGCGCTCTGGCGGGCGTTACCTACGAGAAGCAGATCGGCACTACCCGTGAAGTGTGTAACGAGAGTCCGGCACTCTACTTTCAGATTCAGGCCTTCAACGCCATGACTCCCCAGGCAGCCGGCTGGCTCACGCAGGCGGTACAGGACTACCTTGACGTCATTCAACAGGGCGACGCCGAAGGGTTCTCGGCCCTCATGCTCGAAAGCCGCGCTTATCTCGATACCGGTGGCGCCCCCTGATAGAATGCTTTGCCAGCAATGATGTCTTGAACCGCAAGACTCACCCAGAAGGTTCCAACGTATGGCGTTTCCTTGAAAAGAGGATAATGCGGCCACTGGCATCGGTGTGACCCAGAGCACAGTTTACGTCTCACTTATGGCTTAAGTAACCCAACTCACGTTGAGTGCTCTGGACCTCTCACCGCCGGAAGATCACATGCATGCTGCACGCTGGCCCTGGATCCTGGTCGTATTGAGTTGTTCGTCCACCGACCCGACGGCGCCCCCGCCCCCGCCCCCGCCCGGTTCGGTCAACCTCGCACTTCAGACGATCGCCACCGGCCTCGACCGTCCCGTGGACCTGACGGCGGCGCCGGGTGACCTCTCACGTCTTTTTGTGGCCCAACAGACCGGCGCGATCAGGGTCATCCTAAACGGGTCGCTGCTACCGGCACCGTTCCTCGACCTCAGCGGCCAAGTCACCTGCTGCGGCGAGCAAGGCCTCCTGGGCATCGCGTTCCACCCAAACTATGGTACCAACGGCAGGTTCTTCGTGCACTACAGCCAGAACAACGGCGACACCAGAATCTCGTCGTTCACCGTGTCGGCCGACCCCAACCAGGCCGACCCGGCCAGTGAGTCCATCCTCCTCAACCAATCCCAGTTCGCCGGCAACCACAACGGCGGTCAGATCGTCTTCGGCCCTGACGGCTACTTCTACATCAGCTTGGGAGACGGGGGAGGCGGCGGCGACCCCCAAGCCAACGGCCAGGACCGAACCACGCTCTTGGGATCGATCCTCCGCATCGACGTAGACGGCGGGAGTCCCTATGCCATTCCCGGTACCAATCCCTACCGCAATCACCTCACCTTCCGGGAGGAGTTGTGGAACTACGGCCTCCGGAACGCCTGGCGCTTCAGCTTCGACCGGTCGACGGGCGACATGTACATCGCGGATGTCGGCCAAGGGTCCCGTGAGGAAATCAATTTCCAACCGGCCGCGAGCACGGGCGGGGAGAACTACGGTTGGAACGTGATGGAAGGCTCCCAGTGCTTCAATGCGGGCAGCTGCAACCAGAGCGGCCTCACGCTGCCGGTTCACGACTACGACCACAGTGGCGGCGCCTGTTCCATCACCGGAGGGCTGGTGTATCGTGGATCGGCGATCCCTGCGTTGGCGGGAACCTATTTCTACGCCGATTACTGTGCCGGCTGGGTCCGCAGTTTCCGGCTGAGCGGCGGCCAGGCGTCGGACCATTTCGATTGGGCCGACCTAGCCGTCAACTCGCCAACCAGCTTCGGCCAGGACGCGGCCGGCGAATTGTACATCGTCGGTAGCGGCACGGTGTGGCGCATCGTCGAAGCGAGCGAATAGTCGTGCAATCGCCTGACGAAGGTGAGTATCTTTCGGTCGGACCACACCTGGTAGAGGTGCATGCCCGTCAACCGTGCCGCGCTCGAACAACTCCGCCATGCTCTGCCGGATCTCGTCTTTCTGGGGACCTCGTCCTGGACGTACCCGGGCTGGCACGATGTGGTGTACCACCGTACCTATCCCAAGACGGGCGCCAGCGCCCGCATGCTCGAGGAATACGCCGGCTTTCCCCTCTTCCGGACCGTCGGCATCGACTCCACCTTTTACCGCCCCCCGTCGGAGAATACGCTGCGGCAGTATGCCCGCTACTTGCCGCCAGACTTCCCCTGCTGCAGCAAGGTGTGGGACCAGATCACCGTTCACACCCACA
>JAZFYL010000131.1:0-3330 GCA_036443495.1 Gemmatimonadales bacterium | reverse complement strand
CGAGTAGCTTGACCACGTGTTCGTCGATGAGATCCTGCAGCACGGCCGTGTCGACCACGAACCCCGTGGCGGGGTCGATCGGACCTCGTACCGTCACATCCAGTTCGTAGTTGTGGCCGTGGAAATTAGGATTGTTGCACGCGCCGAACGTGGCCTCGTTCCAGGCATCCGACTGTGACGGATTGTGGAGACGATGTGCGGCGTTGAAGTGAGCCCGGCGAGTTACGGAAGCAGTAGACATTCGGCACCGCGGTCAGGGGTCAGGGTCGGCCAGCAACACAAAGCGCCGACCTCCGTAAGATCGGCGCTCTCTGTGCGTGCGGCAATGGAGAGGATTATTGAAGCCCGACGAGCAATCGTGGCGCCCTCACAATGACCTCTGCCTACCCAGGCAGGGCGTGACATCAGTCAGAGAATATGGGCCCGTCATCGGATGTTGGCTCAATAAGGATGGCTCCCCATCACCGCCTTACCTGACTAAGATAGAGGCGTATCAAACGCTGTCAACAATACTACCCCGGACCGCCGAGATGCTACACAGATCTGTGCCCCTGATCGTCAGCCTCGCCTGTTTCGTCGCCTGGATCGTGTTCGGTTTCGTTGTTCCGGTCGGCGTTGGCGTGGTGCATGCCCTGCTCGGTGTGTCGGCCATCCTGTTCGTGCGCTGGTGGGGCCTGACCCGTTGACCCCCCGCCGAGCGCCTCAGATCTCCCAATTGGAAAACACGATGCCCGAGGCCGGAATCGGCTCGTCGTACCCGGTGAGAGTCATCCGCAGGTCGGTCCACTGCACCTGAAACCCGTATCGTACCAGCGACCGGTAGGCGCCGGGAAACGCCGTCTGACACCGCACCGACAGACCGGTTAGGCCCAGGCCCGCCGCGGCACCCATCAGCCCTTCGATCAACACCTCGAAGGCGGCCAGATCCACCGCCACCAGCTTCAACACACGCAGTTCTTCCGCGGCCCGTCCCTCGGCCAACGGAGAAGAGTGCCACAGGGCAAATCCGACCAGCGCACCGTCCCGATGGACCAGGCTCGTGTCGCCCAAGCCGAGGTCGGCCGTAAGCCGTATCTCCCCGGTGAAGTCGCAGGCCGGCTGAATCCCCAATGTCAGCATCCGGATCTCCTCCAGCAAACTCTCGGGATCACTGGCAGCGGACATACATTCGGCGGGCTCGCCGTCCGAGGAGAGCTCACGGGTGAGGGTTACGGTCAGATACCTTGGGACGAACTCCAACCCGCTGTAGAACCCGATGTTGTCGACCGTGCGTGGCATCGTCTCCAGTCCGATGGTCTGGACGCCACCGGCCTGTAGCCAGTCGACCCCGGCCTGGACGATTCGCTTCCCCAATCCCTGTCCCTGACTTTCGGGCCTGACCGCCAGCGGACCCATCCAACCCTCGCCGGCGGAACGGTGCACGATGTTGAAGGCCGCCAGACCATCGTCGTCGTACCACACCATGGCCCCGTCTGCGGCATCGGCGATGGCGTAGCGCCACACCTTTGGATTCAGTTGCGGCACCCGAACGCCCACCAGCCCGTCCCGTCGGTAGCGGTCGGTGAACGAGTCGGAGAACACGGCGTTCATGGCGGGGATGTCCTCCACGCGGGCAGGCCTGGGCCCTCGGATCGCCGTGCTAAGCCGCGGCACCGGGATCCTCAGGGACGTCTTCCTCGCTCACGCGCGACACTCCTCGCTTTTCATCAACGTCCACTCGGATGACCCGGTCGAACCCTTCACGCACCGACTCGATGTGGGTAATGAGCACCACTTGGGGAAACCGGTCCCGCAGACTGCGCAGCAGTTCCAGAACGGAGCCGCGCCGCTCGTCATCCAGAGATCCGAAGATCTCGTCGAGCACCAGGAGGGACAACGGCTGGCCGGCGCGTTCGGCGATCATCTGGCTGATCGCCAGCCGGAGCGCCAGGTTTGCCACGTCTTCTTCGCCCCCCGAGACGACCGGCTTTGCCTGACCGTCCTCCATCAGGACGGCAACGTAGTCTTCGTCGAGTTCCAGGTCTGAGTAGCGATCGTTGGTCAAGTCCCGCAGGAACACGGACGCCAACTCCGATAGTTCCGGCCGGAGCGACGCGTTGAGGTCGGTCCGAAGATCGGTGAACGCGCGATCCAACTCCTGGTGGAGCAGCAGGTCGCGCTTGGCCGCGTCGATGCTGGCCAACATTTGCCTGCGCTCTTCCCGCCGCCGGGTCACGCCGGCGAGGGCGTCCGTGGCCGCCGCCAACTCCGCCCGCGCCCGTACCACGCGCTTCTCGGCTTCGTGCTTGGCGGCGCGGACCTGCTCCATAGCCTGCTCCGCCTGGACATACGCTTCTTCGGTGAACCCCAGGTCGGCCAACTGCTGCTGCAGCGACGCCGCTTCACGCTCCAACTCGGACAGCTCCCGTTCCACCCGCTCCGCCTCGCCGACCAGGGACTCGGCCTGATCCGCCAGGGCCCGCTGCCGTTCCGCCCGCAGCACCACCGGCTCGAGCGCTTGGATCTGCCGCTTGATCTCCTCGTGCCGGTCCTGGTCGTAGACAGTATCGGATTCCACCAAATGCTGCTCGAGATCACGAAGGCGCTCGTCCGTGGCCTCGCGCTCCTTCACGATACTCGGCCGCTTTTGGACCAGCTCCTGCAGCCGGCGCGCTTCGACCTCCGCCTCGCGTGCCGTCCGCTCCCGTAGCGTCCGTTCCGCCTCGGCCCGGCGGAGTTCGTCGGGTTCGTCTTGCAGTTGCTCAATGCGCTTCTTGTAAAAACTCCCATTGAATTCGACTTCCTGCAGCTGCTGATCGAGCAGTTCGATGACGCCGTCGAGGTCGTCCCCCAGAGGCCGGCCGCAGGTCGGGCAATCACCATCGGCTCCCGCCGTCGACACGCGGTCGCGCTGTGACTTGAGATCGCGATACTGGTCAGCCAGGGTGGCCCGTTTGGTTTGCGCGTCCTGGGCGTCCCTCACCCAGGCGGTCCGAAGTTCTTCCGCGGCCGTCTCCGCCGCGTGACGGGCCTCCCGCTCGGTTTGCGCCAGCGCCGTTACCTGCGACACAGCGGCATCATCTGGTACCTGCGCCAGCCGCTCCCCAATGGAGTCCAGGGCCCGCCGCATCTCCGCGGCCTGTGCCAGGTAGCCGCGCCGGGCCGAGTGGATTTCGGCCTGTCGGTCGAGGGCCACTCGCTCCTCCTGCAACCCCGGGAGCGGCGCCAGTTCCTTGTCGAGACCCTCGAGTTGATCCTTGGCGCCCAACGCTTCGGCCAGCTGCCGGTCAAGTGAGGTGAAACGCTCCCGTGTGTCACTCACCTTG
Source organism: Gemmatimonadales bacterium (assembly GCA_036443495.1). Taxonomy (GTDB): domain Bacteria; phylum Gemmatimonadota; class Gemmatimonadetes; order Gemmatimonadales; family GWC2-71-9; genus N074bin45. Next base: position 25 of record JAZFYL010000131.1, on the reverse strand, counting down.
TGGTCCGCCAGCTTGCGATCCCCAT
>JAZFYL010000130.1:0-2358 GCA_036443495.1 Gemmatimonadales bacterium | reverse complement strand
CTGGATGAACGCTCCGGCCTTGCCGTCGCCGGTCCCAACTCCCTTGTGGACAGAGATCCCGACCGCCATGCCACTACCCAGGCTGACCGCGCGGTTGACATAATCCTTGCCGTTCTTGGTCGTCGTGCCGCTCAGCGGATTGGAGGACGATCCTCCACCGATGACCGGCGAGCTGTACGCGCTTCCGGTCAGGTAGTAGAGGGCATACAACTGGCTGCTTCCTTCCGGGTCGCAAAGATTGCCGCTCGGCGTGTAGGTCACGAAGAGCACCAGCCCAGCGATGGCTACCGGTCGGAACAAGGCTCGCTCGCCTGAGGCCGGCAGTGTCGTGTACCAGCCGTCCTTGGCCGCCACCTTGGTGATCAAGGATGGAAAACTCGTCGCGCCGGTCACCCCCGTCACCTGGTCGGTCCCGCCCCCGCAGTCTCCAATACCGACCACGCACACCTCCGCGCTGGACATGTTCACCAGGTCATCGGCGTGGCAGTTGGTCGCGCTACTTTCCGTACAGCCGCCGTTGAGCACCGGGTCCTTGACCCCGACAAAGTACTGCTGCTCAGTATTGGATCCGTCCGTGGCATTGTACAGCCGACCCGTCCCGGCAAAGAGCCATGTCTTGCTGCTGTCATCGATGACCACCGCCGGCTGCGCCGACACCGGGCCCAGCTCCAGACTGCCCGAGCTGGGAAAGGTGTCCAGCACCTCCGTGGGCTTCCGCATGCCGGACCCACCGTCGATGCCCCACGTGGCCGTCGAGCAGGGGGTCGACGTGCAGTCGTTCATCGTCAACCGGTAGAGCTCCGCCAGGGGAGAGTGCCGTCGTGAATGACGCTCCCCATGTAGGCCGCGTCCACCCGGTAGTCGTAGTTGGTATCCACGGTCACCGGGCTACCTATGAAGGCATTGAGTGATTCCGCCGTCATGGTGATCACGTTGCTGTTGTTCGAGCCGGGGCCCGCGTCGAGGTCGATGGCGTAGAGCTTGCCGGCCTGTGCAATGCTCCCGTCGTAGCCCGTCGGGCCGGAGCCCACCACCAGGTACCACGTCGCGTTGGTGTTGTCGGTTGGCGTGTCCCCACTTGGATTGACCCGCAGCATCGACGGCACCGAGGTCGAGAGACCCATGTCCGAGCTGGTGAAGCTCCAAAGCAGCTTCGGATAGTTCGGCGATTCCGGATTGGTGATGTCCAGTACGAAGTAGGCGCTGTAGAAGGTCCGGGTATCGCCCGCATCGACCGTGTCCCCGTCGCCGTTGAAGTCCGCGTTCACGGTCATTGGCGGCGCGCCGGCCACGCAGTTGCCGCAGCTCCCGCCCAGCCTGAATCCGCCCATGAGGATCGTCCCCCATCCGTTGGGGTGATCCGCATCGGGCGTGAAGATGCGCGCATCCGTGATCTTGGGTGTGAGGTCCACGTAGTAGACGTGGGTGTAATCAGGCTGCGTGAGCCACTTGAGGTGAGGGAGCAATTCTTGGGGGATAAAGCCGAAGAGCCTCACCCAAGGGCGGCGTATTGCTCACCCCCGTCGCGGTGGTCGAGAACCAGCCGTGCTCGATCTTGCTGCTCGTACCGGGGTCGTCGCCGCGGTGGTAAAAACCTCCGTTAAAGGCATGGAGCATACCGTCATTGGCCCCCAGGTAGACCACCTGCCGGCGGTTGTGATATTTGGCGAGAAAGGCCGTGTACGAGGAATCGCCGTACAACACGCCGTAGCGTTGCGCGGGCGCGCCGACCGAGGTCGGCCCGCCATGGATGGCATCCCCCAGCTTCCAGACATCGCCGCCCGCGAGCAGGCGGTCCCGCATCCCGGCAATCTGATCGCCCCGGATGAAGTTGATGATGTTGTCCGCGGTAAAGGTCCCCGCCGCGTCCGCCCGCAGATAGGGCGCAAGGTCCGTGGCATGGGTCGTCGTGAAGTCGATCCACTCGGTGCCCGCCACGAGGCCGTTGTTGTCCTGATCCACCCAGGTTTTGATCTTACGGGTCGCGGAGGCGGTCTGGGCAAGTCGATCCCCCGCTTCCCAAATACCGTTCACGTCCCGGAGCCCCACGGTGGCCGAGGGCGTCGTGCTGTCCGCCAGCCCATTGCCATCGGCGTCGACGAAGCGGTCCACCACCACATCGTTGGTGGTTGCATCCACGCGCGTCCGGATGATGTGGTCCTGGTCGTAGACCAGCTTGCCGTCCCCGTTGCTGTCTTCGCGGAGGTTCCCGAAGGTATCGAGAAAGAGCGCCTGGCTGTAGCCGGTCCACGTGATCTCTCGGCCCCCCCCCTCGTCCTGGGCGGGGAAAAAGAAGGACTGGAAGACGGCGCCCTCCCCGCTGGAGGAGTTGGCGAGCACCGAGACCGCGGAGCCCGA
>JAZFYL010000129.1:0-8837 GCA_036443495.1 Gemmatimonadales bacterium | reverse complement strand
GGGGTATGGAGTGCGTCGTGGAGGGGAAAGTGCTGCCGTGAACAGCGAGACGGTGTTCGAAGCGGCCTCGCTTAGCAAACCGGTTGTCGCCTACGTGGTCCTGCAACTGGTGGATCAAGGTGTGCTGCAGTTGGACCGGCCTCTGGTCGAGTACTTCCAGTATGCCGACCTGAGTTCGGACGAGCGCAACGACCAGATCACCACCCACATGATCCTGAGCCACACGAGCGGCCTGCCCAACTGGCGCCCGCGGGGCGAGGACCTGGCCTTCGTCGCCGAGCCCGGTGAGCGGTTCAACTACTCGGGCGAAGGCTTCATGTACCTGCAGTTGGTGGTCGAACACCTCACCGGCGAGACGCTCGAGGAGTTGGCAGAACGGCTGGTGTTCCAACCGGTAGGCATGACGCACAGCAGTTTCGTGTGGGCCAACTCGGCTGGTGCCGAGATCGCTTCGCCCCACAACCGGTTCGGACCGATGGACAAGGGTGAGGTCGCTGATCCGGCTGCTGCCTTCAGCTTGCACACCACCAGCAGCGACTACGCCGCCTTCCTTGCCGCGGTGATGCGAGGGGACCTGCTGAGCGATTCCCTCCATGCTGCGCTCATGGCTCCCCAGAGCGAGGTGGACGTGGGAGTGGCGTGGGGCCTGGGCTGGGGCCTGCAATGGACCGGGCGATCACACTTGGGGATGTGGCATTGGGGGCACAACAGCGGTTACCGGGCCTACGTGCTGGGATTTCCGGAAGATGGTGATGGCTTCGTGATGTTCACCAACAGCGACAACGGCATGCTGTTGCTGGCGGATCTGGTGGACTTCCTCTTCGGGGGCGACCAGCCGGCTCTCGCCTGGCTCGATTATGAGACGCACGACGCGCCGGCCCGGCTGGTGCGCCTGGAGCTGGAGGAAGTCATCCGGCTCGAAGGCATCGAGGCGGGTGTTGAACGGTTCCGAGCCATGCGGACCACGGCGCCGCCCGAAGTGTTCGAGGAGAGCATGCTCAATACGGTGGGGTACGATCTGCTTCGTGGCCAACGGGTTGACGAGGCCATCGTGATCTTCCAACTCAATACCGCCCTCTACCCGGACGCCTTCAATACCTACGACAGCTTGGGTGAGGCCTACTTCGAGAAGGGTGACTACCGGCGTTCGTTGGAGAACTACCGCCGGTCGACGCGGCTGAATCCCGACAACGCCAATGGGTACCTGATGATCGATCGGGTCCAGAAGGCGATGCGGGCCGCGGGCGGGTAAGTCACATTCCGCCGGCAACTTCGAACGGAACCCAGTAGCGCCGATCGTCCCAATCCAGTGCGATGATCCCGCCGCGCTCCTGTTCCTCCACGACGATGGTAAAGGTCTCGACCGGCTCGTTCAATTTCATTTCGCGCATGGGGATGCGGGCGAGGTCGTTGGTCGAATCGTAGACAGTGCCCCACTGGTTGGTTTGCCGGCTGATGACGAGTTGTGTCTCGTCAGGCGTGGGCCAGGTGAACAAGGTGTAACGGCCCGCGGGGACCGCCACACCGGCTATCGACAGGTCCTTGTCGGTGGTGAAATGGGTGGCGCGGTTGGCACCGGTGCGCCAGATCTCGTTCCACGGTACTACGCCACCCCACACCACCCGTCCGCGCTTGCTGGGACGGCTGTAGTCGATCTCGATTGTCGCCCCAGACGCCGTCGCCTTGGTGGTGTCCCGCGGGGACATCGTACCCAAGCCCTTACCGGCCGCATCGCGGGCACCGAAGTCGGCGGCCACAAGCTCCATGTCGACGTCCATTACCCGTTCCGAGCTGAACTTGGCAGTGGATTCCTGACCCGTCAGGCCCAGGATGTGTCCGGCATCGTCGACCCGCGCGACCATCGTTCCCGCGAAGTATTCGATCGAGACCGAGTCCGCGCCGCGGGCTGCCATGGTGGTGGTGCTGACCCGGGCCCGCCGGTCGAGCGCCAGCCAGGTGGCGCTGAAATCCCTGCTCCCCCCTCCTGCCGCCATTCCCTGACGCAACGCTTGTTCGTACAGCACCGCCGAATAAACCGAGTTGACCAGCGGGACCGTGCCCGCGGGCGCGGCCACCATGACCGTGCGGACATCGGCGCCCCGCAGGTAATCGACCTTCACGCTGTCCCCCATGAAGGTGGCCACCACGTCGGGAGGCTGGGGCGGCCCCGCGTCGGGTGAGGGAGTCCACCAGCGGGACTCGAACCGCTCGATGGTGCCGTCTTCCCGGAGCAGGGCTCTGTAGGTGACCACCCGGGTCACCGGGCTTCGAATGAGCAGCGCCCCGTCGAGGAAACGCGGGGTGCGCACATACTGGTCGATGGCGACCGTGTCCCGCCCCAGGGTAGTCACGAAGGCGCCGTGTTCCGATTGAGCCTGGGCTGGGCCCACCGAGCCGGCCAGGGGAGCGATTACTAGGAGTGATAGCCACCGCATGGGGGTCTCCCGGATCTGGGTCAGCTCGGAAAGTACGGGGTCCTCGCGGAAAGGGCCAACTCATGGCGAAACGCAGTGACAGAATGTCAAACCGGGTGCTAGTGCCAGTTGTTGCATGCGCTGTAACGGCTTGTGTTTTAGCGACTTATGCGTCTGATCCCGCTGGCCTGCCGCTTGCTCCTGGTACGGGCCGACAGGGAACTCGAGGGGCCGGGCGTACAAACATCAATGACGGAGAATCACCATGCGGGATATTGACTGGTTCGGTCGCATCGTCGGCAAGCTGGCGCCGCTATTTCTCATAGTGGCCGTCCCGACCGCGTTGCAGGCGCAGTTCAGCATCGCCCCGACCATCGGTGTGTATGTACCTACCCAGAATCTGTTGGAGGCTGCGGCGGGGGATCCCCAGGCGGCCATCGGCCAGCAGGTCAGCATCGCGGTTGGCGGGCGCATGGCACTCGGCTTCGGCCGGTTCGGGCTCGTGGTGTCGGGTGAGTATGCCCCCAGCTCCTTGTCGTTCTCTGCGGCCGGTGTGGGTGACACCACCCTAAGTGCCAACGTCGTGAGCGGCACTGGGCAGTTGTGGCTCCAGGTGCTGCCGCAGACCAGCATGGTTTCGTTGGCGTTGAGCGGTGGTGTCAGCGTCACCTCTCGTGGCGGTGATGCGTTCCTGGGCGTCGCGAACACCACCAACGTAGGCGGAGTCGTCGGCGCCGCGCTGGGGTTCCGTGTCGGTCAGTTCCTTCACCTGACACTGACCGCGGAAGACTACATCTACAACGCCCAGTTCTTGGGTGGCGTTGGGGTGGTGGAGCCGACGCAGCACGACATCCACCTGAACTTCGGCGTGGGCATCCCTCTGTTGGGCTTTTAACAGACGCACGCCTGAACGACGAGACCCCCCGGCTGCATCGCGCGACCGGGGGGTCTCGTCGTTTCTGATGCCGCTTGGTCTAGTCGTCGTCCAACGCCTTGTTGATGACATAGACGATATGGGCCCGGTGCGCACGGGTCAGCGTGTCACCCGATTCGTTGCCTTCTTCCAATGTTCTGATTGCCCGCAGGTTCCTGAGCGCCATCGACTTGGCCGGATAACTGTAGCCGCTGCTCCTGGGCAGCATGGCGATCAAGCGGTTGACGTAGTCGAGTTGCAGGTTCTGCCGGAACGTGTTGACGGAGGCGCGGGCGTCGGAGCTCACAATCGCCCGGTTCAGATCGACCATGTAATCGGCCAACGGATATCCGTTGCCGTAGAGTTCGGTGTCGCTGATGCGTGCCAATACCGTCGGGTGCAACAAGTGCATCAGGGTCACCTGTTGGATGCCCAGGGCTCGCGAGTGGATCTTGGGATCCTCTGTGGTCGAGAAAAAGCCGAAGCCGCGGCGCTGCGCCTGCAGGTGACTGTAGAGTTCGGCGGGCGCGTCGAAGGCATCGGGGGCGAAAGCGTATTGTGCCAGCGCCTCCAAGGCACGCCGTTGGTCCTCGGTGCTCACCGGGGTAAAGGGTTGCGTGGCGCCTTCCTGGCCGACCATGGCCCGGTCGACGTACAGACCGCCGATGTAGCGCGAGATCGTCCAGAGCGCCCAGGCCTGCTGCCCCGTCAAGGTGAAATACGCGTTCCGCATCTCGTGGTAGGACTGTCCGGGGGTGGCGAACTTGGTCGAAATCTCCATCATGACGTCGTTCACCAACCCGATTCGCTGGATGCTGTAGTTGATGGCGTCACCCGACATATCGTTGATCATGACCCGCGGGTCGATGGCCTTGCCCGGCGACCTCATGTCGTCGGCGTCGTTGCCGAAGTACAGCTCCGGCTCGGTCGACCGGACGAGGATGGCTTCGAGCCGCTCTTGCTCCATCTCCAGATCATCGACCGCCCCCGAATAGCCAAATTCGATGGCCCACAAGTCGTACGGTCCCGGGCGGGTGGTGTAGTACTGGCCCTGAGCCGTACCGCGCGGAGCGACATTCACCGCGGGATAGTCCATGACCGAACCGTAGAGACCCACCGCCTTCGTCCTGGCCGCATCGTTGATTTGGTCGAGCGAGTGGAGTTGCGACGACTTCATGTTGTGGTTGAGACCCAGTGTGTGTCCGATCTCGTGCAGAACCAGGAAATACAGGGACGAGCTGAGGTATTCATCGACCTCGTAGTCGCTGGCACCCATGGCACGGAGGGAGTGGAGTCCTGCCAGGGTGTTGTTGTGCAGATGGAGGCCGAGTGAGCACGCATAGGGGTCGTTGCCGTCGAATCCACCCGCGGTCATGACGGCGGTGGTATCCGGCAGGCCGAGGGCGGCGGTCTCGAACACCCGGCTCTGGAACAGGCGATTGGTGACGTAGATGAACTCGAGCATGATGTCGGCGCCGATGATCTGGCCGGTCCGGGGGTTTACGAAACTGGGACCGTAGCCGCCGAAGGGGGGCCTTGGCGAGGAGGTCCACCGAAGGACGTTGTAGCGGATGTCGCCGGCGTCCCAGTCCGCGTCATCCGGTTGGACCTCCACCCGGATGGCGTTGCGGAAGCCGGCCGCCTCGAACGCAAGGTTCCAAGCCAGGGCGGCGTCGCGGATCGTCTCGCGCAACTCCATGGGAGTCGTGTTCTCGATCCAGAAGGTGATGGGCTCGACCGGCTCGGATATGGCGGCATCGGGATTCTGCTTCACCAAGTCCCATCGATTGATGAGATCGCGATAGGGGGTCACGCTGGTGGAGGTGAGATCGGTCACCTGCTGGGTGAAGTAGCCGACCCGCGGATCGTCGTAGCGGGGACGGAAGTCGTTCACCGGCATCTGGATCAAGCTGTGCTGGACCGTAATCGAGATGTAACGGGCATCGGTGACCTCGGGCCCGCCCCGCACCGTGGGCGAGCCGTTGTGGTACACGTACTCGACGACGACGTCGGTGTTGGCGGGGTAGTTCTTGATCGACTGAATATGGGTCTTGTCCTTGTCCCTGCTGCCCAGCGAGAAAGAAGCCCCCGAACTTGCACCCGGGAAAGGCGAAGGCTTCACCTGGGCCAGAGCCTCGGTCAGGAATAGATCGTCGCTAGCAATCAGGATGACCCCGGTCGAATCCTCGATGCCAACGATCTTCTCCGAGACCATCACCGCCTGGCTGATGTTGGCGGTCTCGGCGCGGATCAGTGGGTTGTCGGGGTCGAAGTAGTAGCTGTCATTGAGGGTCACCATCTCGATCCGCTCGAACCGGCGGCGGATGGTGAACACCTTGTTGTCCCGGAACCGACCACGGAACTGCCCGGCCCAGAGCACGCCGTTCTCGGTGTAGGTGAAGTAGATGTACTCCTTGTCCAACTGGTCCGGCGCGATCGCCATGTGGGTCTCGCCGGTCACCGTGTCCTGATAGATGGTGAACAGACCCTCGAATTTCTGACTCGACTTGATGGCCTTGGTGAAAGCGGAGTCCAGCTTGGCGATCCGGTTCTCTGTCGAGTCCTGGCTCTCCTCTGGGGAGGGGCTTTGGACGGTGGCGGAGCCCGCTGAACACGCTGCCACCAACGGGAGGGCCAAGAGAAGCGCTGCTGCTGACATGTGCCGTTTCATACTGAAATCACCTCTATGCAGGGGTGGGTGAGGTTCGGTGCGGGACCTAACATATCCCCGGGGGTCGAGAGTACACTACCCCCTCGGTGCAACCCCAGTTTCATTGGCCGACAAAGGAAGGTGGCCTCCGCAGGTGGAAGTCGGTCGCGCGCTGGTAGGCCGCGGCCAGCAACAGGGGAGGTTCTTCGTCGAACAACCGCCCGATGAAACTCAAGCTGCTAGCCGGCTTGCCGTCCGCGAACCCCGAAGGTACCACCACCGCCGGGTGCCCGGTCAGGTTGGTCCTGAGCAAGATGTCCTGCCCGAAAGACGGTGTGACCAGAACGTCGATGTCGGCAAGGGCGGCCGTGGTGGCTTCAATCAGCATGGTTCGCAAACGATTGGCCTGTAGGTATTCGACGGCCGGGATGAGCCTGGAGCGGCGGAACACATTGGGCCAGGCGTTGGCGATCTGGCGGACCATCTGATCGTCGCGGTTGGAGCGGGTGAGGTCGTCGAATGCCGCCGCGCCTTCGACCGACAGCAAGAAGCTGATGGCCCCGGTCGGGAAGGATTGAGGCAGGCTCACCGGTTGGAGCGCCACCCCGAGCGAGCGAACGGTGGCGAGTGCCTGGTCATCGTGGGATTTGGTCCGATGGTCCTCCTCGAACGCGGCGGGCAGGTACCCCACCCGCAAGCTGGAGAGCGGTCGGGTGCCGTCGTAGGCAAACGGAATATTTCTTACTGTGGGGTCGAGACCGTCCGGTCCGGAGATCGCGTCGAGCACCAAGGCACAGTCTTCCACCGACCGGCAAATGGGTCCCAGTTTGTCCATGCTCCAGGACAGCGCCATCGCCCCATGGCGGCTCACCCGGCCGAAAGTCGGCCGGAGGCCGGTCGCTCCGCAGCGCGTGGCCGGCGATACAATGGATCCCCAGGTTTCACTCCCGATGGAGAAACCGACCAAACCGGCCACCGTTGCCGCGGCGGGCCCAGCCGACGAGCCGCTCGATCCCTGCTCCAGGTCCCAAGGGTTCTTGGTCACTCCGCCATACCACACATCACCCCAGGCCAGTGCGCCCAAGGTGAGCTTGGCCACCAGCACCGCGCCCGCTTCTTCCAGTCGACGAACCACGGAGGCGTCCTCGCCGATCACCTGATCCTGGTACGGCTGGGCTCCCCACGTCGTCCGGTAATCCTTCGTGGCGAGCAGATCCTTGGCGCCCCAGGGAATGCCGTGCAAGGGCCCCCGATAATGGCCCCTGGCCAATTCCGCATCCGCCCGGCGGGCCTGCTCCCGGGCCAACTCTTCGGTGATCGTCACCACGCATTCGAGCGTGTCTCCGAACCGATGGAGCCGGTCGAGATAAACCTCCGTAAGCTTCATGGCGGATACTTGCCGAGTGCGAACCAATTGGGCCAGCCGCATCACCGACTCGAACGCCAGGTCGGTGTCGGACCCCGGCAGGCTCACATTGGGGCGGCGAATGTTGACGCCGCTACTCTTCTTCGCAGGAATATCACGTCCCAGCGTTGGGTCAAAGAACAGTGCCGGAGGGACGCCGTTGGGGATCACCACACTCCTGATGTGGCCGTAGTCCTCCAAGAGTTCGTCGAGGCCTTCGGCCATCATGGCGCGTTCGTCCGGAGTAAACGAGAGGCCCGTGATCTTCTCTGCAGCCTCGATTATCTCCGGGGTAATGGACGGGTCCTGCGCCGTTTGGGGCGAAACCGGATGGGCTTCGTCAGTTGCCGATGCCCGGAGCTTGACCTCTGCCCAGACGGCCTCTGGGAACAGCGAGGAACCCATGCCAAGTGCCGCGAAGTACTCGAAGAGGCGTCTGCGGGACACCGTTGTTGTTGGCATGACAGCCTCACTTGTTTGTGGAAGTCGCTCGTCTGCATTAGCGAAAGCGCGCGCATCGCCCTTTCTGTGCTTGCCTCTCAACGGTCGGGGAGAACGTCTTTCGCTTCCGAACTCACTTTCTCGTAGATCCATTCGAACCCTTGGCGTACGAGATCGGGAATACCGTCAGGGGAGATGACATGAAAAGCGGCAAGGGCGGCGACGACGATGCCGACCTTGAACAGAAATCCCAGGCTTGACCGGACCACGAATCCGATGACGACGCCCAAGCCGATCAGTCCCAACACGATTCGCCAGTCCATGAGGTAGCCGGTCCTTTTCTCGTCGGTCGATACTAGGCGGTGCGGGGCGGGGCCGCGGTGCGTGAGGCGCCGATCACGGCCACCGATCGCGGCTTCATAATGGGGTCGAGGGAGTTCGGCATCTGGCTCGGTGGTGAAGAGGTGATTTGGCTTGTGGCGTGTGGCTAGTAGCTTGTGGCTAGTAGCTCGTGGCTGGTGAACTATCAACTACCCGCTATGAGCCACCCGCCACGCGCCACAGGGGCCGACGACGAATACTACGCATTACGAGGCGAAGGAGAAGGAGATGATTCTGGTCACTGGAGGTACCGGCACGACTGGCGGGGAACTCGTGCGGTTGCTGCACGACATCGATGCTCCCCCCCGTTTCCTGGTCATGGTCAGGAATTCTGAGAAGGGACGGGAACTCGAGGCACGGGGCATCAGCACCATTCCCGGGGACTTCGGCGATCCCGCCAGCTTGTCCCGGGCGATGGAGAATGTGGACAGCCTGTTTTTGCTGAGCCCGTCGGTGGAGAACCAGGCACAACTTCAGATCAATGCGGTGAACGCCGCCGTCGGTAGCGGTATCCGTTACATCGTGAAGGTGTCCGCCCGCGGCGCGGCGCTGGATTCCCCCCTTACGTTGGGCAGGGCGCACGCGGAGGTGGAGCAGGCCCTGGCCGACAGCGGGATAGACCACACGATTCTG
>JAZFYL010000128.1:0-18344 GCA_036443495.1 Gemmatimonadales bacterium | reverse complement strand
CTAGTGCCCGTCGATAATTCGACGCACTCCGACTGGGCCGTAGAGTGCGCCTTGGAGTTGTGCGCCTTGTCCGAAGGGCGGATTACCGGAACCCACGTCTATGCCGCCCGTCTGCACGACGTTCGCTTCCGGCAACTCGAGACCGGCCTCCCCGCGCAGTTCCAGACGCCCGAGGAGATCAAACGCCAGCGCAAAGTGCATGACAAGCTGATCGAGAAGGGTCTACAGCTCATCTCCGATTCCTTCCTGGATAAGGTCGAGAAGCGGTGTGCCGTGGCCGGTGTGCCGCTCCGTCGGCAATTGCTCGAGGGCATCAACTACGAAGAGCTCATCAACGAAGCGAACCGAGGGGAGGGGCAGCTGCCCAGCCTCATCGGCTTCGATCCCAATATCGCTGCCAACTATGATGGCGGTGATCGGGTACGGTCGGACGTCAAACTGGGTGCCGACGGCCGTATCATCGGGGAGGATGAAGACCAATCGGAGAAGGTAGCGGGGACCAGCGGGCGCGACTATGACCTGATCGCCATCGGGGCCCATGGCATCGGCCAGCAACCCCATTCACAACTCGGTGGGGTCGTCTCGCGAGCGGCACGCCGCATTACCAAGGACGTGCTGATCGTCAGGACCGACCAGCCCCTGCGCGGCGGCCGGATCCTGGTTTGCGTCGACGGTTCCTCCTACAGCTACAAGGCGATGCTGCGCGGCCTGGAACTGGCACAGGCCTATGACGCGAAGCTCTACGTGGGCAGCGCTTTCGATGTCGAGTATCACCATGCCGTGTTCAACAACATCAAGGATGTTCTGTCGGTCAAGGCCGCCAAGGTGTTCAAATTTGAGGAACAGGAAGAGCTGCACAACAATATCATCGACAAGGGTCTCCTCAAGCTCAGCCAGGCGAATATCAAGCGGGCCGAGGTCATGGCGCAGGAGTTCCCAGACGTCGAGATCGAGACGCAGATCCTCATCGGCAAGCCGTTTCAGGTCGTGCTGCAATGGATGGAGGAGATCGAACCGACTCTGCTGATCATCGGGCGCCACGGCGGGCATCGCATCCTTGGAACCGAGCTGGGGTCGCAGTCCGATAACCTCATTCGACTGGCGCCCGCCAACGTGCTGGTGACCAGCGCCGACGGGATCAAGCCGGAAGACATTCCCTGGATCGAAGAAGACGGCGAGGCGGGACTCCCCTGGGCGCCCGAGGCCGAAGTGCGCATCCAGCGGGTGCCGCCCTTCGCACAAGGAATCGCCCGCAAAGCCGTCGAAGAGTTCACCATGGAGCACGGCATCGGGACCGTGACCACCCATTGGCTCGACCGGGCTATCCGGAAACTGCTACCGACCCACATGCAGTTGATCATGGGGATCGGCGATGCTGAAGAGTTGGCCCGTGCCGAGGTGAAGGCCGAAGAACAGATGGCCCAGACACTGGTCTTGGGGAACGACGCCGATGTCGAGCCGGTGGGAGCCACGATGGAAGTCGCCTGTCCGCAGACCCCACATGCCATGACCCGCCCGCGGACGACGGAGGACCCGGCGGTCTGGACCACCGAGGCGTTCGAGCGCCTGAAGGTGGTCCCGTTGATCGCCCGGCCACTGGCCCGCATGACGGTAGAACGCTTCGCGAAGGGGGACGGCATCTGGCGCATCACGACCCAGGTCATGGACGAGAATAAGCAGGCCATGATCGAAGCCGATGAATTCGATGCCGAAACGATGATGGGAATGTTCCGTGAACTTCGGGCGAAGCAAATTCGCGCCGAGGCAGAGGGTTCGGATGCGCTCTCGCCGGAGATGCGCCGGTTTATCGAGGAAGCCAAGGCGTCCGGGGTGACGCGGTGTCCCATCCGGGACATTGAAGAGCAAATGAGCGAGTGTCCGGTCGACTTCAAGGCCGTGACGCCGGAGGAAGCGAAAGCTGCAGTCGAGCAGTTGATGAAGCAGGGGAAGGGGAGCAACTAAACCGAGTGCTGTACGCCGGGAGGTAGCCGGACATGGCAGTAGCTCCACTCGAAGTGATGGGTGAAGTATCTCTAGCCCAACCGGAGGTTTCACGCTACGTGCCGCACGTGGTGGCGTGGAACCTGACACGCCGGTGCAACTTGGAGTGCGCCCACTGCTATATCGCCGCAGGTCCCGATCAGACGGCCGAGGGTGAACTGTCCACAGCTGAGTGCCTGGCGATCGCCGATCAGATCCTGGCCATCAACCCATCCCCTATGTTCATCCTCTCTGGGGGCGAGCCGCTCCTCCGGGACGACCTCACCACGATCGCGAGCCACTGTGCCGCTGGCGGTGCGACGGTGGTCATCGGCACCAATGGGACCCTGCTCACCGACGAGCGCATCTCGGCGCTCAAGGATGCGGGCGTCACGGGCGTGGCCGTCAGCATCGAATCGCTCGATCCGACCTATCACGACCGCTTTCGGCGTGGCCACGGCTCGCTGGTAGCGACCCTGGCCGCCGTGGACCGGTTGGTCACCAACCGGCTCGATTTCGTGGTCCAGACCACGCTCACCAAAGGCAACCAGCGAGAGCTGCCGGACCTCGTCGCTTGGGCGGCCCGAAAGGGTGCCGTGTCGTTCAACGCTTATTTCCTGGTGACCACTGGGCGCGGTGCCGGCATGCGACCGCTCTCGTCCGATGCGTTCGAGTCACTGCTCACTCAGCTGGCCGATCTACACGTCGAGTACCTCGGACAGATGATGGTCCGTGCCAAGTGTGCCCCAGCTTTCATGCGTCTCGTCCACGAACGGGCCCCGGATTCCCCGATTCTGCAGTATGCGACACGTTGTCCCTGTGGCGTGCAGTACTGTCGCATCACGCCGGATGGCCACCTCACCGCATGTCCCTATCTCCCGGTGTCCGCCGGCGACTTGCGTCGCCAGCCATTCGCCGAGGTGTGGCGGTCGGCTTCGCTGTTCCACGACCTGCGGGAAGGGAACCTCGGCGGCAAGTGCGGCCGCTGCGGCTACCGGGCGATGTGTGGCGGCTGCCGCGCCAGAGCTTTCTCCGAATCCGGCGACTATATGGCGGCCGACGAGGCCTGCGCCTATGAACCTGAAGGGGTTGAAACACTGATCGAGCCTACTGTGGCTGCGACCTACGGGTCGACTGTCGAGGTCGGGATGCCTTGGACTCCCGAGGCGCGGAGCCGGATCGCGCGGATTCCTTCATTTGTCCGTGGTGTCGTCACCCAGCGGATGGAAGATTACGCCCGACGACATGGACATGCGGAAGTAACCGCGGATCTGATGCGCCAGGTACGGCGGTCCATGCCCGTCGATTTCTCGAAACGCCTACCCTTCTTCTTGCGTGATGACTGACCTACTCCCTCTGCTCCAGCAAGCAGCCGAGAGCAGTGGCTATGGACGCTTCCCCGGCATCGGTGCCCGAGGGGCCGTGTGGATCGCTGCCGAGGTGCACCTGATGTTCGCGGCGTTCGTGCTGGGTGTGCCGATGTTCGCGGTCGTCACCGAGTTGATCGGAATCGTCGCGAAGGACAGCAAGTATGACAAGCTGTCCAAGGAGTTCACTCGGCTGCTCGTGTTCGCGTACAGCGCCACTGCGCTCTGGGGCGGCATGTTGCTGTTCTTGCTGACCACACTCTACCCCCGGTTTTGGGGCCACATGGCGACCATTTTCGGCCTGTCGATGTGGATCTACGCCGGGTTGTTCTTTATCGAGTCCTTCACCCTCTACCTCTATTACTACGGCTGGGACCGCTGGAGTATCGGCCGGGCCAAATGGGGTCACTGGGGCCTCGGCATTCTGCTCAACGTGTGGGGTACTGCGGTCATGTTGATCGCCAACGGCTGGCTGACCTACATGATGTCGCCGCCGGAGGGGGTGACCGCCGAGGTGTTGCCTGGCCAGGTCAAATTGTGGGCTGCCATCGCCAACGCCACCTGGATACCCATCAACATCCACCGCTTCATCGCCAACGCCGTCTTCGGCGGCGCCATCGTGGCGGCCTATGCTGGCTACCGATTCCTGGCCGCGAAGACGGACGAAGAGCGGGCGCACTATGACTGGATGGGGTATGTGGGAAACTTCATTGCCATCTCCACCTTCATCGTGCTGCCATTTGCCGGGTATTGGCTGGGACGGGAGATCTACGAGTACAACCAGCAGATGGGTATCACCATGATGGGTGGCTTCATGAGCTGGTTGTGGATCGTGCAGGCGATCCTCATCGGCGTGTTGTTCCTGGCAGCCAACTACTATCTGTGGTTGGGCATGGGGCGTATTCCCGGTGCGGAGCGCTTCCGGCCGTACATCAAATGGATGCTGGTGGTCCTGGTGGTCTCATGGCTCGTGTGGAGCACCCCGAACACGCTCATCGCCAGCCGCGCCGAATTCGCAGCGATGGGTGGCTCCCATCACCCGTTCCTCAGCGTACTCGGGGTGATGAGCGCCAAGAACACGGCCGTCAATTTCATGATCCTCACGACGTTCCTGTCATTCCTGCTGTATCGGCGGGCGAACCGCCGTCCGACCGTTGCCTGGGCCAGGAATGGGGCGATGGCACAGGCGGCCATGTTCGTGCTGACGGGTGGGGTCGTGCTCTTCTACGGGATATACGGTTACTTCGTCGCGGCGATCGTTCGGATCGGCTTCAGCGTCTATCAGGTTGCCGCAGTGTTGACGTGCATCATCAGCGTGACCGTCATCGACGTGCTGATGCTGCGGGGCTCCGAGTCACGCGGCGAGATCCAATGGGGCAAGATGCCGGCCCGCTCGCAATACGCGCTCTTCGTTCTCGCGGTCACGTTCACCTGGCTGATGGGGCTCATGGGGTTCGCTCGGAGCGGCATCCGGCAGCACTGGCACGTATGGGAAGTGATGCGTGACACCAGCGAGTTTGCGGCGACGCCAGCGTTGGGCTACGCCGCCAACATGATCAGCCTGTGCGTCGTGATTTTCCTGACCATGGTCGCGTTCATTTTCTGGCTTGGTGGACTGGCCGAACGGGCCATGTCGAAGCCCCAACCGGCGGAAGGGGCTTAGCCATGTGGCGCACGAATCTCAGTGTGGCCCTCGTGGGGCTGGTCGTTATCGGGTTCTACACCTCGATGGCCCACATGATCCCGCAGATCCAGTCCGAGGTGCCGATGGAGCTGGACTTGAGCGCCGGCGTGACCACCGAAGCCCTGGTGAGTGCCGGCGAGCAACTCTTCCTGGGCGCCGGCGGCTGCACCGCCTGCCACGGGTTGGGCACCCGGGCCCCCAACCTGCTGAGCGATCACGACGGCGAAGGTACCATCGGCGCGCGCTGTGGCGCGCGCTCAGCCGACCTGGACTGCAAGGCGTATCTGTATCAATCGCTGACCGAACCCGGCGCCGTGGTGGTGAGCGGGTTCAGTCCCATCATGCCGGACGCCCGCCGCCAGCTATCGATCGAGCAGATCTGGGCTCTCGTGGCCTATTTGCAGTCTCAGGGGGGCGAGGCCACCGTCACCGGGGCCGACATTCCTCAGAGTGCCCCAGCCGCGCCGGCTCCGGCAGCAGCCACCCCCGCCCCGGCACGCAGCAGCGTGACCGACCCGCGCCAACTGCTCAGCGACAACGCCTGCCTCGGCTGCCATGTGCTCGATGGCACCGGCGGCCCCGTGGGCCCCTCCTTCGATGGGGTCGGCGCCCGGCTCGACGCCGCGGGGATTCGGAAGGCTATCCTTGACCCCGACGCCGACGTGTCCGAAGGCTTCCAACAGGTAGCCGGTATGATGCCGACTACTTTCGGCGACCAACTCTCGGCGGCCCAACTCGAGGCCGTGGTGACCTTCCTGGCGGAACGGAAATAGTGTCAAGGCTCCGCGAAGCCCTGCGCCAACCGTTTTGGCAGGCAGTGATCATCCTGGTCATCTGCTACATGCTGTTCGTGTATGGGATCCAGTACCTGCCCCCGTTGTTCGGGTTCGAAAGCGCTCCGGCCCCCATGAGCCTGATCGTGGAGTACATGGGACTGGTCATCGTGGGTGTGCTCATCTACGTGAGCCGCGACGAAGAAAACTGGGAGGCGTTCAAGGCACCGATTCACCGTACCCTGGTCGACCCGAACCGTAAACCCCTGCGTGGGGCCCTGCTCGTCGCGGTCCCGCTGGCCGTGGGGTGGGTGACGTATACCCAGGCGCGTCCCAACATCGGCGCCGCGGCCCAACTGCGCTCGATCCACCCCGCACCGCCAGCCCGCATCACGTTTCGCGGCCGCACCATCGAGATCACCGGTCTGGAGAATCCGCTCCGCCATCAAGGCAGTCTCGAGGAGCACAACCTCGAAGGTCGTCGAGTGTACTATCAGAACTGCCTGCCCTGTCACGGGGACCTCCTCGACGGCCAGGGACATTTCGCCGCGGGGTTCAACCCCGTGCCGTTGGCTTTCGACGACCCTGGCACCATCGCCCAACTCACCGAGAGCTTCGTGTTCTGGCGGATCGCCAAGGGTGGCCCAGGATTGCCGCGTGAAGGGACCCCGTGGAACTCGGCGATGCCGGCTTGGGAGGAGTTCTTGACCGAGGACGAAATCTGGTCGGTCATCATCTTTCTGTACGAGCAGTCCGGCTGGGAGCCGCGGACGTGGGAGGAAGGCGGCGAGGGAGGTGGGCATGATTAGGGCGGTCGGGATCGCGGTGTTGCTGGGCGCTCTGGCGGCTCCCCTTGCCGCCCAGGACGCTGAGCAAGGCAAGATCGTTTACGACAAGTGGTGCGTCGGCTGTCACGGGGAGACCGGTAAGGGTGATGGCGAGGCTGCTGCGTACATGTTGCCCCGGCCGCGCGAATTCACCCGTGCGGTGTACCAAATCCGGACGACCGCCAGTGGGGAACTGCCGACGGACGACGACCTCCGCCGGGTAATCGACAACGGCATGCCGGGCTCCGCCATGCCAGGCTGGCGCGGGCGGTTGAGTTCAAGGGAGCGCGATGACGTGATCGCGTACCTCAAGACTTTCTCGAGGTTCTTCGAAGATGCGGCCCCGCCACCGATCGATTTCAGCTCTGATCCCGGTGTTTCGGAGGCAGACCTCCCCGAGGGGCGGCGACTCTTCCTGGAAGAGACGGAATGTGCGAAATGCCATGGAGAGGCCGGACGGGGCGACGGTACGTCCGCGCCCACCCTGGCCGACGACTGGGACTTCCCGGTCTTTGCGGCCGACCTGACCGAACCGTGGAATTTCAACGGGGGCAGCTCGGTCGAAGACATCTATCGCCGGATGCGGACGGGGCTCGACGGGACCCCGATGCCTTCCTATAGCGACGCCATCGATGCCGGCTTGATCACCGACGAGCAACTCTGGCTCGTTGCCCACTACGTACGAAGCCTCGCCCCGGACAAATCCCCTCAGGTACGGGACGTCATTCGGGCTGCGATCGCGGAACAAGGTCTCCCCACCGGCCCGCAGGATTCGATGTGGGACGGCGTCGAGCGCTACTTCATTCCCATGGTTGGGCAGATCATCGAGGGTCCTCGGCAGTTCATCCCCGGGGTTGACGGATTGTGGGTGCGGGCCATGCACGACGGTGAACGGCTGGCCATGCTCCTCACCTGGAGCGATCGCACCGAGAGCCCTGATCCGGAATGGGACGAGTTCTACGAACTGTTGCGGTCCACCGTGACCGATGTCGACGGCCCCCTGCCCGAGTCGCAGGGTCCTGATAGGTTGGTGATGCAGCTCCCCCTCCGACTGAGTGACGATATGGCCCTGCCGTATTTCCTTGGCGGCGACCGCCAACGGGCGGTGTCGGAGGTCGTATGGACCAATCAGGCATCCGGGATCAGCGAGGGGACGGCCACCGGTCTGGAGTCGTACCGGACGGCCGGGACGACGATGGTTACTCACCGCGCCGCTTTCTCGGAGGGTCAGTGGCAGGTGCAACTGGACCGTGCCCTGCTCTCGACCGATTCGACCAGCGCTCCGTCGCTGCCGCAGGGCGTAGTTATCCCCATCGCCTTCCGCGCTGCCGATGGCAGCCAGGGAGAGGGGGTGAGTCGACAATCAGTTAGTGCCTGGTATGCGATCTACCTAGATGTTCCCACACCCACGCGGGTGTACGTGCAGCCGATCCTCGCCGGACTAGTTACGGCGGGACTCGGCTTACTTGTCGTGTTCAGAGCCCAGCGGCGCTCCGGCGCCACGGGCCAAAGCCAGGAGGTGTCATGAAGTATCCGTTTGTATGCTCACTAATTGTCGTGGCGGCAGCCTGTGGTGGAGGAGACGGGTCCGGGGGTCAGGCTGACTCGCCGGCCGCAGATGCCGCACCGGCGGCGCCACTCGGCACGGCAACTATCAGCGGTGTGGTCACCTTCATGGGGACCCCGCCCGCCAACCCGCCCATCGACATGAGCGAGGAACCGGACTGTCAGGCCAAGTACACCGACGGCCCCGTCGATCCGCGCGTGGTTGTGACCGACGGCAAGTTGGGCAACGTATTTGTCTATGTGAAGGGTGGACTGCCCGAAGGCGCTGCCTTCCCGGCACCCACCGGTGCGGCGGTCATCGACCAGAACGGGTGTCTCTACACTCCCCGGGTTGTCGGGGTGATGGTAGGCCAGGATATCGAGATTCTGAACAGCGATCCGCTGATGCACAACATCAAGGCGGTGCCCACGGAGAATCGTGGGTTCAACATCAGTCAGCCTAACGCAGGCATGACCTCGACCCGGTCGTTCCGCACACCCGAGATCATGGTACCGCTCGAGTGTAACGTCCACGGTTGGATGCACGCGTATTTGGGCGTGTTGGAGCACCCGTACTTCGCGGTCACTGGAGCGGATGGGACTTTCACCATCGAGGGACTCCCCGCCGGCACGTACGAAATTGAAGCCTGGCATGAGATTTATGGCACTCAGACGGGTTCGGTGACGATTGCCGACGACGGCACGGGAACCGTCGACTTCTCTTACGAGCCTGCGGCCTGAGGAGGCCCCTCCATGAACTGGATCCTCCCTCCAGGTGTGTCGACGTTCGCGCCCGCCATCGACCGGATCTATTACGTCATTCTGGTCATCACCGGTATCGCATTCGTGGTGACGGAGGTGGCCCTGGTGGTGTTCCTGATCAAGTACCGGGCGCGGCCGGGACGCAGGGCCGTGTATATCCACGGCAGCACCAAGGCGGAGATCATCTGGACGGCCGTGCCCGCCGTGACCGTGATAATCATCGGCCTTCTCAGCGTCTCGGTGTGGACGGAGATCAGGGGCCGAAACTCGGTGCCTGAAGGAGCCTATCCGATTGGAGTGCACGCGCAACAATTCGAATGGATGGTGACGTATCCAGGCAGTGATGGCATCCTGGGTACCGAGGATGATTTCGAATTGCGCAATCAGTTACATGTCCCGGTGGACACGCCGATCGCGATCCACCTGACCGCCGAGGACGTGATTCACTCGTTCTTCATCCCCCAGTTTCGGGTGAAACAGGACGCCATGCCGGGTATGCCACAGCGATTGTGGTTTCAAGTCACCGAACCGGGTGACTACGAGTTGGCCTGCGCCGAATTATGTGGTCTTGGTCACTATCGAATGCGTGCTGCCGTGACCGTTCATACAGCTGACGGTTACCAGCAGTGGTTATCGGAGCAGGCCCAACCCGTCGCTCTCAAGTAGGGGACACTATGGCATCGATCCCAACTCCGATCGAACACACTGCCCACGTGCACGAGCAGTCGTTCCTCCGGAAGTACATTTTCTCGACCGACCACAAGATCATCGGCATCCAGTTCTTGCTCATGAGCCTGCTGTTTCTTGTCCTTGGAGGACTGCTGGCCATGATCATTCGCTGGCAGCAGGGGTTCCCCGGGCAGCCGATGCCGGGTGGTGGGGTGTTTCCTGAAACGATGATATCCGATGGTATCGTGCTACCGGAGTTCTACAACTCGCTGGTCACGATGCACGGCACCTTCATGGTGTTTTTCGCCATCATGCCTTTGCTCGTGGGAGTGTTTGGCAACTACCTGATTCCCCTCAAGATCGGTGCGCCGGATATGGCGTTCCCCCGGCTCAACATGGTCTCGTACTGGCTCGCCGTGCCGGCAGGGTTCATCATGCTGGCCGGGTTCTGGGTGGAAGGTGGCCATGCCGCCGCAGGGTGGACCGCGTATGCCCCGCTGAGCGCTGATCCCGAGTGGACAGGGGTGAGTCTTGGGCAACAGCTGTGGAGTGTCAGCCTGCTCGTTCTGGGGTTGTCCTCCATCCTGGGAGCAACCAACTACATCACCACGGTCATCAATATGCGGGCTCCAGGGATGACATGGTTTCGGATGCCGTTGAGTATTTGGGCCCTGTTCATCACGGCCATCCTGGTCTTGCTGGCCATTCCCATTCTGTCTGGCGCCGTGATCATGTTGCTGTTCGACCAGACAATCGGAACGGTGTTTTTCTTGCCGGGCGACGGGCTTCCGATCCTGTGGCAGCATCTATTCTGGTTCTTTGGCCATCCCGAGGTCTACATTCTGATCCTGCCGGCCATGGGGTTCGTATCGGACATCATCGCCAATGGTTCTCGGAAGCCCGTCTTCGGGTACCACTCCATGGTGTTCGCCCTCATCAGTATCGCGTTTCTTGGGTGGGTCGTGTGGGGCCACCACATGTTCCAGAGCGGCATGAACCCGACGCTGGGCATGACGTTCATGATCTCGACGATGGTGATCGCGGTGCCCTCGGCCATCAAGGTGTTCAATTGGCTGGGGACAATATGGGGAGGAGCCGTCAAGTTCACCGTCCCCATGCTGAACGCCTGTGCCTTCGTGGCGATGTTCATCATCGGGGGCCTGAGCGGCGTGTTCATGGCATCTACGCCGGTCGACATCTACCTCCACGATACCTACTTCATCGTAGCCCACCTTCATTATGTGCTCTTCGGCGGTAGTCTATTCGCCATCTTCGCCGCCATCACCTTCTGGTATCCCAAGATGTTCGGGCGGATGATGAGCCCCTTCTGGGGCAAGGTGCACTTCTGGCTTACATTCATCACCTACAACATGGTCTTCTTCCCCATGCACCAATTGGGGCTGGAGGGCCACATGCGGCGTATCTATGACACCGGCCGCTACAGCTTCCTCGAAGGCACCGGCGGCCTGAACACCTTCATCTCGATCTCGGCGTTCGTGCTGTTTTCCGTCCAGATCATATTCGTCTTGAATTTCATAATCAGTTGGTTCAAGGGCGAGCGGGCTGGACCCAACCCGTGGGATGACACCGGGCTCGAGTGGACCACTCCATCACCGCCGCCCCACGGGAATTGGGCCACGACGCCGACGGTTTACACGGCGCCGTACGAGTTCAGTGTACCGGGTATGGAGGCGGATTTCCTGCCGCAGGATCAGCAACGTGAACTGCAACCCGCCCCCGCCCACGCAGCCGGGTCGGTGGAAGGGGGTGCGTCATGAGTGATGCCAATGTGATGCGGCCGATGCCCAATACCCAGGCCGGAGCAGGAGTGTACAACGAGAAGCTGGGCATGTGGGTCTTCCTCGGCTCCGAGGTGATGTTCTTTACGGCGCTTATCGGCTCGTACCTCATCCTGCGGGTTGGAAACCCCGGAGCCTGGCCCGAAGGAGGTCCCAAGGAAGTCCTGAACATCCCGATCACGGCAACGAACACATTTCTGCTCATCTGCAGTAGTGTGGCGATGGTCAAGGCCTTCGCGTCTATTGCCGCGGGCAATCAGCGAGGACTGGTCGGGTGGTTGTGGACTACGGCTGCAATGGGGGCGGCATTCGTCGGAGTACAGGCGTACGAGTATCGTCAGCTGATTCACCACGGCTTCGTCCCCAGCGAGGGCCTGTTCGGGTCGACGTTCTACACCATGACCGGGTTCCACGGTTTCCACGTGAGCATGGGTGTCATCTGCTTGACCTGGGTGGCCCTGAAGGCCATGCGGGGCGGCTACACCATGCAGGACTACCGCGGGGTCGAGGTGATCGGGCTATACTGGCACTTCGTGGACTTGGTCTGGATTATCCTCTTTACCATTGTGTACCTCATCTGACCGGCGAGGCTTACCATGGCTGCATCTGACAACCATCCGAACTACATAATGGTGTGGCTCGGCCTGGCCGTGTTGACCGCGGTCGAGATCGGGGTGGCGTTCCTCCCGTGGAACAAGACGATCGTCATCGTCCTGCTGGTATTCCTGGCGGTGTGGAAGGCACTGATGGTGGCGCTGTACTTCATGCACCTCAAGTACGAGAAGTTCCCGCTTCGCATCCTCGCTGTAGCGCCGCTGCCGTTGGCCGTCATCCTCGTCGTGGCGGTGATAACGGAGTTCCGGTGGTAGCCATCGCACTTCGGCGGGCCCACCTGGCCGACCTGTTGGTGCTCGCCAAGGCTCGGATCGCGGTGTGGGTCCTGTTCACGGTGGCCGCCGGTTTCGTCATGGCGGCCGGTCCGGGGACGCAGGAGGGAGGCGGGGTCGTGCTGCTCCCGCTGCTGCTCGGAACGGCGCTGGTCGTCGTCGGCACCAATGCCCTCAACCAGGTGGTCGAGGTCGAGACCGACGCGCTCATGCGCCGCACCCGGAATCGCCCGCTGCCGGCCGGACGACTCCCGGTGGGGCCGGTGGCCCTCGGGGCCGGTCTGGTTGGGACCGTCGGTATCGCGTTTCTCGCCTTGACCGTCAACGGGCTGACTGCGGCGCTGGCGGCCCTCACGCTTGTGTCGTACGTTTTCGTCTATACACCGCTCAAACGGAAGTCGACACTCAACACGCTGGTAGGAGCAGTCCCCGGCGCCCTGCCGATAGTGGGCGGCTATGCCGCCTCCAGCGGGAGCATCGACGCCGCGGCGGTGGTGCTGTTTCTGGTGATGTTTCTGTGGCAGATGCCTCACTTCCTGGCCCTCTCCTGGCTCTATCGCGAGGACTACGGCTGGGCCGGCATCAAGATGTTGGCCGTCACGGACCCTTCAGGGAGAGTTACTTTTGCCCAGGCGCTGCTCTATGCCGCGGCGCTGGTGCCGATCTCACTCCTTCCGACGGTGATGGGGCTGGCGAGCCAGGCGTACTTTTGGGGAGCGCTGGTACTGTCGCTGGGGTACTGCGGGACGGCTCTGGTCGCGGCCCTCCGACCAACGCGGCAACACGCCCGACGGCTGTTCTTCCTGTCGATCTGGTATCTCCCGGCGCTCTTAACCCTCATGATGGTGGACATGCGCGTATGATAGTTTTCCATCGCTTTCTCATCGGAACCTTCATCGTGTTTTCTCTCGGGTTTGCTGCCTGGTCCTTCATGACGTACCAAGCCTCGGGCGGCACGATCCCGTTGGCCTTGGCCGTGGGTTCGGCCGCGATCGCCGTTGGGTTCGGCTATTACCTCCTCCACCTCCAGCGGTTTCTGGGACGATGAACGTCGATCCCGATGCGATCTCGGTGGCCATGTTTTGGGTTGGGGCGTTGTTCGTCTTTACCCCGATCGCGTTTGCGGGGATCATCCTCGGCGTCTGGTGGTTTCAGCGTAAGAAGGGGCAGGCGAGCGAGGCGTAATTTTCTGACCAGACTCCGGTCATCCGACTGCGAGGAGAGGACACATGGTTCGACATCATCATTCGCTCTTCCGCGAGGGGATCGTCTCCGGCTTTCTCGGCGGGAGTGCGGTGGCGCTCTGGTTCCTGTTTCTCGATATCGTCATTGAAGGCCGGCCCCTGTACACGCCGAATCTGCTGGGACAGGTCATCTTCTACCGCGGTCAGACGCCCGACTTCCAGACCATCCAGGGCGGAGCCGTCGTAGCGTACACCTTCTTGCACTTTGGAGCTTTCTTCCTGTTCGGGATCGGGCTGACCGAACTGGTCCGCCTGGCGGCCCGGTACCATATCTGGCGCTTTGCCCTGGTCATCCTGGTGGTCGTCTTCGAGGTGTTCTTCGTCGGCTTCAGCTTCATTCTGTTCGCTCCGACCGAGGGCGAGGGTCGCTGGTGGGCGATCCTGGTCGGGAACACCTTCGCCCTGCTTACCATGGGCACCTACTACTACATGCGGTTTCCCAGCATCCGGCGGGGTCTGTCGCGGCAAACCCTCGGCGACTGACGCTCTGTCTAATACCTTGTGCCACGATGACCTATGGTGCCTGCTGCCGGGGGGTGCCCTTGCCCCAGCCACTTCCTTGACGGAACGTCTGCCAACAGGTAACCTCCGGGCTGTTCAAACCTCGGTCCCTTCATACCGCTCTACAGGATGAGCAGCTTGATGCGCATTCGGTCTGTCCCCACGGGACGATGGCTCCGATGGGTTCTCCTTGCTGTATTCGTGGTCCTGGCCGCTGCGGGCTGCGCCGAGAACTACCCCCAGACCACTCTGGCCCCCAAGGGCGACTTCGCCCGGCTCGTCGACGACGTTTTCATGACGACGGTCCGCTGGGCCATTCTGGTGTTTGTAGTGGTAGAGGGATTTCTTCTCTATGCCATCATCAAGTTCCGAGGCAAACCGGACGATCCCGAACCCAAACAGTTTCACGGTAGCACGGTGTTGGAAATCGTGTGGACCGCCATCCCGGCGGTGATCCTGGTCTTGATCGCCGTGCCCACCATTCGCGTCATCTTCGAAACCGCCAAAACGCCGGACGACGGCGCCTTGGTCGTCGAGGTGGTTGGCCACCAGTGGTGGTGGGAGTTCCGCTATCCGGAATACGGCATCACCACGGCCAACGAAATGCACGTCCCGGTTGGTCGCACGGTCGACATACGGATGATTTCCGATGACGTGTTGCACAGTTTCTGGCTGCCGCAGCTCGCGGCTAAGCGCGATGTCTTCCCCAAGCGGGAAACGCGTATCTGGTTCACGGCCGAAGTCAGCGGCCGTTACAGCGGCCAATGTGCAGAATTCTGTGGCATTCAACACGGGCGCATGGGCTTTCAGGTCGTGGCCAGCGACCCGGCCGATTTTTCTGCCTGGGTCGATGCGATGGCCGCGGCGACGGCCCCCGTGGCGATCGCGGATTCGACCAGCCAGGCGGCCGCCGGACAGCAACTGTTCCTTACCAAGGCGTGTGTCGGCTGTCATAGTCTCAACGCTGCCGCCCCGCCGGCGGGATTGATCGGGCCGAATCTGGCAAACATCGGTGCCCGCACCCATATCGCTGCGGGCATGCTGGAGAATACCGACGAAAATCTGGCGCGATGGATCCGCGACCCCCAGGGCTTCAAAGAGGGCAGCAAGATGCTGAACCTCGGTCTGACGGAAGCCGAGACGGAGGCTCTGGTCGCGTACCTCCGAGCACAGCAAGTCGTGAATGCAGGTGGGGCCTTGGCGGCCCGCTTAGACTGAGCCGCTCAGGCGTCACACTCAGCAATCAGGAAATGCCATGGCCACCACGGCAGTAGGGCAGCTGGATAACCAGGCCGCTGATTCGCACCAGGCCAAGACCGGGGTGTGGAGTTGGATCACCACGGTCGATCACAAACGAATCGGTGTTCTGTACGGCGCCAGTGCCTTCATTTTTTTCCTCATTGGCGGCCTCGAGGCGTTGCTGCTCCGGATTCAGTTGGGATCGGCGGACAACACGTTTCTCTCGCCGGACGTGTACAACCAGTTGTTCACCATGCACGGCACCACCATGATCTTCCTCGGGGTGATGCCGTTGTCGGCCATGTTCTTCAACTACCTCATCCCCCTCCAGATCGGCGCCAGGGATGTGGTGTTCCCCCGACTGAACGCGTTCAGCTTCTGGGTTTTTCTCATCGGGGGCCTCGTACTCAACGCGAGTTTCCTGTTCGGCGCAGCGCCGAACGCCGGGTGGTTCGGTTACGCCAACCTGACCGAACCCCAGTATAGCCCCGGGATCAACACCGACTTCTGGATCATCGGGCTGCTGAT
Source organism: Gemmatimonadales bacterium (assembly GCA_036443495.1). Taxonomy (GTDB): domain Bacteria; phylum Gemmatimonadota; class Gemmatimonadetes; order Gemmatimonadales; family GWC2-71-9; genus N074bin45. Next base: position 2,539 of record JAZFYL010000128.1, on the reverse strand, counting down.
CCTGGGAATCGCCTCGCTGGCCGCCGCGGTCAACTTCTTCGTGACCATCATCAACATGCGGGCCCCGGGCATGCGGTTGCTGCGCATGCCGATGTTCTGCTGGATGAGCCTGATCACTCAGATCCTGCTGTTGCTGGCGTTCCCGGTGATCACCGTGGCACTCGTGTTTCTGATGCTCGATCGCTACTTCGGGACCCACTTCTTCCAGCCGGCGGCCGGCGGAGACCCGATGCTGTGGCAGCACCTGTTCTGGATCTTCGGACACCCGGAAGTGTACATCCTGATCCTGCCGCCGTTCGGCATAATCTCCGAAATCCTGCCGGTGTTCTCTCGCAAGCCGTTGTTCGGCTACGCGGCCATGGTGTTCTCTGGCGCGTTCATCGCCGTGTTGGGCTTCGGCGTGTGGAGCCACCACATGTTTTCGACGGGGATGGGGCCGATCGCCGACGCGTCCTTTGGGATGCTCACCATGTTGATTGCCATCCCCACGGGGGTGAAGATCTTCAACTGGATCGGCACCATCTGGGGGGGGTCGCTCCAGATGAAGACCCCGATGTACTTCGCCCTCGGGTTCATCGCCATGTTCATCATCGGCGGGCTGTCGGGCGTAATGCACTCGGCGGTTCCGGCCGACCTGCAGCAGACGGACACCTATTTCGTCGTCGCCCACTTCCATTATGTGCTGTTCGGGGGGTCGGTTTTCGCCATCATGGCCGGGGCCTACTACTGGATGCCCAAGATGTTCGGCTTCATGCTGAATGAGGGAATCGGCAAGCTCCAGTTCTGGATGATGTTCATCGGCTTCAACCTGACCTTCTTCCCCATGCACTTCCTGGGGCTCAATGGCATGCCCCGACGGGTGTACACCTACCCGGAAGGCCTTGGCTTCGAGTTCTGGAATCAGATCGAAACCGCGGGCTCGATGCTGTTGGGCTTTTCGTTCATCATCTTCGCCTGGAACATCTGGATGTCCAAGCGAAAGGGGGAGCCGGCCCCCGCCGATCCATGGGGCGGCGCCACGTTGGAATGGTCGATACCATCCCCCCCGCAGGAGTTCAACTTCCCGGAGATCCCCCAGGTGGACTCGCGCGATATGCTGTGGGAGATGAAACGGGCGCGTGGGGGGCCGCTTCCCGAGCCCCCGCGCGTCAACGGCGACCATATCCACCTACCAAACCCGTCGGTGAAGCCACTGATTACCGCGATCGGGATCGGGGTGTTCTTTATCGGATTCCTGATGGGGCCGGCCATGCCGATCCCGGACTCGACCAGGATCAACCTGCCCGTGATCCTGCTCGGCCTGGCGATCACGGCCTATGGCATCTTTTCCTGGGCCTTCGAGCCCGCGGAATGATCACCGAATAGGAACGCGACTTTGTCGACTGAAGACCTCGCCCATCCAGCACATCCGACCTTCACCGGCCTGGACAATCGCAAGATGGCGATCTGGACCTTCATCGGTTCAGAATGCCTGTTGTTCGCCTCACTGATCGGGACGTACCTGATCTACAAGGGGAGGAGCGTCGTCGGCCCGTTCCCCCACGAGGAATGGATTTCACCGACCGGGGAACACTTCGAACAGATATTCGAAATCCCACTGGTGACGTTCGGGACCGCGGTACTGCTGTTCAGTTCCTTTTTCGTCGTCATGGCGCTTGCCGGCGCGCAGCACGGTAACCGCAAGATGTTGCTCGGCTGGCTCGGCGCGACGATCGTCAGCGGGCTGTTCTTCGTCGGCATGCAGGTCTATGAGTTCAACCACTTCGCGCACAAGGGGCTCGGCTACACCACCAATCTGTTCAGTTCCAGCTTCTACACGTTGACAGGGTTCCATGGCGCCCACGTCACGATGGGGGTGATTTGGCTGACCACGATATTCATCCTGGCCCTCAGGGGGAAACTGCCTCGGGAGAAGGCGCTGAATCTTGAACTGGCGGCATTGTATTGGCACTTTGTCGACGTCGTGTGGATCGTGATCTTCCCCGTCGTCTATCTGATGCGCTGAGGAGAGCGTCAATGGAATCCACGGTCCACAAGACCACACTTACCCGCGAGAGTCCCTGGCCGACCGCGTTCAAGTACATCAAGGTGGCGGTCGTGTTGTTTGCCCTCACCGCCCTGGAGGTCGGGGCCTACGAGGTCGTGGACGAAGGAACCCCGGCGGCTTTGGCCGCCGCCCTGGAGCCCGTGCTCGTCGCGGTCCTGTTGGTGCTCTCGGCCGCCAAGTTCGCCATGGTTGGGGCCTTCTACATGCACCTCAAGCAAGACAGTGTCTTCTACTCGGGGTTGTTCGTGTTTCCCATTGCCATCGCCGGCGTACTGGTGGCTGCTCTAATCGCCCTGTTCAGTTACACGACGAGCCTGTATTGATTTGTGCCGTGTAGCCCCGGCCACAATCACAAGCGGCACCGGATATCCGGTGCCGTCTGAAGAGTGAGCGTCATGCCCATCTCTGCTGTCATCATCACGAAGAACGAAGCAGTGGCTATCGAGCGCTGCTTGGACTCCGTCATAGACCTCGTTGACGAGATAGTGGTGG
>JAZFYL010000127.1:0-4740 GCA_036443495.1 Gemmatimonadales bacterium | reverse complement strand
CCCGCGACAACCTCGGGTCCCGTCTGGTCGCCGTGCAGGTGAACCCCGGTGAGGCCACCGATGCCGAATTGTCCGACAGTGCCGGGCCGGCGCCGAGTGGACGCCTCATCGTGGTCTCCAGTGACGACTTCGCCAGCGACCAGTGGGCCCGCGGTGCTTCGCAGAACATAGCCTTCGCGCTCAACGCCGTAGACTGGCTGGCGCAGGAAGAAGGGTTGATCGCTATTCGGGCCAAGGATCGAACCCCACCGCCTCTGGTGTTCGAGGGAGAGTCGACGGGTGACCTGATTCAGTACGGCAACATCATCGGCGTGCCATTGCTGTTGGTGTTACTCGGCGCTATCCGACTGTGGCGCCGGCGCCGCCGCTCACGGCAGCCGTACCGCCCGACGGGTCAGTTGGAGGCGGCATGAACGCGAAGCAGCTGAAATGGGCGGCGGCCGCCCTGGTGGTGGCGGTGCTGCTGTGGGCCGCCTCCGAGGCGATGACCGAGCGGCCCGACGATCGCCAAAGCGCCCGGGTGCTGCCAGAGGACGTCGGCGGCGTCAATCGGATAGTGATCACCACGCCGGAGGACACGGTGATCCTGGCCCGAACGGGCGCCGATTGGAAGGTGAATGGGTACGATGTCGCCACGGATCAATTGGCAAAGCTGTTCGAGGCGTTGTCGGATTCCAGCGAGAGCGAGATTGCCGCGACGAGCCAGGCTGTCCACCAGCGCATGGGGGTGGCGGATGACGGGAGGCGGCTCATCTTTTTCAAGGACCTCGACACCGCTGCCGTGTTGATCTTCGGCAAGCGGGGACGTGATGGTTCCAGCTTCTACGCCCGCCGGGCGGGAAGCGACGCCGTGTATCTGTACTCCGGTCCTCTGACGGGCGTTCTGGAGAACCGGGTAGACGATTGGCGCGATGACGTCATCGCCGACGTCATGCCGGATGGGGTCGCCGCGGTCGTGGTGCGAGGCGGTGCGATGTCCTACGTCCTCACCCGGCAAACCGACGGTGGTTGGGCGATCGGTGAAGAGGTCGCGGACTCGGCCGCCGTGGAACGGTTGCTCAACAAGTACCGCCCGCTCAAGGCGGCCGGCTTCGCCTCGGCCGCGCAGCTCGATTCGGTCGATCTCGCCAGGCCGGACCGGGAACTGATGTTGCTGGGGAGTACCGGCGACACCCTCGCTGCCTTGGTGTTCGACAGCACCGAGGCGGGTTACTGGGTACGACGGGTCGATGCCCTAACGATCTATCAGTTGCCGCACCACCGGGTCGACCAGTTGATGCCCGATGTTTCGACCTTCTGGCCGACGGGCGGTTAGCCGCCAGACACCGGCGGCGTCGGCCGAGGGGGACGAATGGAAATCAAATCTCTGGACACCTTCCTCAGGTACTACTCCGGGATTCGTGGTCGGACCCAGCGAGTCATCGAATGCATCCCACCCGACCGCCTGGAGTGGACGCACCACGCCGGACGGTTCACCTTCGGTGACCTGGTCCGCCATCTCGCGGGTGCCGAGCGATACATGTTCGCTGAAAACGTGGCCGGCCGTCCCAGTCGATACCCCGGGCACGGCCCGGAGTTGGCGAGCGGGTATGACGCCGTCATGGGATACTTTCATCGGCTCCACGCGGAGGCGATGGAGGTGTTCTCGAGCCTCTCCGCGGAGCGGCTGGTTGAGCGCTGCGAGACACCGGCCGGCGTTTCGATGACGGTCTGGAAGTGGCTGCGAGCCATGGTCGAGCACGAAGTGCATCATCGCGGCCAGATCTATCTCATGCTGGGCATACTGGATGTCGACACGCCGCCGCTGTACGGATTGACTTCCGAAGAGGTGCGGGAGCGATCGGTGGACGGTCCGTGAAGCAATACGACCGGACTTACTTCGACAAATGGTATCGGAAGCGCCGCAGTCAGGTGACCACCCGACCCGAACTCGAGCGTAAGGTGCACATGGTCGTGGCGACCACCGAATTCGTGTTGGGCCGCCGCTTGAGGTCGGTGCTCGACGTGGGCTGCGGCGAAGGGCCCTGGCAGCCCATCCTGCAGAAACTTCGTCCAGGCTCCCGCTACGCCGGCATCGATTCGAGCGAATACGCCGTGCGCCGGTTCGGGCGCCGCCGTAACATCCGGTTGGGGAGCTTCGGGGCTCTCGACCAGGCGGGCCTGGACCATGGCTACGACCTGATCGTTTGCTGCGACGTGCTCCACTATCTCACCGCTGCCGAGTTGAGGAGCGGCCTGCCGGCGATTGCCCAGCACCTCGACGGTGTGTCCTATCTCGAGGCATACACCCGGTCAGACGAGATCGACGGAGACATGGACGGCCTCCTCCGGCGTACCCCGAAATCCTACCGGCGTTTGTTTCGGCAGGCGGGATTGTTGCCGGTTGGCCTGCAGTGCTACGTACCCGCGGCCATGCGACCCATGCTCACCGCCCTGGAGCGGCCGGCCGAGGCGGGGTTGTGAACAGCTCCGCGGCTACGGCCGCGAGAATCGAACTCGCCGGCACCGCGATCATCATCGTCTCATAGTTGGCCCCCTGGCTGGCGCCGATCAACAATGCGCCGATCGCCACCGTCGTGGAGGCCAACCAGTCCGCCCCCAGGCTACCCCTACGGTCGTTGGCCAGATGGACACCCAGGGGAGTGAGTGTCGGTACGGCCAGAAAGAGCGGGACCGCGAGGAATCCCTCCAACACACAGGGGCTACAGTTCCGGCGTGTGGCCACCTGCCCATACGCGTGGATGAGACCTCGGGTCACCACGTATCCGACCAGGCCACCGGCGACCAGGACCAGGGGGTTTCGTGCCCCCCCTCCCCCCTCCGGTGGGGTCTCCGGCTGCTCGATCCCCGTGAAGGACTTGGGTTCCTCCTGGAACCAGGTGGCGCGCCAGGGACGGGGTTGCCATGTCGGCCCGCCGTATTGAGCCACGACCGTGGTAGAGACCCAGGCCAGGCCCAGGCCGGACCACAGCGATATCCGGATGAGCGACCGCCACGGCTTCGCGATTTGCACGGGACCTCCCCGATCGAGTGGCGAAGGGTTCCCGGGCAAGTTGGGTCCGGGCCGTTACCCCGGGGTGATCTGGGGGATTGCCCGGGTGTGCGGCCGGTCGGTACCTTATCGCCGACTCCCAGAAAGGCGGAATTCTGATGAGACCGGTCTTGGCGGTCGTCGCGGGCTATTTGATCATGGTCATATTCGTCATGGTGACGCTCACGATCGCCTGGGGACTACTGGGCTCCTCCTTCGCGTTTCAGTCAGGGACCACCCACGTCACCCTGAGATGGGTCGGTCTCAACTTGTCGCTCAGCGTTCTGGCCGCGATCGCGGGTGGCTACGTGACGATGTGGATCGCCCCCAACGACTCGATGCTGACGGTCAAGATCCTGGCCGGCATCATCCTGGTGGTGGGACTCATCATGGCGGTAGCCCACATCTTCACCGACCCCTCGGTGGACCAGCAATTGGCTCAGGGCGTGGTCGTCGAAGGGATGAGCGCGTTCTCGGCGGCATCGGAAGCGGTCCAGCCGCTTTGGTACAACTTCCTCGTGCCGATCGTCGGTGCGGTTGGCGTTCTCATTGGCGGCCGCCTACGCGGCATCGAAGTCGAGGAAGGTTGATGCTGCCGGAAATCCTGGACTCGATCGAAGATCTGATGGACACCATGATGCCGCTGTTTTCGGTAATCGTGATCTTGGTGGGTACCTACTTCATCGCCCGGGTGTGGCGCCGGGGATCACCGTCCCGCGAAGCTCTCGAGGCGATCGACGATAAGCTGAATCAGTTGCTGGAACACAGCGAGGCCCTGCGGGGAGAACTCGGCGAGATGCAGGATCGGATTGAGTTCACCGAGCGCTTGCTCACCAAGGCTGAGTCCCGGGAGAGCCACGAAGACGTCTGAATTCATTGAGCCATGAGCGGATCATTGCGCCACGGCAAACCGTGTCACGGTCGCGCTTCCTCGACGGTCCGCTTACCATTAACTGTGGGTATTGCCGAGGAGTACCATGTTCTCCAAACTCGGGTGTACCGCTGCCTGTGCGGCGAGCGCGCTGATCTCGGTTGGTTGCGCCCCGTCACCCACGCCCGACCTCGACACCGAACGGCAGGCGCTGCTCACGGCCGATTCCCTCTTCCTGGTGGCAGTCGAGCAACGTGGCGCCGACGGGTGGGCCGATTTCTTCCTGGCGGACGGAGTGCAGTTCCCCGGATCTGGACGAGTCAACGGCCGGGAGGAGATTCTCGCTTTCATGGCTACGTCGTTCGTGCCGGGAGAGCCGCGCCTGGTGTGGGCTCCGACGGAAGCGCGGGTTGGCGCGGGCGGGGATCTGGGGTACACGCTGGGACGATGGCAGTCGATCGGGACCGACGCTGCCGGGTCCGACACCGTCCTGAGTGAAGGGCACTACGTGACCATTTGGCGCAAGACGGCCGATGGCACCTGGCGCGTGGCGGTCGACATCGGCAACACGGACGCGGATTAGGCCGCCATGGGTTTTTTCGACCGGCTCCTGGGCCGCCGGGGTACCGATCCCCTCGAACAACAGCAACTCACCCGCCGGGTGGTCCAGTCGCTCCAGGCCGGCATGACTCCGGCGGAGATAGAAGGCGATCTGATGGAGCAGGGGATGTCCCCACACCAGGCCCGAAGGTTGGTTAAAGTGGCTATCGAGGTCCGCGATCGTGGTGTGCATCTGTTCGACGAATCCGCGTAGCTCTACTCGCCGTTCCCAAATCGA
>JAZFYL010000126.1:0-3398 GCA_036443495.1 Gemmatimonadales bacterium | reverse complement strand
ATCGGAGCAGACGACGCAGATCCTGGTCGATCTGGGCAACGGCGATCGCTCGGCGGCGAAGCGATTGATGCCGCTGGTCTATGACGAGCTCCGCGGTCTGGCCCAACGGTATATGCAGCAGGAGCGGGCCGACCATACGCTCCAGGCCACGGCGATCGTCCACGAGGCGTACCTGAGGCTCATTGACCAGTCACGCGTCGACTGGAAGGGCCGGGCCCACTTCTTCGCCGTGGGCCGCCGAGATGATTCGCCGCGTCCTGGTCGACCACGCCCGGGCACACGACGCCGCCAAGCGCGGCGGTGGCGCCCGAAAGGTCAGCCTCACCGATTCGGTGGGAGCCTCGGAGGGGCCGGACATCGAACTGCTTTGCCTGGATGCGGCGCTGTTCCGATTCCCTCACCACGTTCAGCGAGTCGGTGACGATGTTTGACGTCGGTGTGGTCGCTGGCGTCCTGCGCAGGCCTCCGCCGTTGAAGAGCCGCGGAAGCGGAAGGGAAAGTCAATGGGTTTTTTGGGCCTGTGGGCCGACCTCGACGGAACGGGCAGGGGACTCGGCCTTCGGGGAGAGGCCGTGCGGGGGATCCGGGCAGCGGGCGTGTCGTGAAGTCGTGCCGCAAGGCAGATGACGTCGGATTGGCGCCAGGGGGGAGCATTGAAGCCCGATTGCGAGAAATCAAAGCTCTTATCAGTGCCATCAATTGCCTTACGGTCGTGTGAAGAAAGCCCCCACCCCTGTGTGGGATGGGGGCGTGATCTTCGGGAGGACCGCGATCTTGTCGCGCTGTCGTTGGCCAGCACTACAAACTCACCAGCAGTAGCCGCAGCAGGGTGACCTGGACCGCCAGGGCGGATTTTTCGGGCGAAGGATCCATCCAGTCCGGCGGCGGGTCCGCACCGTCAACCTTGTCGAGCAGGCTGTCGAGCAGCGCGATGGCGGCGTCGATTTGGCCGTCCGCGATGCGGTTGGCGGCGTTGCACGCCCGGTTCGCCAGGGCGTTGCGCCGCCCCTTGTTGGCGTTGTCGTTGGGACCGTTGAAGAGCCCAGGGTCCAATGTCTGAATCAGGTCACAAAGCGCGCGAGTGGCCTCTTCGAGTAACCCGCCTGGCACGTCGGGGACAAGGGGAAGCAGGTCCAGGTTGTCCGGAACCCCGTCTTCGTCGCTGTCAACATTGCAGACATCAGTTCCCAACGCGACTTCGTCGCCGTCGAGAAGTGTGTCGCCATCGGAGTCCGGGTTGACCGGATCGGGGCACCCCTCGCACTCCCCGGCGATAAACACCTCAGTCGTATCGAACAGCCCGTCGTTGTCGGTATCCAGAACGGTAGAGAAGATGTAGGCAGAACCGGAGTTCACGTGAGTTGGCAAGACAAGGTCGTCACCACTGGCTCCGACGACGATAGTTCCCCCGTCGATGGAAACACGCGAGAATTCGTCACCCCCGGACCCGTCGCAGGCTGTGAACTTCGTCTGCTGGCCCCAGCTACCCCCGCCGCGCAGAAACATGTACACCGAGCCCATGTCTAAGTTAACGCCTACGTCGTCCTCGCGTGCGCCAATCACCGCCACGTCGCCGCTGACGGAAACAAAATGGCCAAAGAGGTCATCAGGCGCCGCGTCGGGGGCCGTGAGAATCGCCTGCTCGGTCCAGATCGCCCCGGTGCGCTCGAACACGTACGCCTTGCCGGAACGGCTGGCCGCCTGGTGGGCCCCAATCACGGCGGTGTTCCCGTCAAGGGAGGCGGAGAAACCGAACTGGTCACCCGCCACCGCGTCGCTGGCGGTCAGCTTCGCCGTCTCGTTCATATCCACCCAGCCGCCCAGCGGCTTTTCGAAAACAAAGACTGCGCCTGCCTGGAAGTCCTGCTCGGCGTCGTTCATCGCCCCGACCAGGACGGTGTCCCCGCTGACGGAGACGGTGGTGCCGCGCCGCGCGTTTGACTGCGAGGGGCCGCTGCCCGAGAGCTTCGCCTGCTGGGTCCAGGCCTCGTCGGTGCGCACGAACACATACGCGGAGCCGTGTTTGGTCGCCACCCCTCCAATGCTCACGTCGTTGTTGCGCTCGGCCCCGACCACCACGGTGTCCCCGTCCACGGAGACGGAGCTGCCGAACAGGTCCCCTATCACGCCGTCGCTGGACGTGAGCTTCGCCTGCTCGGTCCAGGTCTCCCCGGTGCGCACGAACACGTAGGCCGCCCCCGGGCCGCTAAAGAACTGCAGTGCCCCGATCACCAGGGTGTCCCCGCTGATGGAGACATTGGCGCCGAAAGCGTCAGCCCCCACTACGTCAACGGGCGTGAGCGTCGCCTGTAGGGTCCAGCTCGTGCCGCTGCCCACGAACACGTAGACCGCGCCGACTCGACTGGTGTCGAAGTCATGTTCGAAAGGGAAGGCCCCGACCACCACGGTGTCCCCGCTGATGGAGATTGCTCTGCCGAACGTGTCATGCGCCAGCAGGTCGCCGGGCGCCAGCTTGGTCAGTTGGAGCTGGGCGCTGGCCGTCGTCACGACAAGCAGCAGTAGCGTCGCCGCCGCCAGAGGACCACTGCCCGTCCTCGCCAGGATCGTGTCCAACAGCTTGCTTGTGCTCATGGCATTTCTCCTTCTATGTCCGAATGACTGACTTTATTTGGTGCTCTGTCCAACCTCGCACGCGGGATACGTGTTGTTCTTGAGCCCGACCGAGAGGCGGTGCTCCGTTTCGGAGGGCGGGATCTTCCCGCCGGTGATTCCAGGGGTTCTTCCTTCAAGCCGACTCGCCCGGCCTTCGGGGAGAGGCCGTGCGGGCGATCTGGGCCGCGGGCGTGTCGTGAAGTCGTGCCGCAAGGCAGATGAGGCCGGATTGGCGCCGGGGGGACCAGTGAAGGGGTGCGAGGGCATGGGCGTTCGGGGGTAGAAACTCATCGCTGGTTCTCTTTCCAGCGTTGTGATCGCTCGGGGCCGTGTCCCCGCCGCAGGGCGGACCAGAAGGTGGTGGGTGGCCGTGAGAGAGGCCTTAACCCGAAGACGCGGAATCGAGGTGCCAAAGCGCTGAAGAGAAGTTGCAGTTCCTGCGGCCGGTGAGCGGCCTCCGCCCCCACTGCCTCGGAATCCGAGCTGCGAAAGCGGTCTGCCGATGTACAATCACTACCGCGGTCACCCGGTGATGCCGGTTGCGGTGGGAGGGCGCTCAATGCCCGTATCGGAGCAGACGACGCAGATCCTTGTCGATCTGGGCAACGGCGATCGCTCGGCGGCGAAGCGATTGATGCCACTGGTCTATGACGAGCTCCGCGGGCTGGCCGGGCGGTACATGCGGCAGGAGCGGACCGACCATACGCTCCAGGCCACGGCGATCGTCCACGAGGCGTACCTGCGGCTCATCGACCAGTCGCGCGTCGACTGGAAGGGCCGGGCCC
>JAZFYL010000125.1:0-11297 GCA_036443495.1 Gemmatimonadales bacterium | reverse complement strand
CGGGCTCGTGTTCGCGAGCCTGCTTGCCGCGTTCATGTCTACCGTCTCCACACAGGTCAACTGGGGGGCCAGCTACCTGGTCAACGACCTGTACGCGCGCTTCACCGGGGAACAGGACGAACGGCGGCTTCTGCTAGTCGCCCGACTCGCCACCGTGGCACTGACGATCATTGCCGCCACCGTTTCGTTCTATATGACCAGCGTGGGTGATGTCTTCCGGTTCCTCATTCTGATCGGCACCGGACCCGGGCTCGTCTTGCTGCTGCGCTGGTTCTGGTGGCGGATCAACGCCTGGGCGGAAATCGCCTCGATGGTGACCGGCTTCGGTCTTGCCCTGGCGGGGTATATGGATGTGTTCGGCACCGTCCCGTTTGGGACCTTGCTCCGGATCACGGCGTTTGGTTCTCTGGCGGTATGGCTCCCGGTGATGTTTCTGACCGGGCCGGAACGACCCGAAGTACTCGCGGCGTTCTACCGGCAGATCCGGCCGAGCGGGGCCTGGGCTCCCGTCCGGGCAGCGACCGGACTGACACCGGTCGATAACTTGCGGCACGACCTGTCGCAGTGGCTCCTGTGGGTCGCCATCATCCTCGGCGGGACCCTGGCGACCGGATGGTTATTGCTGCGCTGAGGTGGCCCGAACCAGCAACTCCAGGCCCGCTCGGCCGTGGCATCCCGCTGGGACTAGACCACGATCACCAAAGCCACGGACAACAACGCCAGCGCTCCCAGCCACCGGCGGATTCTGGACATCTGCTGCATGACCACGGCGCGAAAGCGGGTTGCCGTTCCTCCGCTATCCCGGGCAGGCGGTTCCTCGATCGGTGAGGATTCTTCTTTGGTGCGGCGGGGTGGGATGGCGCTGTAGTGTGTGGGGGACGGGGCGGCCGGCTGGTAGGGTACTTCGTCCTGTCTGACGATCGTGGCGCCCAGCTTGGGGCCACGGGTACCGAATTGGATGATGTCGCCGGTGGCCAGGATGTGATCGGCATGAAGCCGTTGGCCGTTCACGAAGGTGCCGTTGGTGCTTCCCAGGTCGTGCAGGATGAAGAGGCCGCCTTCCTGGAAGACAGCCGCGTGCCGGCCCGACACCTCTACGTCGTCCTCGGCGTCGAAGGCCACGTTACACAAGGGATGACGTCCGAAGGTTACATACGGCTCGGTCACGACCGCTTGCTGACCCACTCGATCACCGGAGAGGAATTCGAACAGGGCCCGCATCACGCCGGCCTCAGCCTCGGAAGGCGAAGTAGAAGGCGACTACGGCCAGGATGAGGCCGGCTATCATCGCGGGAATCACGAAACGGTTGAAGTCGTGGATGACATCCGGCGTCTGGTCGTCCTCGACCGCGGGAAACTCATCGGTCGTCTCCTCAGCCATCTCTTCATCGAGATCGTAGATGCGGTACTCCGGCTCGCTGTCCGTCCCCGGGGCCGGAAGCACATCTCCGCTGAACCGCGCCACGACCACGGTGATGTTGTCCGGACCTCCGCGCTCGTTCGCCAAATCGATCATCGCCGCGCAGGCGTCCTCCGGATTGGGATGGGCGATTACGATCTGGCTGATGTCTTCGTCCTTCACATTCCCCGTCAGGCCGTCGGAGCACAGCACCAGTATGTCGTCCCGCCGGAGTTCTTCCAGGGTCAGCTCGATGCTTACATGGGGCTCGGGCCCCAGCGCCTGCAGGATGATGTTTCGGCGGTCGCTGTGCTCGGCTTCGTCCTGAGTGATCTGGCCTTGATCGACGAGGCGCTGCGTGAGCGATTGGTCCTTGGTGAGTTGCACGGCTTCACCATTCCGCAGGAGATAGGCCCGGCTGTCCCCCACCTGGGCCAGGATGAGCGTAGTGCCCAGGACGCCTGCAGCGGTGGCCGTGGTCCCCATGCCTCTGACTTCCGGACGCTGGGTAGCGTAGGAATGGATGCGGCGGTTGGCGATGTCCATCGCCTCACGCATCCGGTAGGCAAATCGCTGTAAGGAGTCGTCCTCGTCCTCGACCCACTCGGTGGCCAAGTGCGAGTGCACCAGGTCGGCGGCCATGGCGCTGGCTAGTTCGCCGGCGGCTGCTCCCCCCATACCGTCGGCCACCATGAACATGGTGCCGCGGTCACCAATGTCATGATTCCGCACCTCCGGCTGCAGACTGGCGCGCTCCCGGGTCAGGTCGGCCACAATGAAGGTGTCCTCATTGTGGTCCCTCGTCTTGCCCAGATCGGTCTTTCCAAAAACCGTGACGTGAATTGATGGGTGCGGCAACGGCTATCTCAGGAGTTGGAGGGTCGCAGTTGGTCGATCATCTGCCCCAGGCGTTCCCGGCGTTCGAGGTTGTCAGCGGCACCAGATCGTAGGCGCTTCGAAACCGGTCGAGTGCCTGACTGTCTGGCCGCTCTCCCTGGAACCCGTGGGCCACCGCCCACGCAGCCGTTACGCGCAGGCTGTCCGGCAGGTTTCGTTGGTTGCAGATCGATTCGAACTCGTTGACGAAACTCGGTCCGCCGGACCGGGACGTCAATGATACTGTCCTTGGGACAGATCTTCACAGGGGAACTCCACACCGGCATGCGAGGTGATGGCCGCCGCCCGAAGACTGGCACCGGGGGGTAGGGACGCGTCGCCAAATGTAGGAACAGCCCAACGGGCCGTCAACAGGATGTCGTTGCTGCAAGTCCCAGTCCCAGCTTACCTTGAGGCATGAAACCGGCTTTCTGGTGGAGCAGTTTGGCTGGCACCCTGGCACTCGCCTTGGTGGCGGCGCCGGTGGGTGCCCAGGCCGGTGGCGGTTCCCTCGAGCCCATTCCGTCCTTGGCCCTTCCCGGGGTGCCCGCCATGCCGGACGTGCGGGGCCCTCTCGAACTGACCGTCGTCTACCCCAAGTGGCGGGACCTGGTGGATGCGCCGGACACCAATTTCATCTTCGGTTCTACCGGCAACGGTGCCGCCCAGCTGACGGTCAACGGCTATCCCGCCAGAGTCTGGCCCAACGGTGCCTGGTTCGCCTGGATCCCCTATCCGCAGGACAGCCTGATGGAGTTCCATCTGGTTGCCCGAACCGAGTCCGAAACGGCCGAACTCACATATGTGGCCCAACGTGCCTCTCGATACGTGCCGCCGACTGATGCGTTGTGGATCGACACGACGTCCATCGAGCCCCGGCGCAAGGTGTGGTGGCCGGCCGGAGAGGAGCTGCCCATCGCGGTGCGGGCCGCCCCCGGATCCACTGTCAGGATCATCCTGCCGGATGGATCCGTGGTGCCTATGTTCGTCGATTCCGCCCCCGCCGAGATCCCGTGGGGTATCAGGGCCTTTGGTCGAGACCCCGCGAAACTTCGCCGCCCCATGGATGGGACGAGGTACGTCGGGGTACTCGAGGCGCGGGCGATCGGACAGCCTGCCGGCCTCGTGGTCGACCCGATCGTGCGGCAATTCGAGGTGATCCCCTGTCCTCAGGCCCAGGGCATGCGCTGTCAGGAAGCGCCCGAGACCGAGCCGGCCGTCATCGAGGTGGTGCGGGGCAGCGACACCACCCGCGCGGCCTGGCCGATTCAGGTAATGCTGCTCGACGGTCCCGCGCCCGTGGTTGAACTGGACGACGATCCGACCGGTGAGGGAAATACCGACGGCATCACCATCGGACGCGCCGCGCCCGGCGCGACATTCCATTGGTTCCTTCCCCGCGGCACCCGGGCGGCGGTTACCGGGCGTATCAACGGCACCCTTCGTTTACAACTCTCGCGGAACGCAACCGCCTGGGTCCCGGTGGACGAAGCACGGGCCTTGCCGGCGGGCATGCCGATGCCCAGGGCTCGAGTAGGCTTCCTGACGCTGACGCCGTCCGACGACCGTGTCACGGTTCGTATTCCGGTCGATCGCAAGGTGCCCTTCCGTATCGACGAGGGTGGAACCACCATACGGCTTCGGTTGTACGGAGCCTATGGAACCCCGAATTGGATCCGATATGGGGGAACCGACGATCTGGTGGACTGGGTCGATTGGTCGCAGGACCGCACCGACGAGGTGGTGCTGAGCTTCGAGTTGAGCGAGCCGGTCTGGGGCTATCGCACTCGATGGGAAGGCAACGACCTGCTCCTGGAGATCCGGCGGCCTCCGCCGATCGATCCTGATCGCCCGCTACGGGACCGCTACATCATGATCGATCCGGGACATCCACCGGCGGGCGCCAAAGGCCCAACCGGGTTGCGGGAAGCCGAGGCCAATCTGGCCGTCAGCATGCGCATCAGGACTCTGCTGGAGCGGGCCGGTGCCCGGGTGGTCATGAGCCGGGTTACCGATTCAGCGGTTGGGTTGTGGCCGCGCATCCGCCAGGCGGACAGTCTCGACGTCGAGTTGCTCGTTTCCGTCCACAACAACGCGCTTCCCGATGGAGTCAATCCGTTCCTCGCGCATGGATCGAGCGTGTACTACTTCCACCCCCAGAGCGTGCATTTGGCGCGCGAGATCCAGCGCGCTTTTGTGCGGCAGCTGCGACTGAGAAACCTGGGGGTGTCCCGCGGCAACCTGGCACTGACTCGACCCACCTGGATGCCGGCGGTCTTGACCGAGGGACTCTTCATCATGATGCCGGAGCAGGAGGCCGCACTCCGTACGGAGGAGGGTCAGCAGCTCTACGCCCTGGCGGTGGTCGAGGGCATAGAGGCCTTTCTGGAAGGGCGCGGGCGGGCCCAGCGCTGACAGGGCCGGGTTGCAGGCCTCCATGGGCGTGACACAACATCATACCGTACCGGGGCGTACTACATGTGTGAGAGCCCTCTGGCGGTGGCGTCTCCCTCGAAAGGACGGGGGCGTTGCAAGCGAAGCGACGAATCAGCCGTGGCGCCCCCGCCCGTTGCAGTGGGCTCTCATCCCTCAACCAGGATGGGAGCCCGCAGTACGCTAGGGACAAGGATTTCATGGTGTACCGAGGAGTATCGCCGGTGACCCGCTGGGGACATACCGCCTTTCTGCTGGCAGGACTGTGCTGCGTCGCCACCCCCGCCGGGTCGCAGGAGGGGGCGGGGGAGACTGAGGCAGCGGCGCCAGCGCGCACTCAGCCGACAGCGGGAATGATCTTCAACTTCATCCCCCGCGTGTACACCATGGCGCCGACCGAAGGTGTGGGGCACCGGGTGCTGGTCGTGTATGCCATCCCGGCAACGAGGCTGACCGGCGCGGATGCCGATGGAGACGCGCCGTACCTGGCCCATCTGCGGCTGAGTGTGGTAGACGTGTCCGGCGATTCCATCCTGGTCACCGACGCCGGTCGCAGCTTGGTGGGCATGGCTTCGGGAGCTGAACAGTACGCGCTGGGGATCGAGGAACTGGCTCTGGCGCCGGGCGACTACCTGTTGAACATCTATCTGGGCACCCGAGACGAGAGCATCGGCATGGAGACGGTCGCGCGAGAGATCGCCGTCGAGGACCTGCAACGATCCACACTGTGGCTGAGTGACCTGGTCCTGGGTCGGGGTGGGGTAGGGATCGCGTGGGAGCGGGATGGGGAGATCGTGACGATCGACCCGCTGAATACCTATGAACAGGGATCCAGCATCGAAGTGTACTACGAAGTCGTCGGACTGCCCGAGGGGGCCGAGTTCGAGACCAGCATCTCCTTCACTCCGATCACCCAGTACAACCCGGTGGTCGAAGAGAACCAATCGCCGCGTGTGTCATTCGGGTATGACGAGGTCGCCCGGTCCCGGTTCACGCCGCTGCGCAGGACGTTCAACCTGGGGGACTTCCCTCCCGGCCGATACCGCCTCACGGTGGCTGCGCAAGTGCCGGGGAGGCCCGCGGTGACACGCGGTACCACCATCCGGGTGCTGGAGGTGACAGACCCACTCTAGCTGTGTGGCGGGGATGTCCTCCAGGCGTCTCTTACTGTGGCACTCTGGTGTCGTACCCTGAGGACCCATAGAATAGGAGTGGGATCGGCGTCGGCAGACCGTAGGTGGTCCGCCTCGCCTGGTATTGACCCGCTGCTCTATCCCGAGCCGACATGACCGCTCTACCAAAGTCAACGTCCCTGGCCCCCATCGTGTTCCGCGTCGCGCATCGGGCGACGGTCCTCGCGGTGGTGGCAGTTATCCTCGGCGGGGGTCCTGTCTCGGCCCAGTCACCCGAGCAGCGGGCCGAACTCGTGCTATTCCGCGATTCCATCTGGGCCATCCAGGATACCGTGCAGCTGCTGGATATGGAGCGGCGGATGATCGAGGTCGCCAAGGTAGACCGCGACAACACCTTGCTTCACCTCAAGCTCGGCTTCGTCTCCCTGCAAATAGGGGATCTGGGGAGCAAGCAACACTACGATGACGCCGCCTCGGAATTCCAGTGGGCCACGGAACTCGAACCCAACTGGCCCTATGCCTGGTTCGGGCTGGGCCTGGCGGAGCAGGGGGTGGGCGACTCCCAGATCTCGATCATCAGAGGCATCAAAAACATGCTGGGGAAGGATGCCCTGACCCGCTCGGCGATGGCCTTTGCGAGGTCGGCCCAGGTCGACCCGGCGTTCGACCAGGGGTTGGTCCACCTGGCCGAGACGGCGCTGGAGCAGCGCATCAACATCAAGCTGGATCTGGCGCTCGAAGCCATGCGGGTCGCCGACACCACGCCTGCGGGCCAGAGCCCTCTGGTCCAACTCTATCGCGGACGGGTCGAGCGGGCCGCCGGCGACCTGCAGTATTCCGAAGACGCGTTCCAGAAGTATGTGGCCATGGACCACAATCGCAGCCTGGGGTTGTTGGAATTGTCCCGGACTCGGTTCTTGCTCGGGATGCTCGACGCCCGCGGGCAATACCTTGCCGGGGCGGCTACCGACGATTCCACCACGATAAGCGAATACCGTTTCGGTCTATCCTACATCGCCTCCGAGGACGAAATCCACGCTTTCGACATGACGGACCGCGACACGCGGCCGGCCTATCTGGCGGACTATTGGGAGGCGAAGGATCGCTACGCGTTGCGTCGGGACGGCGAGCGGCTGCGGGAACACGTGCGGCGGATCTATTACGCCAGGCAGAATTTCTATCTGATCACCACGAATCGATACTACGACATTTCCGAGATCTACCGCTCGGACCAGGACCTATTCGACGATCGGGGTGTGATCTACATCCGGCACGGTGAACCGACCGACCGGGCCAGCTACCACGGCATCGGGGTATTCGACAACGAGTCCTGGCGCTACGCCCAGCCGGACGGCGACATGATCTTTCATTTCATCGCCCGGGAAGACGTGCAGGACTACAAGCTGGTTGAGAGCGTGTTCGACATCATGGGGTACAGCCAGGCCGTGGTCCTCCAGGGCACGGGCACCCAGAACAGTGTCCTGGCCAATGAGTTGCTCGATTCCAGGGACCGCTTGTCTCCCCTGTACCGCCGCATTCAAGGTGCCGGGAGCGGGAGTACCGGACGCTTGCAGGCCGAAGAGCGTACCCTCGGTCGGACCAGTATCGAACTGGGCACGACCACCGACAGTTACGAATTGGAATTCCCCCTGGACCTCCCGGCCAGGACACAGGTGCTGGCGGTCGGCTACCGCGGCAATCTCGGAATGGTTCACGTCACGTTTGCGATACCGGGATCGGCCCTCACCGGCGTGGAGAATCCGCGGGGCATCATCTATCCTGTGCGCCTGCGGTTCGTGGGGATGAACGCGGACGGCAAGCTGGTCGGTTCCATCGATACCACACGGGTGTTTCTCGCCCGACGGGCTGTCCCGGCCAACGAGTATCTGGTTGGCGAAGTCAACGTCCCGGTACCCTCCGGGATGCTGACCTACCGCATGGCGGTTCAACAAGGCGAGGATGTCGGGACCGTCATGGCCATCGATTCGGTATTTGTGGCGCCGGTGGCGGGCGGCACGCTCGGCTTGAGCGACCCGGTCCTGGGCTCGCGCTCGACCAACCTGATCTGGCGGCCTGCACCCGGCGATTCGGTGTTCTTCAATCCCCACGGCCGATACCGGCAGGACGACCTCGTCGAGCTATACTACGAGGTGTACGGTCTGCGGCCCGGATCGACCTACGAAACCCAACTCGTCGTGAAGAAGCGTGGTGGCGGCGGCGGGTTCCTCGGACTCGGCAAGATCTTCGGAGGGGGGTCTACTCCGATCAGCTTGCGATTTGAGGAGCAGGCCGTCGACCAGGTCGTCCGCATTCAGCGGGCCATCCAACTCAAAAAGCTGAAGCCGGGATCCTACACGCTGCAATTGATTGTTACTAGTGAAGATGGTACTACTCAACGTCGCGAACAGGATTTCGAAGTCGTCAAGCCACGTTAGGTGTTGCGTACTTGGCTTGGTGCTCTGGGCTGTTGCGCTGCCGGCCCTTTCCGCCCAAACGCCCGCCGATCGCGCCGCACTGGAACAGCTGCGTGACTCCCTGGCCATAATTACCGACACCGTCGAACTGATCCGGATGGAGGATGAGTGGATCGGCGCCGCCCGGGTCGATCGTGACAACACCGTACTCCATCTGCGCTTGGGGTTCCTGGCCCTGCGCCTGGGTGAACTGAGCGGCAAGTCGCACTACGACGATGCCGGTTCCGAGTTCGAATGGGCCGTCGAGCTCGACCCCGATTGGCCCTACGGCTGGTACGGGCTGGGCCTGGCCGAGCAGGGGTTGGCGCGACGACCGAGCAGTGTCCTCTTCGGGGTGTTCGCCTGGCTCGATCGCGATCAACGCACGCTGGCCTTCGACGCCTTCAGTGGCGCCGCCGGCCGGGATCCCGGTTTCATGCCGGCCCTGACTGCTCTGTCGGAGACTAACGAGGACCAGGAGATCAACCAGCGCCCGCTGGTGGCGCTCAACGCGTTTCGAAGGGGCAGTGAGACCGAAGCAGCCCAGGATCCGCTTTTCCATCTGTACCTCGGCCGGTTGGAGCGATCGTACGGCAGCGTCGAGGCTTCGCTCCGGGCGTTCAAAGAATACCGCGACTTGGGCGGGGACCCGGGGATGGCGTTGCTGGAGACGGCCCGGTCCCGCTTCCTGTTGGTGGGGCTCGATGGCAGGACCGCCTACTACGCCGGGGCCGCCTGGGACGACTCCCTCAGCGTGGCGGGGTACCGCGAGGACCTCAGCCCGATAGTGAGCGACACCGTTCTGCAGGGGTTCGACGCCACCGCGGGAGACGGACGGGTATCATGGCTGCGTACCTTTTGGATTAGCCGTGACGACGCCGCGCTGCAGCGACGGGGCGCCCGCATCCGTGAGCACTACACTCGCCTGGCAACCGCACGCCGGATCTTTCCCCGGTCGCCTTTTACACGACGCTACGTTTTCGGCGAGTACTACCGCACCAACGACACAGCTTTCGACGACAGCGGGGTGATCTTCGTCCGGCACGGCTCTCCCTCGATGCGCCGGCCGCTGATCGTCCCCAATTCCAACGCCTACGGAGCGGAAGGGTGGCGCTACGAATTCGAGGATGGGCGACGGGACTTCTACTTCCTCGCTCTCGAAGACCCTTACGACTATCGACTCCGGGCCACCCCCCTCGATCTGCCCATCGCCGGCCGGACGGATTTCCTGGTCGATTTCGAGCCACGCCTGGCCACGGCGGGCAGCGCCACCTTCACCCGCTATGCCCAGGAAGTCTTCGTTCAGGGCAAGGAGAACATCGCGGTCGGCACGACCACCGACAGCTACACGCTCTCCTTCGATCGGACCTTGACCGCCATCGCCCAGATCAGCGTCGCGGGGGGGAACAGCCGGGGTAATTTCCTCCATGTAGCCATTGCCGTTCCGGTAGACGAGCTGCAGCCAGTCGATTCCCTGGACACCGCCTATCCAGTCGAACTCCGGGTGGTCATCCGGGATGCGGACGGCACGACAGTGGCGCGGGTCGATTCCACCACCATGTGGCGCCTGCCGGACGCGCAGGGGGCTAGCTATTTCCTCGATCGGGTCTCCGTTCCCGTGCCGCCCGGCCGGTTGGAGGTCCACGTGGCGGTGTTGAACGGCAGCGCCGGTGGCTTGTTCCCCCGCGACACGGTGGAGGTGTTTGCCGGCCCCGGGTCCGCGGTTCGGATGAGCGAGCCGGTGTTGGGCCTGCGGGGGGCGGGCGGTAACCTCGGGTGGCGCCTGCCGGGTTCCGCGGACAGTGTGTTCTTCAACCCGCTCGAGACATTCCCCCAGGCCTCGAACCTGGAGCTGTATTACGAGTTGTACGGCCTGAGCGCCGGCGTCGAGTACACCACCGAAATTGAAGTGGTCAAGCCCGGAGGCGGACTGCTCCGCTCCCTCTTCGGCGGCGGTGGGAAACGCATCAGCCTGACGTTCTCCCAAGTGGGGGCCGGCGCGGTTACCCCGGTGCGTCGCACGCTTGGCCTCCAGGACCTCGACCCCGGTACCTACCGGTTGACCTTGTCACTGGAGGGCCCCGAGGGACTGTCCATCGAGCACACGCGACGGTTCGAGGTGACCGACTAGCGAGGGGCGCGCGCGCGCTTCTCCTTGACTCGGGTACCCGCGGCTCCCTAGCTTCGGCCATGAACTGTTCCCGCTGCGGGGCTGAGGTCCAGCCCTCGTGGAAAGCGTGTCCTTCCTGCGGTCTGGGCCTCACGCCCACCACTCCCATTCAGGCGCTCCTTTCGGGCGACCTGTCGGAACTCGATCTGGCCAAGGAGGCTTTGGGCGAGGAGTACGAGCTGATCGAGGAGTTGGGCCGTGGGGGAATGGCGATCGTCTATCTGGCCCGCGAACGGCAACTCGATCGCGAAGTGGCGGTCAAAGTGCTGCCGCTGTCGCTCTCCTTCGATAAGGAGTTCGTGGAGCGGTTCGAACGCGAAGCCCGGACCGCGGCCGGACTGGAACACCCCAACATCATTCCGATCTACCGGGTGGGGCAAACCGGCCGGATCAGCTATTTCGTCATGAAGCTGCTGCGGGGCCGCTCGCTGTCCGACCTGATGGCGAGCCAGGATCGGATGCCCCCGGACCAGATCCGCCGCTGGCTGATCGAAGTGGCAGGCGCCCTGGGACACGCCGCGGAACGCGGCATCGTCCACCGCGACGTCAAACCGGACAACTTCATCTTCGACGAATTCGGTTCGTGTGTGGTGACCGACTTCGGAATCGCCAAGGCCGCCTCGAGCAAGCGGCTCACCGGCACGGGGATGTCCATCGGGACGCCGCACTACATGAGCCCGGAACAGGCCCGGGCCCAGGACCTCGATGGCCGGAGCGACATCTACAGCTTGGGAATCGTGGCCTACCAATGCCTCACGGGGACGGTGCCGTACGACGGCGAGGACAGTTTCGCCATCGGGTACGCGCACATCATGGAACCGATCCCGACCCCG
>JAZFYL010000124.1:0-4267 GCA_036443495.1 Gemmatimonadales bacterium | reverse complement strand
AGGCGGTTGACGCAGGCATTTAGCGCAACACCTCTTCCAAACCGGTCCACAGCTCCAAAAGCGTCGCCCGCGACTCCCTGAGCGCGGCGATGCCTTCGGCGGTAGCGGCAAACTGGCGCCGGGGATGTCCGCCTCGTTCGGGAATCTGGTCTTCCTCCAGATCCCAGGCCACGAGCCTTTTCTCGGCCAAGCGGTCGAGAGTACGGTAGAGCGCTCCCCGGGAGATAGTTCGGCCGGCGATGGTGCTGAGTTTGTCGCGGATGGCGATGGCGTATGCGTCGTCCCCGAGCTGGAGGATCGCCAGGAGGACAAGCTGTTCGAACTCGCCGATGATGATGTTGGTTGGCATCGCCTCGGTGTCTCCATTGTAGTCGTCGACAAGTATACAATGGCGACATCGAACCCGCAAGGTTACTCGCGCTGGGCTACTCCATGTGCCAGAAGCTGATGCCGCCGGCCTGCTTGCCGACGTCGGCCGTGGCTAGAGTTTGGTAAGAGGTCAGGTCGATCACTTCGACAGTCCCCGGCTGTCCGCCGATGCCTTCGACGGTCACGAAGGCGTACTTCCCGTCGGGTGATACGATCACGCCGTGCGTCACCTTGCGGGTGGTGGGGACCTCGGCAAGTTGTTGGCCGGTGACAAGATCCCAGACACCGACAGCGGCCTTCCCCTTTAGCGTGGCTACGAGCCGGGTGCCGTCAGGGGTCAGATCCATGTTGTAGGGAGCGCCTCCCGCCGGAATGCGACGCTGCACCTCCCAGGCTTCGAGGTCGACGTCGAGAATAACGTTGCCCTTGTTGCATGCGACGAATAGCTGGGTGCCATCGGGGACGGGCGTCACCCACGTGGGCGAGCACACGCCGGCCGTGCCGTGCTCGGCCAGATTCAGGCGCCGAGTGACGACCAGCCGATCGGTATCGATCTCCACCAGCTGGTTGTCCACCATGCACGCCGAGTAGTGGTGCTTGCCTTCCGGACTGAAGCGGGACCCGTGCGGCATGGTACAGGTTTCGATCTTGTCCAGTTCGATCATCGTTTCGGGCTCGATCACCGAGATCGTACTGGGGACCTTGTCGCCGTGGAAATCGCTGTTGGCGGCGAACACCAAGCCGCCACCGGGGGTGATGGAAATGGTCGAGGGAAACATCCCCAGGGTCGTTGAGGAGACGACCGTGTCGCTGCCAGTGGTGTATCGGGTGAGCGAACCGAAAGGGAAACCGTGCCCCAGGGTGAGGTACCAGAAATCGCCGGAGGGGTCTACGTAGACGCCGTGGGCGCCCTCGATCTCCGCCGGCCACACATCGACCGGGATCACCTTGTCTTGCACCAATCCCCGGCCCGGTGTGAACCTCATCAGCGAGACTTCATCCTCCGACTCGGAGGCCACATAAAAGAGGTAAGAGGATTCCTGCGCCACACCCACCGCCGGAGCGGTGGGCGCAGCCAGCAGGAAGCTCACCAGCAGCCAGCGGAGCACTACGGCGTTGCCGGCTCGGGCGACTCGACCTTCACCGCCCAGAGACCGCTGTTCCAGTCGCTGAAGAACAGGTTGCCCTTATACGGCTGCGGACCCCACACCTGGGCCGAGTTGGCCACCTTGCCGTCGGGGTCGTACGACAGGTAGTGGGCCATCTCACGACCCTGGCTTCCCAGGTTGCCCTTGAGCTCGCCCGAGATGTCCACCACCCTGAGCCCGCCGTTATAGAAGGCGGCGTAGAGAATATCGTCCTCGATCCACAAATTGTGCGAACCCGCCTCGGGTACCTCGTACCGGGCAACCTCTTCGGGATTCATCGGATCGGTGAAATCCACGATGTGGACGTAGCCCGCCATACGGCTTGGCGTTCCCTCCAACTGGCCGTCGAAACCGGCCCGGCCGATCTCGTCACCCATGAAGACGTAGAACTTGCCCGTGGGGCTCTGATAGGGGAACGCCGCGTGCGTAGCGCCGCGGTAGTCGGCGTACTGGGCGATCTTGACCGGGTTTGACGGACTGCCGCCGGCGACTCCGTTGCCGACGTCGATCAGCACCACACCGTCGGACCAGTTGGAAGTGTAGGCGATACCGTCCACGATCCATATGTCGTGGATGGCGTGGCCGGGAGTATCCAACTCGAAGCGTCCTACCCGGAACGGATTGGTCGGATCCTCGATGTTGATCACGTCGAATCGGCGTCCGTTATTGACCGCGTAGACGTGTCGCTCATAAACGAAGACATTGTGGACGCCGCCAGTCAGTTCGTCGTCGAAAGTCGAGAGAATCTCCACGTTTCGCGGATCGGTCACGTCGACGATGACGATCCCGTTCTTCCTGTCGGAGGCCCCTTCGCGCGTGATAATCGCCACGGTGCCGTCGGCTGTCAGCTTGACGTCGTTGGTGGTGCGGGCGTCCACCACGAGGCTGTCGGTCATGACCGGGTTGGCCGGGTCGGTCACGTCCCAGAAGTAGGTGGCGCCGGCGGCGCCGTGGGTGCCGGTGATGGCGTAGTCCCGGCCGTCGACCCCCTGCCAGATCCACAGATCGGAGGTGCGCACGTCCGTGACCGGGGCGCGGCCGACGAGCTTGACCTCACGCGAGACGTGGCGTGGGGTGATCTCGACGGTGTGCTGGGCGGTATGCCCGGCGGCCATCGCCACGATCGTGTAGATGCCACCCTTCTCCGCCACGAATCGCCCCTTGCTGTCGATCTCGGCCACCGGGGACTGCGCCACGACCGTGTCCTCCGGCGTTGCCAGGAGGGTGAACTCGACCGGGACGTCTGCGATGGGCTGACCCGAGCCGTCCAACTCCTGGGTGGTGAAGTGAATCACGTCGCCGGTCTGGCCGAGGTCGGCACTAGACTCGACCGTGAAGGTGCGGATCGGATCGGGTTCGACGGTATAGGTCAGCTCGCTGGAGATACCCTCGGCTGACGCGGTGATAGTCACGTCGCCGGGTGCGCGGCCAGACACCACGCCGAACCGGTCCACGGTGGCGATCGCCGGATCGCTGGTGGTCCAGTCCACCCGCAGGTTTCGCTTGTCGTCGGCCATGTCGTACACGCGGGCGCTGTGCCGCACCACGGATCCGACGAATATGCGGGGCACCTCGCCGGTAATCGCCACTTCCCGGAGGGGTGGGTACTCGACGGTGATGGTTATGCGTTGAATGATCCGCGGTTCGCGGACGAAGACGAACACTTCGTACTCGCCACCCTTGGAGGCTTCGACGTGTCCCTCGCGGGAAACGACGAGGCGGCCGCGGGTTCGGGAGAAGAACAGCACCGTGACGTCGAGGACGTTGCCGGAGGAATCGTAGGCGGTGGCCTGGAGGTCGAGGGTCTCGCCGGACTTGAGTTCGACGGACGCGGGCGTGACCTCGATACGGCCCTGGTTGCCGCCTTGGGCGAAGGCGGGCACAGCAAATACGGCAATCGCGGCCAGGGCGATGCGAAATCTTGGCATGGAATGGAGCCTCGGTTGGGGATCGGAGGAAACTAGCGGGCGGGAGGCCAGGAAGCCAGGAGCTGGGCCGCGATGGCGCGGTGTCGAGCGGTCAGGATTGGGAGGAGCCAATCCAGCTAGGCGCTTCGCCCGAATCATGGGATTTGACCCGAATAGGGGTCGGGGAGTGGGTCGGAGATGTATTGGCAGCTGCTTGGACCTTGGAGCTAACCCATTAACCCACAGATCGTTATGGCTCCCGGCAACAGGCCCTACTCGCAGGCACCGGAGTTGCTCCTGGAAATGCGCCGCAGAGCCCGGTGGAAGGCCGGGCCCTCACGTCCTCAACAGGAGCTGGAACCGATGCGCAAGCGACTTCTCCTCATGATTGGTGTGGTCGGGATGCTGGGGGCAACAAACCTTCATGCCCAGGTTCGTTTCGGGGGTCAAGTGGGGTACGCCGATGACGCGGACCTTGGCCTCGGAGCCCGGGTGCAGGTAGGGCTGCCGAACCTGAATCAGATCCAATTCATCGGGTCGTTCGATCTCTACTTCCCGAGCAGCGTGTCGGGAGTCGACGTGAACTACTGGGAGATCAACGGCAATCTGAAGTACGATTTCGCCATAAGCAATCCTATGTTCGGTCCGTACGTCGGCACAGGACTCCACCTGGCACATGCGTCGGCCAGCATCCAGGGATCTGGAGTTTCCGATACTCGCCTGGGCCTGAACATCCTGGGTGGCATGGCATTCCACACTGGACCCATGACCCCGTTCGCCGAGCTTCGTGTGGAAGTTGGCGGCGGAGAGCAGGTCATTCTCACGGGTGGGCTGCTGTTCTAG
>JAZFYL010000123.1:0-13314 GCA_036443495.1 Gemmatimonadales bacterium | reverse complement strand
TGGGCCGGCTGCTCGCGACGCGCCGGCGGATGCTGGAGGTGGCGCAGCTCCGTCCGTGGGACCTCGCCGTCGACCCGCGCAGCCGGCCACCGGTGCGGCCCTTCGAAACTGCCGATGAGCTGGCCGCCAAAGCGGCCCGGATCTTCGAGGCAATCGCCCCGGACTTCGGGCGTGAGTTCCAGGTCATGATCGACGAGCAGCTACTCGATCTGGACAGCCGCAGAGGCAAGGCACCCGGGGGTTACTGCGATACGCTACACGATCGGGGTCGTCCGTTCATTTTCATGAATGCCGCGGGCGTGATGGACGACGTGCGCACCCTGTTGCACGAGGCCGGCCATAGTTTCCATGCGTTCGCCTCCCACAAACTTCCGCTCGTGTGGCAACGGTACCCCGGTGCAGAGATCGCCGAGCTGGCTTCCATGTCCTTGGAACTGCTGGCCGCTCCCAAGTTGGCCATGGCGGGCGGATTCCTCACCGAAGCGGAATTCCGGCACGCCTGGGTGGAGCACCTGGAGGACATCTTGCTGACGCTCGCCCACGTGGCTTCGGTTGACGCCTTTCAATCGTGGATCTACACCAGCGGCAATGGCGGTGACGCAGCGGCTCGGGATGAGGCCTGGCTGTCGATTCGGAGCCGCTTCGATCCCGTGGTGGATTGGTCGGGGCTGGAACAGGAACGGATCGCCCGGTGGTACCGACAGATTCACATTTTTCTTTACCCGTTCTACTACATCGAATACGGAATCGCCCAGTTGGGGGCATTGCAGGTGTGGCAGAACAGCCATCGGGATTGGGACGAAGCGGTCCACCGTTACCGGCAGGCGCTGGCGCTCGGGGCCACGGTCTCCCTCCCGGAGATGTACCGGACGGCAGGCGCCGAGGTGGTGTTCGATGCCGGGAGGATGGGCGAACTCGTCGCCCTGGTCGAGGACGAGATCGCGTCCCATCGGGACGCGTCGTAGTCGGGGCTGTTGCGGTTTTGCGGCGAAGTGACGAGATTGAGCCGTTTGGCACGATCGGCAGGCCGGCCGCAAGTCATGGATTCATCGAGTTCCCCGGGGAGCGTGGATGGCGAAAGAAGAAGGCATTGAGATGGAAGGGGTCGTGACGGAGGTCCTCCCCGACCGGAACTACCGAGTCTTGTTGGAAAACGACCACGAGGTGTTGGCCTACGCCGCGGGCAAGATGGCCAAGTTCAAGATCCGGGTTCTCGAGGGCGACAGGGTAACCGTCATCTTGTCACCATACGATCTCACGCGCGGCCGCGTCGTCTATCGCCACAAGTAGTGGCCGGCGGCTGGCTCCCCCTCCCCCCCCCGGGGAACGACAAACGGGCCACTCCGAGGAGCGGCCCGTTTGGCTTACCCGTTCAACACACGGCCGCCCGGCTATTCGGCCTTGCTGACATTCTCGGCCGACGGCCCCTTGGCCCCTTCGACCATGTCGAACTCCACCTTGTCTCCTTCGCTCAGGCTGCGGAAGCCCTCAGCCTGAATCGAGCTGTGGTGCACAAAGCAATCCCGGTCACCGTTCTCCGGGGAGATGAATCCAAACCCCTTCGAATCATTGAACCACTTCACCGTACCAGTCGTGCGCGACATAGAACAACTCCGGTAATGGGTCATGCGATTGGTGCCTGGAATCAGTCCAGACACCCACCGACCGCCTGCCTAACGGACGGCCGGGAGGACTCGGCAATGTGCGCAGGTCCCCTCCCGAAGTAGGCACCCTCCGCCTACCCGGGCAAAAAAAAGCCCGAACAAAGTTGCATGACCGTGCCACGGAGTCAAGAGTCGGATCGGCGCAACCATGCCGGCACCGAGGGCCATTCGACGGGGCGCTTCCGTTGCGCCACGGTAGCCTGATGAATCGCCTGGTAGAACTCGGCCGCGGAGGCGTAGCGCTTGGCAGGGTCACTGAGGAGCGCACGGTGCAGGGCGCGCTCCAGCTCGCGGCTGACATCCGGCCGTTCAGAATGTAACGACGGGATAACGTCGTTGGTCTGTTTGGCGAGGACCTGTTCCGGTGTGGACCCAGCGAACGGGGCATGTCCGAGCAAGACGAAGTACGCCACGGCGGCGAGGCTATAGATGTCGGTACGTTGGTCTACCTGCTCCCCGAGCAATTGTTCCGGGGAAGCGAATTGGGGAGTTCCGCTGCGGCTGGTAGCGCCGCCGAAGGAGGTTTGTCCCCGGAGCGCCAGGGCGAGACCGAAGTCGGTAATGCGCAGGCCGCCGTCGGTATCCTGCAGCATATTCTCGGGCTTGATGTCCCGGTGGACCAACCCGGCGTTGTGGGCATGCGAGAGGGCGGAGATCGCTTCGCGGAGAAGCCTGAGGACCACATCGAGAGGGAGCGGTCCCTCGCGCTCCACGAGTTGTGCCAGGTTCGGTCCGTGTACCAATTCCATGGTGTACCACAGGAGACCTGCCCGGCTCGCGATATCGAAGATGTTGACCAGGTTGGGGTGATGAAGCCCGGCGGCGAGTTGTGCCTCGCGGCGGAACCGCTCGACACCCGAGGGGTCGGTGGTGAGACTGG
The DNA here is from genome assembly GCA_036443495.1 of Gemmatimonadales bacterium. GTDB lineage: Bacteria > Gemmatimonadota > Gemmatimonadetes > Gemmatimonadales > GWC2-71-9 > N074bin45. The sequence goes on along the minus strand of JAZFYL010000123.1, from coordinate 10,770 downwards.
GGTGCAGCACCTTGAGCGCCACTTCGCGTTCGAGGTGGAGGTCACGGACGCGGTACACCCGCCCGAACCCACCTGCCCCTAGGAGGTTCAGGAGTTCGTAGTCGTCACCGAGGGCACGTCGCAGACGCCTCTCCCAGACGGAGGGGTCCTCGATGGCCGCGACCTCGCCCGTTGAGGCAGGCCCCGTCCATGACGAGTCGAACGCCCCTGCCTCGGCGCTAAAGTGCTCCAACATCTCGCCGGTGGAGAAGAAGCGGTCCTCCGGTGCGTATTGCAGCGCTCGCAACAAGATGCGCTCGATCACTTGCGGGCATATCGGACGCAACTCGGTGGGCGCCACCAAGTCCCGTGAAGCGAGCGGGGGCCGGACACCGGTCACGGCAAAGTAGAGGATCGCTCCGGCGGCGTAGACATCACTGGCGGTATCACCCAACTCTCCGTTCCTGGTTTCGGGGGCCATGAACTCCAGGTCGCTCGGCGTGACATCCGGCGGGATCGTGTCGATGTTGGGGCCCGCGAATCGAAGGTCGGTAATGGTCGAACGGCCGATGCTGTTGGTAAGCACCGCGTCGGGCGCGATGCGCCGGACCACGATGCCTCGCTCGTGGGCGTGTTGCATGGCGCTCAGAACGTCCCGGGCGAATCCGAGCACCGCCGGTATGGGTCGGGGGCTCCGGGCCACGGCATCGTCGAGGCTTTCCCCGTCAATCCAGTTACCCACCCGATAGGCCAGGCCATCGATTACGCCGGCGTCGTAAACGTGGCGTATGGCCGGGTGGTCGAGTCGGGCCAACGTTTCCGCTTCGCGCAGGAACCACGGGCGGGTGGGCGATGTCGGGTCGACCTGGGCCCGCAAGCTGACCCGACGGTGCAGGACCCGATCGAAGGCCAGAAACAGCACGCGTTCCGATGACGTGGCCACCATGCGTTCGAGATGGTATCGAGGCCCCAGCCCGGCACTCACGGCGTCGAAGTACTGGGTTTGGCTGAAGGTGCTCATGGCCGGGAGGGTTCGGGGTCGATCTGGCTCGAAGGCGTTACTGGAGACTGCGACGTCGCTCGAGCCGACTGCGTTGGCCGCACGGTTCGACGCTGCACCAGCTCCGGGTCTGGCCCGGGCTGCTGTCGATGTAGAAAAGGGTGCACCCCTCAGCCGAGCACCGACGTACTTTCTTGGCGGGGTCCGTCAAGGTCGCCGCGACGGAGCGTGCGATCGCATCACTGGCGCGAGTGGGATTCCGCGGTGTGAAGCGGATTTGCCATTTTCCGCTGGTGCGGGTCAACTGATCGTGCCCCTCCGTCCGGGAGAGGATTTGATTGACCAACTCCACGCCGGACGCGGTCGCCTGGCGCCCGCCGGCAAGCGCGGACGCCAACGCCTGGAGGGTTTCTCGAAAATCGAGCACGTCCTGCCAGGGCACGGTGTCGACGTCCGATTCGAGGTTTTGTGCCTTGGCCCAGCGGTGATAGGCGCCACCATCGTTCAACCGGTCGACCGCGTACGGAGTCCGACCTTCGGCCGTGTTCACGAAGTCCAGCCAGATGGCGTCGCCCAGGAGAATGAATTGGGGATCGGGCATGGGAGGTAGGGTAATGCTCCGATCAGGGCACGTCGGCGGCCACCGCGACGGTGTTCCGTCCGGAGCGCTTCGCCTGATACAATGCGGCGTCCGCCGAGGCCATGATCGAGCCGACATTGTCTCCGTGTTTGGGCGATTCGGCCACTCCCAGGCTGATGGTCTGCTGCCCGAATTCGGGATATTGCTTGCCGATCTCAGCCACCTTTCCCTGCACCCGTCGCACGAAGACCATCGCCTCGGGTGCGCTGGTCATGGGCAGGACGACCAGGAATTCGTCGCCACCCAAACGGCCGACGATATCGAGGGTCCGGCACTGCTCGCGCAGCACTTCCGCCAATAGCACCAGTAGCCGGTCGCCCGCCGCATGCCCCAGAGTGTCGTTGATGGGCTTGAAGAAATCGATGTCGATGAGAACCACGGAGGTGTGCAGATCGTGGCGCCTGCCCCGGGACAACTCCGTCTCCAACCGTTCTTCCAGGGCACGGCGGTTGTACAACCCGGTGAGTTCATCCGTCGTGGCGGCGCTATGCAGACGTTCCACCAACTCGGCATTCTTGAGGGCGATCGCGGCGGCGAATGCCAGTGTTGCTGCCAGTTCGTGTTCCGCGCGTCCATAGGGCCGATCGTTCGAGCGTGCACCGAACGCCAGGACGGCGAGGCGTTCCGTGCCGGCGTCGAGTGGAATGACCAGTTGCGTGTCGGCCGGAAGGAGAGCCGCAAGCGCCACATCATCACTGGTGGTCACCAGGCTCCCGGGGGGCAGCGCTTTCTCCAGCTCGGCAAGGGGGATCGGATCGGGCGCCGCGGCCTCATCCCGGCGGCGAAAAGCCGCCGCAACGAACTCCTTCCCCGACGGCCGATAGAGGCAGGCCCACGAGGTGAAGAATACTTCCGCCATGAAGTCGAGGATGAGCCGCTCGGTCTCCTCCGCGGAGTTCACCGAGGAGAGCAGCCGGGTTACCTGCCGCAGGGCCCGAAGCTGAAAGAAGGCATCTTCCAGGGAAGCCTGCCGGTCGGCCAGGACGCTGCGCAATTCAAACACGACTGCGAGTCCTACCGCGATCGGCATGGCTTCGCCGCGTATGAGATTGGCGACGCCGGGCTCCGCCCGGATCGTGACCTCCGCCTCGCCGCTCGACAGTTGAGCAACTTGAACGGCGCCATCCTGATTCTCGCTTGGCCCTACGGAGCGGATGCCGTCGACGGGATTGTTCGAGCAAAGCCAGATCTGCTCGCTGTGGAAGCGACGCACGAGTACCTCGCGGCAGCGTTCGAACAGCTCAGTGTCGGAGCGGGAAACCCGGCACGCTGCGGCAAAAGCGGTGGGCAGATTGGCGAATGCTGAAGGTGTTGGAGTCGAACCCATAGGCCTTATATATAATGGGGAGTGTGTTTCCAGACCAACGTGATGCAGGTCACCTGTTCCGTCACGATTTCCGCACCGCCCGCGCGACCGCTGCGCTCGTCGCTCGCAGTTGCTCCAGCATGTCTCGTCGCCGCCACTCGGCTCGGGCCGCCAGCAATTCCACCAGCGAAGCGTACCACCATTCCAAGTCGTTGAGCGTCACCCCGTGGCTGCTGGGGAGATATTCCGGTCCCAGGCGCCGGATGATCGTCAGCGCCGACCCACACCAGTGGATCTCGCGGGCCGAGACCAGGTCGAGCGCCCGGGGATCGGCGTCGAGCAGACGCACCAGGAATTCCTGTTTGACGGTACGCCAGGCCCGCTGGCGCCCCTGGGGGTCGAACAGGGGTTCGGTGGCATCGCGCACGCTGACGGACACGGCCGGACCAAACTTCTCGTTGATCTTGTCTTCGATCGTCTGGCGGTTGGCAGCGGGCTGGTCCGCCACCAGGCTCAGCAGGATACCGGCGACGATGGTCGGCTCATCGCAGCCGTAGCGGGCAAGGGTGACCGCAACATTGGCCGGTCGGTTGGTCGTCGTGGGACCGTAGCCGGTCGGGTCGGGATGGTACTTGGCCACAAACGAGAACGCGTGGTCGATCGGGTCACTATATCCGGGATTCGACATGGACGCACCTCCGCCGGAGGTCAGGGGAGCCCAATCAGTTTGTGCGTTTGCAGGCTCAGGCGCCAGGGCGGGTGACGCAGACAGTACTCCGCCGCCAGTCTCGTGTTCAGCTCTCGATCGGGTCCGTCCATAGGTTGCAAAAAGAAATGCTCGAAGCTCAAATTGGCAAATCGTTCCGGCGGCGCATCTGGCTGGGGGTACACCAATTTGAGTTCGTCACCACGATCGAGCACCAGATCCGCCCCGGCCTTGGGGCTGACACAGGTCCAATCGAGATCGGCCGGTGCCGGCAAGGTCCCGTTGGTCTCGACCGCAACCAGGAACCCGCGATCATGCAGCGCGTCGATGCACTCCCCATCCAACTGCAGTAACGGTTCCCCGCCAGTACATACCACGAACCCGGTGTCACATCCACTTCCTGTGCGCCAAACGTTCTGGATAGCCTGGGCCAGATCCGAGGCGGTTCCGAACCTGCCGCCGCCCGGCCCATCGGTACCGAAGAAGTCGGTATCGCAAAACCGGCATACGGCGGTTTCCCGGTCTGCTTCGCGCCCTGTCCAGAGGTTGCAGCCGGCGAACCGGCAGAATACCGCCGCCCGCCCGGTGTGTGCTCCCTCCCCCTGGAGGGTGTAATAAATCTCTTTGACGCTGTACGTCACGAAGGGCCTGCTCGCTCCGATGCCCGATCATATCCCACGGGGTCGGAGATGCCGTTCTCTGCGAACCCCTTGAGCCGCAGGCGACACGCATCGCACCGCCCGCAAGCCAACCCTTCCGGGGTCGGGTCGTAACAGCTCGACGTGAGCGAGAAATCCATCCCCAACTCCAGCCCGCGGGCGATGATCGCCTGTTTGGACATGTCGATCAACGGCGCGTGGACCGTCAACACGGCGCCTTCGACCCCGGCCCGTGTGGCAAGCCGTGCCATCCGCTCGAAGGCGGAGATGTACTCCGGCCGACAGTCGGGGTACCCGCTGTAGTCGAGGGCGTTGACGCCGATGAACAGGTCATGGGCGCCCAGCACTTCCGCCCAAGCAAGACCGAAACTCAAGAAGATCGTGTTGCGCGCCGGCACGTAGGTGATGGGAATGTCCTCCCCGACGTCTGCCTGCGGGCGGTCCTTGGGAACGGCTAGATCGCTGGTCAGGGCAGACCCGCCTATGGCTAGGAGGTCGATGTCGATGGTCAAATGCCGGGTCGCCCCGAGTGCCGCCGCCACCTTGGCGGCGCACGAAAGCTCGACCTGGTGGCGCTGACCGTACCGGAAACTCATCGCGTAGGCCGTGAACCCCTGATGGCGCGCGAGGGCCAAGGTGACCGCCGAGTCGAGGCCGCCACTCAACAGAACGACCGCTGGTCGCGTCACCACGGCGTCTCCGCCATCCCTGGGCACGAGGCCCAAGTCGTCATCCCGCTCATACCCCGGGCCGCTCGCTCGCCCCGGCTCTTCCGAGCACATGGCGCAGGGCGGTCTCGAGGTTCGGATGCCGGAAGACGTACCCCGACTCGCGAAGACGCCGCGGCACCACCCTGGTGCTGGCGAGCAGCAGGTCGTCCGCCATGAGGCCGAGTGTCGCGTGCAGCACCACGGATGGAACAGGCAACAAAGCGGGGCGGCACAGCACACCGGCCAACACTTTCGCGAAGTCGGCGTTGGTGACGGGGGCCGGGCCAACCAGGTTGACGGGGCCGGACAGATTCTCGTCGAAGAGGACCGACTCCAGGCCGCCCAGGACGTCGTCCAGGGAGATCCAGCTCATCCACTGTCTGCCACTGCCCAGCCGCCCGCCCAGGCCGGCCCGGAACGGCGGGAGCATCTTGGCCAGTGCTCCTCCGGAGGGAGAGAGAACAACCCCGAAGCGGGTCAGCACGGTGCGGATGCCACCATCGGCAGCGGGGTCGGTGCTGCGCTCCCACTCCTCAGCCACGTCCGCCAGGAACCCTTCGCCCGGGCCGGTGTCTTCGTCGATTTCTTCCGAGCCGCGATCGCCGTAGTAGCCGATGGCCGAGGCACTGACGAGGATTCGCGGTGGCCGCTCCAGTCCAGCGAGCGTCTCCGCCAGCAGTCGGGTGCCGGTTGTGCGGCTTTCCCGGATCCTCGCCATCTGGCGGGTGGTCCAGCGCCGTGCCGCGACGTTCTCTCCTGCGAGGTGAATTACGGCGTCCAACCCCTCGAACGACGCCTGGTCGATCGCGCCGGAATCGGGGTGCCAGCCGATCTGATTGTTCCGGGGCGTGCTGCGAACGACCGGTCGAACACGGTGTCCCGCGGCCTCGAGATACGAGGACATGGTGCGGCCGATGAGCCCACTCGCGCCCGTGATCGCTACCGTGAGCCTGGGCGAGGTGGCGTAACGCCGGTGCGCGGTGACATCCTCGCGCGTAACGTCGTGCCGATACCGAAAAGTGCGTTCGAGGCGGCCCGGTACCCACTGGCTGGCGGCCCGGCCGACGGTCGTCGCCGGCAGAGCGTATTCGACGCGATCGATGAGCCGGCAGCGATCGCCGGCAGGTTCGAACCGGTGGGTGTGGATCCAATGGGCGAACGGCCCGGAGCGTTGGGCTGTCTGGAACGAACGGCCCGGGTCGACATTGCGATACTCGAGGATCCACTTCGAGCGGCTAGGGCCGAGGGCAACCGACAGGGTGGTCAGCGCGCCTTCCACCAGGGTCGCGGGAGCTTCGATCAGTCTGATGCCGGACCAGGGGGGGACGAGGCGCGCCACCGCACCCGGGCGCGTGTGCCATTGGTAGACCGCCTCGGCGGGTGCGTCGATTTCGGTGATCTTCTCGTAGGTGTCGAAGGCGTTGGACATCGATCCGGCGTGTTAGGGCCCGTCCGGCCGGTGGCCCGCATCGAATCGCGCCCGGCCCTCCACCGCCGCGGTCTCTCCACTGGCTGCCATGAACACGAAGGCCGCGATGAGCAGCAGAATCCAGCTGATGGGACGCCCCGACAGGGCCGGGTAGACGGCATACACACCGCCGAGCACCGCCAGGGCCTTGCCCACCGTCGCGGCGATCCGGGTACCCCGAACGAGTCCCATCTTGCTGGCCAATGCCGCACGCAGGACCCGTCCGCCGTCCATGGGAAAGGCGGGGATCAAATTGAACAAGAGGATGTAGACGTTCACTACCAGCAGGTTGAAGAGGAATCCCTGTCCCACTTGAAACGAGGTCAAGGGGACATCGATCCCGTCAAGCAGCTTAACGACGACATAGAGAACCAGAATGATGGCCAGGGTAACTGCCGGTCCAGCCAGGGCGATCAGCAACTCCTGGCGTGGTTTGGTGGGGAAGTACTCCAGACGCGCCACTCCACCGATGGGTAGCAGCACCACATCGCGCGTTCCGATTCCGAAACGTTGGGCCATCAGGACATGCCCGAACTCATGCAAGACGACGCAGAAGAAGACGGCCAGAACCAGGATGACGATCTTCGCTGCGGCCGGAAAGCCGCCAAATTGATAGTATTGGAAGCCGTACCACAACAGGAGCAGCGGGAAGGTGACGTGGATCTTGAGGTCGACGCCCGCAAACCTGCCGATGGTGAATGACGACCCCATTTGAGTACCCCCGTCCCCGATCCAGGTGTGAGGTGCAAATATAGCTTGCTTCCGGCCCCGGTCTCACCCCGATCTCATCGCCGGGGGCCTAAAGCAAAACGCCCGGACCGCAGAAAGCGGATCCGGGAGTTACGATTCCGGGTTGCTCACCCAGGCCGGAATTCCTGGGGCCCTTGCGGGCTATGCTCTGTAACTGGCCGAAGAATAATGGGGTCGTGGCTACGAAGCAAGGGGCCGGTATCCAGAACGGCGCGCCCTACGTAGATTGATCGACCTCACCATCAGGAGCGTATCATCTCCACCCTGACTCCGACTTCCGTCGCAGCGACGGCCGCTCACACGGCCTGGAGTCCGTCCGAGGCCGAGACGCTCTACGGCATGCGGCAGTGGGGACTCGGGTTTTTCCGCGTGAATGCTGCAGGCCACGTGACGGTTCACGGCTCGGCTAACGAGGCTGCGGGACTCGACCTGCACCGGCTGGCGGTCGACCTGACGGAACAGGGCATCGGTCTGCCGGTTCTGCTGCGCTTCTCGGACATCCTGCGGACCCGGATCACCGACATGGCGAACGCGTTTGCCGGCGCCATCGCGGAATTCGACTACAGCGGTCGGTATAACCTGGTGTATCCGATCAAGGTCAATCAACAACGCGACGTGGTGCAGGAGATCCTCGAGTTCGGGGCGCCCTTCGGAGTGGGCCTCGAGTGCGGCAGCAAGGCCGAACTCCAAGCGGTGCTGGGGATGAGTGGCGACCCCGGTCACGCGATCGTCTGCAATGGGTACAAGGACGCCGAATACATGCGTCTGGCCTTCTCGGCGCAACGCGTGGGACACCAAGTGTTCGTGGTCCTGGAACAGTTGCGTGAGCTGGACACCCTCCTGGCTGTAGCCGAGGAAATCGGGGTGACCCCGAGGATGGGGGTCCGGATCAAACTGAGCGCGACTGGGGCGGGCCGTTGGGCCAAGAGCGGGGGAGAGCAGTCGAAGTTCGGACTGAGCGCCGCGGGTCTCGTCAAACTGCTGGATCGTCTGAAGGCGGGAGGCCAAGAGCACCTCCTGCGGATGGTGCATTTCCATCTGGGATCCCAGATCACCGATATTCGCACCATCAAGATCGGGCTGGAGGAAATCGCCCGGCACTACACCGAACTCCGGCGGATGGGATTCCCCGTTACCCACGTCGATGTTGGTGGCGGCCTGGGGGTGGACTATGACGGTTCCCGGTCGACCCATGCCGCCAGTGTGAACTATTCCGTTCAGGAGTACGCCAACGACGTGGTGTACACCCTGGGCACCGTTTGCCGGGCGGCGGACGTCCCCATGCCAGATATCATTGCGGAGTCGGGCCGTGCCGTCACGGCTCACCATGCTGTCCTGCTGGTGGATGTCATCGACGTGGAGACGCCTTCAGTGCCGGAACGCCCCAGGCTCGGAACTGACGCGCATCCGCTCCTGCAGGAGATGGAGGAGAGTCTGGCCGATGTCACCCTCGAACGGGCGGCGGAAGTCTACCACGACGTCGTGTTTGCCAAAGATCGGGCTCGGGAGTTGTTCGACGCGGGCGTGCTGAGCCTGCCCGACCTGGCCCGGGCCGATCAACTCTACTTGGCAACGCTGAACGCCGTCCGCCAGGTCGTGGGGGCTGACCCGGCCTTTCATGAGATCAGGCAATACACCGAGCGGGTCCTGGTCGATCGGTACTTCTGTAATTTCTCGGTGTTTCAGAGCCTGCCGGACAGCTGGGCCATCGAGCAGGTTTTCCCGGTCATGCCTGTCCACCGGTTGACGGAGCGACCCACTCGCAGGGGGACGCTACACGACATCACTTGCGACTCCGACGGGTACATCGCCCGGTTCCCCGGCGGCTTGTCCGGGCGCAGCAGCCTTCCGTTGCACGAACGTAACGAGGGGGACCCCTACGTCCTGGGGATCTTCCTGGTGGGGGCGTATCAGGAAATCCTGGGCGATCTCCACAACCTCTACGGCGACACCAACGCGGTCCACGTCCGCATCACCGACGATGGCTATGAGGTCACCAACCTGGTCCGCGGCGATACGGTGACCGAGGTCTTGAAGTACGTGCAGTATGACCCGGCCGAGTTGCTGTCCACCTACCGGCGGAAAGTCCTGGCTGCGCCCGACTTGAGCCGCTCCGAGGCGAACCGGTTCATCGCTGACTACGTCGACGGCCTGGAAGGCTATACCTACCTTGTAGGGAGGAGTGAGTAGGGAGTAGGGAGTGGGGGAGTACTGTTACGGCTGGATCGGGTCGCCGGGGGCGAGGGTAGGTTCGCGCCGGACTCAAACCCCACCCCTCGTCATGTGTCCGTTAGCCGCGCTCTGCGATCGGCACGAATTCCCGGATTTCGGGGCCGGTGTAGATCTGTCGGGGCCTGGCGATCTTCTGCTCCGGATCGAGCAGCATTTCCTCCCATTGGGCCAGCCATCCCGGCATCCGCCCGATGGCGAACAGGACGGTGAAATAGTCCGTGGGATAGCCCATCGCCTGGTAGATCAGCCCCGAGTAGAAATCGACGTTGGGGTACAGCTTCCGGCCGACGAAGTACTCATCTTGCAGCGCGATTCGCTCGAGTTCGAGCGCGATTTCCAACTTCGGATTGAGTCCGGTCTGCTCGAAGACATCGTCGGCGACCTTCTTGATGAGCTTGGCCCGGGGGTCGTACGACTTGTAGACCCGGTGTCCGAATCCCATCAGGCGCATCTCGCCTTGCTTCACGCGCTCGATATAGGCAGGAATGCTGGCCTTGTCACCGATGACGTCCAGCATGCCGAGGACGGCTTCGTTGGCCCCGCCGTGAAGCGGCCCATATAGCGCGGCGATCCCCGCGGAGACGGCCGAGAAGGGGTCGACGTGCGAGGAGCCGACAAACCGGACCGCGCTGGTCGAACAGTTCTGCTCGTGGTCTGCGTGAAGGATCAACAGGATCTCCAGCGCCCGCTGCAGCACCGGGTTGGGTTCGTGCTTGCCGCCGATGCTGAACGTCATGTTGACGAAATTGCCGATGTAATCGAGATCGTTGTCCGGAAACACGAAGGGCAGTCCCCGCACGTGCCGGAACGCGAACGCGGCCAGGGTGGGAATCTTCGCCATGAGCCGGGTCCGCTGGAGATACCGGTTGGCCGGGTTCTGGATTTCCTTGGCGTCGGGGTAAAAGGTCGACAGGGCTCCCACCGCGCCCAGCAGCATGCCCATCGGGTGGGCGTCATAGAGGAAGCCCTCGAGGAACTTGAGGACCTTGGTATGTACGTAGGTGTGGTACTTGACGTCGTTCGTCCACTTGAGCAACTGCTCCGCGGTCGGCAGGTCGCCCTCCTGGAGCAGGTAGGCCACTTCCAGGAAGTTGCACTGCTCGGCCAAAGCTTCGATCGGATATCCGCGATAGCGCAGGATGCCGCGCTCGCCGTCGATGAAGGTGATGGCACTTCTACAGCAGGCCGTATTCGTGAAGGCGGGGTCATACGTCATGAGCCCGAAATCGTCCTCCGACGTCTTGATCTGCCGGAAATCCATGGCGCGCACCGTACCATCGGTGATGGGAAGTTCGTAGCTTTTACCGGTTCGGTTGTCGA
>JAZFYL010000122.1:0-2387 GCA_036443495.1 Gemmatimonadales bacterium | reverse complement strand
CCAGCGGCAGCAACTCGGTGAAGGGAACTTGACGACAGATACAACGTGTGATGCGAACGCCAGCCACGTCGCTTTCCGGTCAGGGGTTGGTTGGACGCAGATCCAATTCGCTGACCATGGCACCGTCCGGCATGGCCAGGACGTCGGAAACTACCTGGGCGACGTCCTCGGGACGGAGGATGCGATCGGGGTCGGGCTGCAGCATGCCCTGGTTCCGCAAGAGGGGTGTGTCCACCGAGCCGGGGCAGAGCGCGATGACGCGGATGTCGTCCTCACGCACCTCTAGCATGAGCGCCCGGCTGAATCCCAGGACGGCGTGCTTCGAGGCGCAATAGGCTGTCCCGCCCACGAAGCCGTTCCGGCCGGCCAGACTGGCGAGATTGACGATGGTGCCGTGTCGCCGCCGGCGCATGGAGGGCAGCACGGCCTTGGTCACCAGGAACATACCGCGGACGTTCGTCCCCATCGTGGCGTCCCAGTCCTCCGCCGTCATGTCGTCGAACGGCCGCAGGATGGCAATCCCGGCGTTGTTGATGAGTACCTCGATGGATCCCAGGGTCCCTTGCACCTGCTCGACCACGCTGGCGACGTCGCGCTCGTTGCCGACGTCGCCAGCCGCCCCGGCGGCATCGATCCCCTGGGCCTGGAGTTCCGTCAGTAGCAGTTCGACCCGGGCATCGTTCCGGGCACAGACCCCGATGCGATACCCTTGCCGCCCGAGCGCAAATGCGATGGCCCGGCCAATGCCTTCCGTCGCACCCGTGATGAACGCCGTCTTGGATCCTGTCATGGGCTAAACCTAATAGCGCCCAGGGCCGGGTGAACAGCGGGTCCGATTTTGGCTTGAGATGTCGTTTCACACTTTGGAAGACCGTCCACCCCGACGGTGATCCAACCATGGGCCGGGCGCTTCGCTATCGGACGACTGGGTTCTTTCCCGGCGGAGGTAGAAGGCTACCCTGAAGGCCAGTTTCCGGAGCAGAATCGCCTCGCCCGCTTCCAGCCAGCCGCGATCCTCGGCCACCACGGCCAGGCGGTGGAGGGCATCGACCCGGGCTGGCGGGGCAGACCCACCGTCCCGCCGCAATCGATCCCTCACGCGGGCCAGGCGGGCTGCCAACCCGTGCCGGCCCGTGTCGCGACCGGCCCGGTCCAGTTGCTGGGCCAGCCGGTCCAGCTCGTCAATCAAGGCCGCCACGTACTCCCGCAGCGCCAACTCCACGCCGTACCACATGACCGAACATGGGGCCCGTGGTCCGCTGGATCCGCATCATTCGAGCGCCTGGCGGGGCGATTCTGCTGGCAGACGGGCGAATGGCGGCCGGCCGGTGGCTAGTGGCTGGTGGCCTGTGGCGATGGCTGACTCCCACGACGAGCAGATTCGACCCCACCAGCTACCCGCCACCAGCCACCAGCCACATTGACAACTCGCGGTCAGCCGCCCAAAATCAGAGTCCTATCCTCTCGGGAGGTCAGACCGTGAAGGTCTACGACACCAAACATATCCGGAATGTCGCTTTCGTTGGGCACGGTGGCAGCGGCAAGACGACCCTCGTTGATGCCCTCGCCTTCGTATCCGGTTCCAGCAGGCGCCACGGCTCCATCCTCGACGGCACTACCCTCACAGACTATTCGCAGGATGAGATCGACCGCCAGCATTCCATCGGACTCGGTATGGGATACGCCGAGTGGATGGACACCAAGATCAACATGATCGACACACCGGGTTACCTCGATTTTTTTGGTGAGGCCATGACGGGGCTGCATGCGGTGGATTCGGCGGTGGTCGTCGTGAGCGCCACGGGAGGTGTCGAAGTGGGTACCGAGAAGGTGTGGGATGTCTGCGATGATCTCCACCTACCGCGCATCCTCTTCATTTCGATGATGGACAAGGAACACGCGGACTTCGAGCGCGTGTTCGCCGACATCAAGGAGCACCTCTCGCCCAAAGTGCTGCCCGTCGAGATCCCGGTTGGTGATGGCCCGGACTTCCACGGGATCATCAATATGTTTTCCGGCAAGGCCCACATGTACAAACCAGGAACGCGGAACGGTGAGTACGATGAGGTCGATGTGCCGGAGGAGTATGCCGACCGGTTCGCGGCCTATTCCGAGCAACTGACGGAGGCCGTCGCTTCGACCGACGATACCCTCATCGAGCGCTATCTCGAGGGCGAGCCCATCTCGCGCGAAGAGGTCATCTCCGCGATGAAGAACGCGATTCTCGACGGCGAGATCGTGCCCCTCTTCGTAGGTAGCGGCGAGCTGACCTACGGTATGCGGGCCCTCCTGACCAAGATGGTGGAGCTGTTGCCTACGCCGGACGAACGGCCGGCTCCGGCGGAGGCGGCGTTGCTGGGACGGGTATTCAAGACCATCTCGGAATC
>JAZFYL010000121.1:0-2056 GCA_036443495.1 Gemmatimonadales bacterium | reverse complement strand
CCAGATCCAGACGGCGCTCGTCGGCACCCTGGATAATCTTCCGAACCGCTTGGCAGCCTGGACCTTGCGCCCCCTCGTCTTCCCCCTTGGGGCGCGGCTCCGCCCGCCGAGCGACAAGCTCGGGGCGGCAGTGGCCCGCGAGCTGCTCGAGGACCGGGATGCACGCCTCTGCCTGACCCCCGACATCTACGTGCCTCCTCCAGATGAACCCGGCCTCGGCCGGCTGGAGGCAGCGTTGGACAAGGCTGTGGAGGCGCTGGCAGTGGAGACCAAGATCCGCGACGCGATCCGCGCTGGGCGCTTGGACAAAGCGCCCGGTGATGTGCTGCTCGAGCAGGCCCTGGAGGCCGGGATCATCTCAGAAGAGGAACGCAACAAGGTGCTGGACGCCGACGAGATCAGGGATGAGGTCATCCAGGTGGATGCGTTCGATCCGGAGGAGTTCTTGGCTCTCCGTGGTTGAGATGCCCCGGTGGAACCAATCTACCGCCGGCGCAACCAGTCCACCGTCTTCTGCCACAGCAGGCGCTTGAACTTTTCCCGGAAGAAGCCGAAGTGGCCGATAGCTCCCACTCCCAGGTCACGGGGGCGAAGGTGCCGCCCCTACGTCCACGCTCGGGGTTCCGACAGGCGAAGTCGATAACTCTACCTGTAGATGGTGTAACTGATCAGCAGCGTGTGCGCGTTGATGCCCGGATTGCGGAATCCGGTGTCGGCGTTCGACACGTGGTGGAATCGGTACTCCACCTCGAATGCGCCGCGCTCGGTCACCAGGTAGTTAAGGGCCAAGCCGGTGAGCAGTGAGAAATTGGTTCGGGTCTCTCCTCTGGGAACCGGCCGGCTAGCGTGGAGGGCCCCGGCACCGATTCTCCAAATCGGCAGCACTCGCCCCCTGGCCGTAAAGTGATGCTCGTATAGGAGGTTGAAACCGACTGCGACGGTGACAGGGTCTTGAAAGAACACCGTCAGCGGCAGCACCTCGAGGGCGAATGCGGGATGACCACTCCAAGGGCCCTGGCCTCGGCGAGACCACAGGTGGCTCCAACGCGCACCGGCGCTGGTGGTATCGATATCACCTGCTGACCCGCGGATCTCCTGGGCGCGACCGTAGCCGTAGAAGAACCCCCACACGTTTCCGCCTGGCCGAAGTGGACCGTCGGGCTGTTCCTGAGCAACAGCGGGAGCAGCGCCGCCCACCAGGACAGTCCGTCATGACTGTTGCTCGTCAACGGCGGACCGAAGGACCTCTCGACAAAACCGTGGACATATGCGTGAATCCTGGCCTGCTGACACCGACAAAACCCAAGAACGTGATCGGACAGCGGCTATCTGGGAAATCCCGGACTAACGTGCAACAGGCGCACATCGACAATTCGAGCCCCGGTGCGAAACGCGGTGGCCTCGTTCGAGTGCTGCTCGCTGCGGCGGCACTCGTCGCCCTGTTCCTGGTCGGCGACGACCTGGCCACCTATATCCCGCGCTTCGCCATCTGGGTAGAGGGGTTGGGTTTCTGGGGACCGCTCGTTTACGGGGCGGGCTACGCGATCGCCACCGTCGCCTTCGTCCCCGGGTCGTTGCTCACCCTGGCCGCCGGCGCGATGTTCGGCCTCGGCACCGGCATCGTCACGGTGTTCCTCGGCGCCTCGGTGGGAGCCACCTTGGCGTTCCTCTTCTCACGCTACGTCGCCCGCTCGTGGATCGAACAGAAGCTTGAGGGACATGAGCGCTTTGCCGTCATCGACGCCGCCATCGGCGACCAGGGCCTGAAGATCGTCGCGCTGTTGCGCTTGTCCCCCGTCTTTCCGTTCAACCTGCTGAACTACGCCCTCGGACTGACCCGGGTGAGCCTGCGCGACTACGTGATCGCCCACTTTTTCATGCTTCCCGGAACGCTCCTTTATGTCTACTACGGGCGGGTCGCCGGAGCGGTGGCCGAAATCGCCGCCGGCGCGCAGCCGGAGCGCGGCGCCGGCTATTACGCCCTCCTGGTGAGCGGGCTGCTGGCGACGCTGGTGGTCACCGCTTTCGTCACCCGTATCGCCCGCAACGCGCTGCG
>JAZFYL010000120.1:0-8816 GCA_036443495.1 Gemmatimonadales bacterium | reverse complement strand
TCGTTAGTGGATGGGAGAGCGTCACGCAAGAGGATACGATCCCGTCAGGAAGGGATTGCAAGTGCGTTCATGGCCGACGGTCGTGAGGGGGCCGTGGCCACTGTAGACCACCGTGTCGTCGGGCAGGGTCAGAAAGTGGTCACGAATGGAGGCGAGCAGCGTGGCGGCATCGCCGCCCGGCAAATCAACCCGGCCGACCGACTCCCGAAACAGAACATCGCCGCCAAAGATAACGCCGTCCCGGTGAAGGCTCACGCTTCCGGGTGAGTGCCCCGGGGTATGGGTTACCGTGAACTCGAAGCGTCCCACGGAGAGCCGATCCCCGTCGTGCAGGTCACGATCGGGCGGTGGAGGATTAGTGGCCGGCAGCCCGAGCCACGCGCCCTGCGCCACAACCTGATCGTAGAGCGGGCGGTCGCCCGGATGCAGGTAGATCGGCACGCCGGTAGCCTCCTTGACGGCGGCCACACCCGCCACGTGGTCGACATGGGCATGAGTCAGCCAGACGGCCTGCAGAGTCCATCCGCGCCGGTCCAGTTCCGCGAGAAACATGGCCGCGTCCTCGCCCGGGTCGATGATGACCGCCTCACCCGATGCCGGGTCGGCAACCAGGTAGCAGTTCTCCTCGAACTGGCCGTTGGTCAAGCAGACAATCTCGGGACGTTCCTGATCGGTCATGCGGTTTCCGCCACTACGCTCTGAACCCGCTCCTTGAGGTATTTCTCGATGGCTATGACAGCGGTAGTCGCATCGCCGACCGCGGTGGTGATCTGCCGAGTGACCTGGACCCGGAGGTCGCCGGCCGCGTAGAGACCCGGAATGGAGGTCTGCATACTGGCGTCGGTAATGATGTACCCCGCTTCGTCGTGCTCGTAGTGATCCTTGATCAGCCAGCCGTTGGGTGTGAACCCAATGAAAATGAACACGCCGCCCACAGGGAGCGTACTCGCCTCGCCAGTCGCGGTGTCCTGCAATGACAGCTCGTTGACTCCCTTCGGGCCACCACCAATGGACTTCACGACCTTGTTCCAGATCACTTCGATCTTGGGGTTGGCGAACGCCCGTTTCTGCAGCAGTTTCGACGCCCGGAATTCGTCGCGTCGATGAATGATGTACACCTTAGAGGCAAACTTGGTCAGGTAGTCGGCTTCCTCCACCGCCGCATCTCCGCCGCCAACCACAGCCAATACTTCATCCTTGAAGAAGGCGCCGTCGCATACGGCACAGTACGACACTCCTTGGCCCGCGTACTCCAGTTCTCCCGGGACGTCCAGCTTAATGGGAACGCCACCGGCACTGAGGATCACTGCCGGGGCAACAAAGTGGGCGCCGCGCGAGGTGGTTACATCGAACTGGCCATCGTCCTGTCTTTGGATCGATTCGACGTTTTCCTGCACAATGTTGGCTCCGAACTTCTTGGCATGCTCTTCCATCTTCTGGGCCAGGTCACGCCCCAGAATACTCTCGAATCCGGGGTAGTCCTCGATGAGCTCGGTGTTCAGCAGCTCACCGCCGGGCAGGCCGCGCTCGAGCAAGACGGTGTCGAGCATACCGCGACCGGCATACATCGCGGCGCACAGGCCGGCCGGTCCTCCGCCGACAATGATCAGATCATGAGTGGACGTGGTAGTCATAGTGGCGGTACCAACTGAAGAGGGAATGGTTGCGTCTCGCCTCTCAAATATAAGTCAACGCCCGAAGGTTCCCCCAGCAGCGACGGCGGCCGCGGGAACATGGATCAGATTGAGGGCGCCATGGCACGCCGAGACGGTCCCGACCACCACGTCGACGGGCCCGCCGGCCGACGCCGCCTGGGCCAACACGGCCTCGCCGTCCAATACCTGCCTCAGCGGGATGGCCCCGACTCCATATACGAGGTGGCGGCACTCGAACAAGACTGGCCCCACGGTGGGGCCGTCACCAGCCAGCCGGCCGGCCAGGCGCTCTGCGGCTTCGGCGACTTCCCATGTCCGGGGCGCGCGAATGACCGGACAGGTGGCGGGCTCTACGCAGTGCGTGGGGCACAGCCAGTCCGCGTAGGACACGTAGCGGGTGCCGTCCGGAGCCACCGTTTCGTACGGCGTCCCCGCCGCCACCGGTGACGAACGGGGAGCGAATCGCCGGTCGGGCCATCGTGCCTGGGCCCGACGGAGCAGCCATTGGTACAGCAGGTGCGGCATGAGAGGCGACGGCACGATGAAGTTGCCGTCGGGGTCACTCCCCCTCCCCCCCGCCAGGGCACCATCGAGATACCCGTCGAGAAAGCCACCCCACTCCTGGAACACCAGTTCCCGACCCTCCGCAGACGGACCGGTAGCGACCCGGCAAGCGGGATCACGATCGACAACCAGAAGGCGATGGTAGGTGATCTTGCCCCGCGCGCGGGCCGTTTCGAGTTGGCGGGTGTAGAACGCCCCGTAGCAACCGCCGCCGATGACGACGATCTCACCTACCGACCGGACCGCTGACTTCACGTGGCGCGTCCCCGCCGAACCTCCAGACTGTCGAGCCACTCGGCCGGCACCCGCTGCGATCCGATGGTGGCGTGCGTCTGGCCGCCCGTGGCGTCGCCATGCCAGTCGCTTCCTCCGGTGGGAAGCAGCCCGAGGGATTCGGCGCGACGTTCCAGGCGGTACCGCAGATCAGCCGGATGTCGCGGGTGGCGCACTTCGACCGCGTCGAGCCCTTCGTTGCGGAGTCGTTCCAGGTAGCCGCGGGAACCGCGCTCCTTGAGATGGGCGGCCGAGAGGACGCCGCCGAGCGAGTGTACCAGGGTGGCCAGCTCGGCGAACGAAGGGAGGTTCTTGGCCTCGAAGGCCGGTCTGCCCCACCCGATGTACCTGTCGAA
The DNA here is from genome assembly GCA_036443495.1 of Gemmatimonadales bacterium. GTDB lineage: Bacteria > Gemmatimonadota > Gemmatimonadetes > Gemmatimonadales > GWC2-71-9 > N074bin45. Next base: position 5,968 of record JAZFYL010000120.1, on the reverse strand, counting down.
CGCGGTCTGCACGTCCGCGACCGCACCCCGGTTGACGAGCGCCCGGGCGACGTGGGGGCGACCCAGCGCCGCACTGTCGGCCACCGCGAGGACGTCGTCGAGGTCGAGACTCACGCCGAGCCCGTTGAGTTTGTCCACCATTGCGCCGGCCCGACGCCGGCGGTCCTCGCGGCGATCGACCAAGAATTGCTCGATGGTGGGAGATTCCAGCGGGAGGAAGTATCCCAGGGCATGCAGTTCACCCCAGGGGGCAGTGACCGAGAACTCACAGCCGGCGACGACCCTGACCCCGAGGCGTTCGCCTGCATCGACCGCTTCCGGCAAGCCGCTTATGGTATCGTGGTCGGTGAGGGCCACCGCTACCAGACCAGCGGAAGCTGCGCGTTCCACCACGGCCGCGGGCTGTACCTCACCGTCTGAAGCCGTAGAATGGAGATGCAGGTCGACGAAAGACTGCGTCAGCGTCGATACTCCGTCTCGGGCGAAGTCCAGGATGGCTGGGAGCGGTCGAACAAATCGGCCAGATCTTTGTCAGTCAGTTCCTGGAGGGAGAACTCGCGATAGCGCGATCCGCGCGGGGAGTAGCGCACCACCCGTTCCTCGCGCTTGGGCCCGGTGCCCTTGGTGAATACCAGGCTGAACTCGTCCTTGAAGTACTGCGTCACGCGCCCGGCCGGGGCCACCTTCCAGGTGTCGCTATCGATTTGGATTTGTCTCGTCATGTCGGCTCATCCTCCCCGGACCTGGGCATCGCGTCCACGCCGAGGTCGACACCGTGCCAGATCTCGGCCGTCGGGTCATTCACCAAGAGGCGATCCCGGTCGACGCTCTCCCGGAATTCCAGGTAGACGCCCGGGTGACTCTCGTGGCGGAACACCCACAGGTGATCGCCATCACCCTCGAAGCGCTCAGCTTCCTCACCTCGCTCCGCGAGGTAAGCGGCTTCCCGTTCCGGGGTAACCGCCCGCCGGGTTACCGTCAATGCGCGAGCCATACGCTCAGGTGGCCTCTTCCGGATAGCTCTCCAACATCGCCTTTAGATCGGCCATGAACCGGTCTCCGTCGGAACCATCGACCACGCGATGGTCGTACGACAGGACCAGCATCCCTTGCATCCGGATGCCGAGAGAGTCGGTTCCATCGGGGTGCGTAATCACGGCGGGCCGCTTGGCAATCGAACCGATTCCCAGGATGGCCACCTGCGGCTGGTTGATGATGGGGGTACCGGCATACGAGCCGAAGACGCCCGGGTTGGTGATGGTAAAGGTTCCACGCTGAACTTCGTCAGGGCTGAGCTTCTTCTCCCGAGCCCGGGTCCCCAGGTCATTGATCGCCCGAGCGATGCCCATGAGGGAGAGTTCGTCCGCGTGCTGGATGACTGGAACGATGAGCCCCCAGTCGAGCGCGACCGCCATGCCGACATTGATGTCCCGGCGGAGGATCGTGCTCTCGCCGGACACCGCGGCGTTCACGCCCGGGTGCTTCCGCAGGGTTTCGGCGACGGCCTTCGTTATGAAGGCCAAATAGGTGAGTTTCACGCCGCGTTCGGCGAACTCGGCTTTCTTCCGCTGCCGGATCTGGGCCACGCGCGAGTAGTCGATTTCGAAGAAGCTCTGGACATGGGCCGATACGCGCCGGGACATGATCATGTGGTCCGCGGTGAGCTTCCGGATCTTGGACCACGGCTCGACCCGGTCGCCCTCCCAGGGATCGACCACGGGAGCATGGACCGGCGCCGGTGCTGCCCCGGGCGCCGCCGGTGCCGCGGGCACCGCTGGTACCTGGGCCGGTCTCGGACTTTCGAGGTAGGCGAGAACATCGTTCTTGGTGACCCGGCCGGCGTGGCCGGTACCGCTGATGGCCGCGAGATCCAGGTCGTGCTCGGCTGCCATCTTCCGGACCAGCGGCGTCGATTTTCTTCTGAGCCGCTCGTCGGCCGTTTCGACCGCGCTGTCTCCACCGCCTGCAGGCGCGGCCGGCGTGGCCGGCGCCGGCGCTGGAGTGGGGGGGGCTGCGGCGGGAGCTGGATCGGGCGCGGCTGCAGCAGCTGGGGGGGGAGGGGCGGCCGCAGCCGGCTCGGCAGCAGGGGACGGGGACGGCGACGCCCCGGCGGCCGCTTCGGTCTCGATCCGGGCCACCACCGTGTTCACATCGACGGTCTCGCCTTCCTGAACCAGGACTTCAGCCAGCACACCCGCTTCGGGAGAGGGAATCTCGGCATCGACCTTGTCGGTCGAGATCTCGAAGATCGGTTCGTCACGTTTGACCTCCTCGCCCACTTTCTTGAGCCAGGTGGACAGGGTGCCTTCCGCGATCGATTCGCCCATTTGGGGCATTACGACGTCAATACGGGCCATGGCTTCCATATCTCCAACGATGAAACATCTGCGACGGGCTCATGCTGAGCGCCGGCAAGCATTTAATATGCGGCAAGGGACCGGCAAGCCGCTACCAGGTCCTCCGTTTGCGGCAAGACAAAATCTTCCAGCGGCGGGGCGTACGGCAACGGGACATCGTGCGCGGCGACCCGCTTGACGGGGGCATCCAGAAACTCGAAGGCGTCGTTGTTGATGCGGGCGGTGATTTCTCCGGCCACACCGCCGGTTCGTGTGTCCTCGTGGGCGATCAGCACGCGATTGGTTTTCCGGACCGAGGCCATGATGGCGTTGTCGTCCATCGGCAAAAGGGTTCTGAGGTCCAGGACTTCGACCGAAATGCCGTCCTCGGCCTCGAGTTGGTCTGCCGCTTCGAGCGCCTTGTATACCATGGCGGACCACGTGACGACGGTCAGGTCGGACCCTTCCCGGGCCAGGCGCGCCACCCCGATGGGGGTGAGGATCTCTTCGTCTTCGGGGAGGTCTTCCTTGATCCGGCGGTACAGGTATTTGTGCTCGAAGTAGAGCACGGGGTCGTCGTCCCGCACGGCGGCCTTGATCAAACCCTTGGCATCTCGGGCCGTCGCGGGGCAGACGATCTTGAGACCGGGTGTGTGGAGGAAGGCGGCTTCCGGATTCTGGGAGTGGAACGGTCCCCCGCGAACGTAACCTCCCGCGGGGCCGCGAACCACGATGGGCGTCGGCAGCCCGGCCCGATAACGGGCCGTGGCTACGTAGTTGGTCAGCATGTCGTACGCGCACGAGATGAAGTCGATGAACTGCATCTCGGCGATGGGCCTAAGACCCATGTGGGCGGCGCCGGCGGCCGCGCCGACGATGGCGGCCTCGGCGATCGGGGTGTCGATGACCCGCTGCTCGCCAAACCGTTCGAGAAAGCCGGCGGTAACCTTGAAGGCCCCACCATACGCGCCCACGTCCTGGCCCAGGATGAAGACGTTTTCGTCGCGCTCCATCTCTTCCAGCATACCCTGGCGGATAGCTTCCAAGTAGGTCACTTCAGCCATCCAACCTCCGGTTCGCACGCGGGGAGGGAGGGCAGGCGGTGGTCTCGGCTATCGACAATACCACTCCTTTTCAGCCCGGGCCGGCGTCAAGTATACGCCTTCAAGGGCGGAGCCTGCGTCCGGCATCGGCTCGGGGTCGACCTCGGCGATGACGGCATCGAGTTCTGCGTCGATGCGTTGGTCGATCGCCTCGATCTCGGCCGGTGTACTCCACCCAGTGCTGGTGAGCTGGACGATGTACCGATCGATAGGGTCGTTCCGTTCCCACCGCGCCAGCTCCTCGTCGGGGACATACGATTGATCGTCGTGCTCAGCGTGTCCCTTGCGGCGGTAGGTTTCCAGTTCGATCAGGGTCACGCCCTCCCCCTGTCGGGCCCGTTCGACCGCCTGATTGGTAATCTCGTAGACCGCCAGGACATCATTGCCATCGGTGCGGACCCCGGGAATGCCATACGCTGCCGCCTTGTCGGACAGGTGCTCCACCGCACTCTGCTGATCGGTCGGGGTACTGAAGGCATAGCCGTTGTTTTCCGCGATGATCACGAGCGGCAACCGCAGGACGGCCGCGAAGTTGATGCCCTCGTGGAAGGACCCGGTGCTCATGGCGCCGTCGCCGACATAGACCATGGCCACCCGGTCCTCCCCCCGCATCTTGAAGGACAGGGCGATGCCACCCATGACCGGCACCATGTCTCCCAAATGCGAGATCTGGCCGATGAAGCCCCGCTCGGGAGTGCCGTAGTGGATGTTGAGCTCCCGGCCGTGGGTCGGGCTCTCGGCCTTTGCCTGGTACTGGCGGAAGATTTCCTTCGGAGTAGCCCCCTGCACCAGCATGGAACCGAGGTTGCGAATCAACGGCGAGAGAATATCGCCCCGGTCGCGGTCGAGCGCGTAGGCGCTACCAACGGCGTCCGCCTCCTGTCCCAGGGAGCGGAACACCCCCCCGATCACCTTCGTTTGACGGTACAAACTCACCAGTCGCTCTTCCATCGACCGGGTAAGCCGCATGTAGTAGTACATCTCGAGTAACTGCTCGGCGGACAGCCCGGCGGGAATCACAGGTGGATCGGTGACGGGTTCGGGTGAGGACATGCAAGTCTTGTAGTGATAGTCTGTTAGGTGTGAAGCGACCAAAGATCGACCCGTCTCGCTGGAGAGTCAAGGATGGGGGTGTCGACCCAGCCGAACCGTATTCCGCACCGGATGGTAATGGGCTACCTTAGCCGTCCCATTGCCTGCCATCCCCCTTCTTCATTCGAGCACGATCATGCCGAACCGTTTCCTGATACTCCTCATCCCACTGGGCTTGACGATCTTCGCACAGCCGCTGGTGGCCGATGGCATCGTGCCCGCAATCATCAACAAAATTCTGATTCTGCTCGTGCTCGCCGGAGCGTTTCGCATTTTCGAGGGTGATCGAAAGCTGCTGGCCGCCATCGTCGGTTTGTTCCTTATCGCGGCCATCGCAATCCCGGTGGACCGTTTCACGCCCGGTCGGATACCGTTGATCCTGGGCGTGGCGGCGCAAGTCACGGCCATGACCGTGACGGTGATGTACATCGCCCGTGAAGCGCTCCGCGATGAACGGGTAACCAGGGACACGATGTTGGGCGTCGTGGCCGTCTATCTACTCATCGGGATCGGACTCGCTCAGGTATACGAACTCACCGAAACGGTGTATCCCGGCGCCTTTACCAATCTGGTGGGCAGCACGGAAGCTCAGATCCATGCCGAATTGCTCTACTACAGCCTCGTCACCCTGACCACACTCGGCTACGGCGACATCGCCCCGGTGCTTCCCCTGGCCCGGACGCTGGCGGTCACCGAGGCGATCCTCGGTCAGTTCTTCGTAGCCGCAGTGATCGGACTCTTGATCAGTCGTCAAAGCGCGCAGCTCAATGCTCCCAAGCTCTCGAAGGCTCCGCCAGCCATACCAACGAAGGGGTCGTGAGGTCCGCCATGAATCGCCTAGCCGCTGTCTTGGCCGCCCTGGTCATCTGGTTGCCGGCCGAAGCCGGCGCCCAACGTCCGGTCACGTTTGGCGTCGTGGTGGACGGGCCGTCATTCTACCACGCCACGTTCCGGCCACTGTTGCAAAACGAGATCACCAACCTCCTCGGTAGCGAATTCGACGCGCGCTTCCTGGAAGAGAAATACATCGTGGCCGATTGGACCCGCGCCGGGATCGACGACGCCTTGCAGCGCCTGCTCGACGACCCGGACGTGGACATGATCTTGACCTTCGGCGCGATAGCCTCACAGAGTGCGGCCGAGTTTGGCCCGCTCCCCAAGCCGGTGGTCGCGCCATTCGTCCTCGACGCCGAACTTCAGGATCTCCCGCTCACGGGAGGCGCCAGCGGGATCCAGAATCTCACCTACGTGAGCTACCCGACAGCCACCCAGAACGACCTCGAAGCGTTCCGTGAGGTGGTGGCGTTCGAGCACCTGGCCGTGCTCATGCAGCGGGCCTATGTCGATGGCATCCCGTCGATGCGGGTCGGGATGGAACAGGCCTTGAGCCAACTCGACGTCGAGTGGACCATCATCGAAGTCGGCCCCAATATCGAT
>JAZFYL010000119.1:0-13874 GCA_036443495.1 Gemmatimonadales bacterium | reverse complement strand
TGACCCTGCCCGACGACACGGTGGTCTACAGTGGCCACGGCCCCCTCACGACCGTCGGCCATGAACGCACTTGCAATCCCTTCCTGACGGGATCGTATCCTCTTGCGTGACGCTCTCCCATCCACTGACGATGAGCCCCTCGCCATCCGCGCGTCGAATACCGAGTCGCGACCGATCTGCAATCGGTGCGGCTTCGAAGTAGTCGTCCTCCCTTGGGGGTGCAAGAACCCATGCCGGAACTGCGGCACGGTGTATCCACTGGGCGATTGTTCCGATTGAATGACCCTGTCGAATCCCCACCCGCATCTGCCATCCCAGCTTTCCTCCGTTTGGTTGCCGATGTGGGCCCCACTCGGGACCTGTTTCGGGATCCGCTGCCGGACCGGCTGAGACCCGAAGCCCAGCTCCATATTCTCGACATCACCAAGTATTTCGGTCCCACCACCGGAGGGATCCGAACGTACCTTCTGGAAAAGGCCCGATTCGTCTCGCGGCATCCCGACCTGCGCCAGACCCTCGTCGTTCCCGGAGAATCTGGTGGGGTCGCCGATGGTGACGGCGTTCGGTGCTACCGGGTTGCCGGCCCGATGATTCCGCTGCAGAGCCAATACCGGGCCCTGACCGCCGGCCGCACCATCCGGCGCATAATCGAGCACGAGCAACCCGACCTGATCGAAGTCGGAAGCCCATTCCTTACCCCGTGGCTGGTCCGCTGGGCAAACCGCGGTTCCATTCCGATGGTGTGGTTCTACCACGGCAACCTCACGCGCCTGGCCGCCCCACGTTCGGCGATGGACAGTAGAGAACAGCGGTGGCGGTCGGCGCTGGCCCGGTGGTACGTTGGCCGCACCGGCCGGATGTTCCGGGCCACGATCGCCGCTTCGGAATTTGCCGCCAACGACCTCGAGGCCGCCGGCGTGAGGCATGTCGTGCGTACCAGCCTCGGGGTGGATCTGGAGCAATTCCACCCACGGCGCAGAGCCGGTCGTGCCTCGATTCGACACGCGGCCGGATGGCCGGCAGGGCCGGTGGTCCTGTACATGGGGCGCATCGCCGGTGAGAAAGCGCTCGACCTGCCGGTGCGCGCCTGGAATGACGTGAACTCGCAAACCGGGGCCACGCTGGTGTTGCTCGGCGATGGGCCGGACCGTGGCCGGCTGGCCGCGTTGGGAGCAACTCCCGGGATACTGTGGCACCCCCATGTCCGCGAGCGAGAACATCTCGCGGACCTCGTCGCTGCCGCCGATCTCTACCTGGCGCCGGGCCCGGTGGAGACGTTTGGCCTGAGCGCGCTCGAGGCCATGGCGAGCGGCATCCCCGTGCTGTCGGTCGATTCGGGTGGGGTGCCCGAACTGGTCGATGCGGCAAAGAGTGGGGCGCTCTATCGCATCGGTGATACCGCTGACTTCACCGCGAAAACCGTGGCGTTAGTGACCAGCGATCTGGAACCACTGGGCCTGGCGGGACGCGCCTACGTCGAGACGCATCACGACTGGAACAGCGTGCTGCCGGCGCTGTTCGATTCCTACCGGCACGTCGTCCGCCCATGAAGGTGTTGGTGTCGCTGCACGACGTCACTCCGGCGCACGACTCGGCCGTTCGCCGTTTGTGGTCCCTTTGTCGCCGTCACGGGGTCTCGCCGGCGCTGTTGGTGGTTCCGGATTGGCATGGGGAATGGGTCCTGAACAACCACCCGGCCTTTGTCGATTGGTTGCTTGCCCGCGCCTCCGAGGGCGCCGACATTCTGCTTCACGGCCAGCGGCACGATGAGGTCGGTACCCGGCGGCGCTTTCGTGATCACTGGCGGGCCCTGGGACGGACGGCTCGCGAAGGAGAATTCCTCACGCTCGACTACGCCGGCGCTGCCGATCGGATTCGTCGCGGCCGTGATTGCCTGACGTCGGTTGGCCTCGAGCCGATCGGTTTTGTCCCTCCGGCCTGGCTGGCACGCCCGGCCACCTTCGAAGCGGCCTCTCAATTGGGCTTCCGCTGTGCCGAGGATGATGCCTTCATCCATCTGTTCGAATCGGGAACCCGGGTAGCGGCACCGGCCTGCCGCTGGAGCGCGCGCTCTTGGGTGCGGTCCAGGGGGGCGGTCCTTGTTGCGCGGGGCCGCCGGCTGATCCAAGGTCGCCGGCCTTGGATGCGCCTGGCACTGCATCCAGCCGATCTTGGTGATGGGGCCACAGTCCGCTCGATCAAATGGGCGCTGTCTGCGTGGTCGTCCGATCACGTCACGTCGACCTACGGGCGGATGCTGGAGGAGGCTGCTTGATACCATTCTGGGTAGCCCAGGTCATCTGCCTGGCCATCATGGCCATGGACATGCTGGCGCGGACCTGGCGCATCATCTGGCTGCTCCGAGGCGTGGGGCAGACGGTGTCATTCCGAGACGCCCTCATCCTCAACGCGTTCGGGGATGCGGCCTGTGCGATAACCCCGGCCCGGCTGGGTGGGGAACCCTCCCGGCTGGCGGGAATGCTCCGGGCGCAGGTGAGGCCCGAGGCGGGATTCGTGGCCATCGGGTACGAGGTGTTTGCCGCCTGGCCCGTGGTGATCGGGTTCGCAGTGGCCTTGCTCTGGTTGTACGCACCCGAGTGGCTCGTCACCACCGGCCCAGACTTCATTCAGAAGGCACGGGACATGTGGCCCTGGCTAGTGGTCGTGGCTGGCGTGACTGTCGTGGCGGCGCTGGCCGCCAAGCGGATGTCGGCGCCCTGGGCCCACTGGATCAAACGCCCCGCCAACAGGGTGAGATTATACTGGCGGAAGATGCCGATCCGCCCGCTTGTGGTGAGCCTGCCTTTGACGGCAGTCAATGTGGTCGGCCGCACGGCGATCCTTCCGATCTTGGCCATGACGCTTGCCAATCCCCCGCCGCTTGGTCCTATGGTTCTGGGTTCGTTCGCGTTGTTGTACAGCCAACTCGTTCTCCCGACCCCGGCCGGGGTTGGCGGGGTGGAGTTCGGATTCTTCGCCGGCGCCGCGGGACGGTTTGAGGGAGGCGAAGGCCTGATCCTGGCTCTGTGGCGCTTCTATACGCTCGGGTTGGGCGTCTTGCTGGGCGGGTATTTCCTGGTCACGCTATATGGTTGGCCGACCGCGCGCCGGCTGATCGTCGGGCGTCGCGGGCCCGTGAGCGCCGTGGGGACCGGGGCCCAGCCGGTCGCGGAGGAGTCGGTTGAATCGCCCGGGGACTAATGGCATACTTAGGGTGTCATGCGCATCACCACCTGGACCGAATACAGCCTCATCATAACTCTCCTCTGGCCAAGCGGCTCGAGGACGGCGGCGGGCCCATGCCGGCCAGGGAATTGGCCGCGATCGAGGGCCTTCCCGCCGACTATACCGAGCAGATCTTCCTTCGGCTGAGGCGGGCCGGGTTGGTCAAGAGCGTTCGGGGGGCAAAGGGTGGCTACTACCTGGGCCGGGCCGCAGAGGAGATTTCCGTTCGCGACGTCATGGAGGCGTGTGAGCGACAAACGTTCGAGATCAATTGCCAGGTGCATCCCGTCGATCCCGACCGGTGCAATCCCTCGACGGCCTGCAGCATCCGCCCTGTGTGGGCTGCCTTGCAACAGCAAATCGATGAATTTCTCTCCGGCATCACCCTGGCGGATCTCATGAAACGTGAGGCCCGGGTACAGGAATTGGTCGGGATCGCATCCGATTAGGCGCGCTCCGTTCGGCTGCCAGCTCACCCGGCCGTCACAGCCGGGTTTTTCTTTTAGGTAGGTGACCATGGGATCGATACCCCACGAAGCCACCCTCGATGAAGGGGCCTCTCCTGCCGGGAATGCGGAGCCGCCCTGGTCTCACGAGGAATCGCTGCGCTACGCGCGTCATTTCTCCCTCCCCGAAGTGGGGCCGGCCGGCCAGAGCCGGCTGCGGTCGGCCCGTGTCCTGATCGTAGGTGCCGGTGGGCTCGGCTCTCCGGCCGCCCTGTACCTGGCGGCGGCGGGAGTGGGGACATTGGGCCTGGTCGATTTCGATCAGGTGGAGGTGAGCAATCTGCAGCGGCAGATTCTGCATGGCACCGCTATGATCGGCCGGCCCAAGTTGGAATCGGCCGTGCAGCGGATCCGGGACCTCAACCCGCACGTGGCGGTCGACAGCTTCAACGAGCGGCTCACGTCAGCCAATGCTCTAGGCGTGCTCCGGGACTTCGACCTCGTCATCGACGGCAGCGACAACTTTCCCACCCGGTACCTGATCAATGACGCCTGCGTCTTGCTCGGCAAGCCCAACGTCTATGGGGCCATCTTCCGATTCGAAGGTCAGGCCTCGCTCTTCGCGCCGGATCGTGGTCCCTGCTACCGCTGTCTCTTCGCAGAGCCGCCGCCACCTGACTTGATCCCGAATTGCGAAGAAGCCGGTGTTCTCGGGGTGCTCCCGGGGATCATCGGTAGTATCCAGGCGTTGGAGGCGATCAAGTGGATCGTCGGCTTGGGTGACTCCCTTGTTGGCCGGTTGATGCTCTTTGATGCGCTGGCTCTCCGGGTACGAGAACTCAAGCTGCGCCAAGATCCGGACTGTCCGGTGTGCGGGGATCAGCCGACCATCCGGGAGTTGATCGACTACGAAGCGTTCTGTGGCACCGGTGCCGCGATCCAAACCGACGATGGCGAGCTCGATGCCCGGGCCCTCCGCCGACTCATGGACGCCGGCGAACGCATCCAGCTCATCGACGTCCGGCAATCCTATGAGTGGAACATCTGCCGTTTGCCCGATGCCACACTCATTCCCCTCGGGGATCTGCCCCGGCGCATGGCCGAGTTGGACCCGGCCGTGCCCGTGGTGGCGTACTGTCACACGGGAGTTCGGTCGCTCATGGCGGTGCAAATGTTGAACGGCGCGGGTTTCGGCAGAGTGAAGAACCTGACCGGGGGGATCGAGGGATGGGCGAGGACTGTCGATCAGGCTATGGCCCGGTATTAATTCGGCAAGCCGCCAGTGGGAACTAGGGAATTGAGAGAACTGGGGACCTAGGGAACTGTGTGATGAGGAGGGTCTTCTTGCTTCCTAGTTCCCTCAATTCCCTAGTTCCCCAGTGCCGAAGGGGGGATTCGAACCCCCACGGGCGTTAAGCCCACTGCGCCCTGAACGCAGCGCGTCTACCAGTTCCACCACTTCGGCCCGGCGCAAAGGTAAGGGAGAGGGGGCGGCCCAGTCAAGCAGTCTGTTGCTTCTCCCGAACTCCCTGTCTACATTGCAGTTACGAGATTTGAGGTGAACAAGGACAGCCCTTCAGCCGAGCCGCCCCGGCGGCTCGTTGCCCGGAATCCCAAGGCGACCCACGACTATCACATCCTGGATAAGTGGGAAGCTGGGGTCGTGTTGACCGGAACCGAGGTCAAGTCGCTCCGCCACGGGAAGGCCTCGATCAAGGAAGCCTATGCCCGGATTCGTAATGGGGAGGTCTTCCTCGAAGGCATGAACATCACGCCGTATGAGCAGGGTAACCGGTACAATCACCCGCCGGTGCGATCGCGTAAGCTGTTGCTTCACCGTCGGGAAATCCAACGTTTGATCGGTTCGGTCGAACAACGCGGCCTGACACTTGTGCCCCTGGAACTGTACTTCACCCGTGGTCGGGCCAAGGTGACGCTCGCCCTCGGACGGGGCAAGAAGCGCTACGACAAGCGGGAAGACCTCAAGCGGCGAGACGCTGAGCGCGAAGTCGCCCGCGCGTTGAATCGGAAGGGTCGTCAATGATCGCACTGTTGCTGGCTGCAGCGGCAGCAGCTCCTCCTCCCCTGCCTCCTCCCTCGGCGGTGACTATCGCAACGCCGAGAGGTGAAGTCCGCCTCCTGGTGCGGCGGGATGCGACCGGCACGCCAGTCGTTCCGGCCGAGGCTCTGTTTGCCTCCCTCGGTGGCGTCCTGCGCCGCACCGGCGTGTGGGCGGAGGGCGCCATTCCCGGACAGAGCTTCCGCTTCCTGGTGGGTACTCCCTACTATCGCGTCGCCGACGAGACCTTCGTCCTGGCCGGCTCGGTGTCCCTGCAGCGAGACACGCTATTCATTCCTTTCCAGTTTCTCAGCGAAGTCCTGCCGTCGAGGTTCGCCCAGCGCTATCACTATGACGGGCGCCGCGCCCGGTTCACCGAGATCAGGGGAGCCGGTCCCGTACAGCACGCCGGTGAATTGCCCAACGGTCTGCTTCCTGGTCACCTGGTGACAATCGACCCGGGCCACGGAGGGAACGATCCGGGCACCTCGGGGAGTTACCTGCCGAAGGGGTTGTCCGAGAAGCACATCACGCTTCAGATCGGTCTGAAGGTGCGTGCGGAACTCAAGCGACGGGGTGTCGATGTGCTGCTGACGCGCACCACGGATACCCGACCCCCGCTCTTGGAGCGGGCGCCCATGTGTAACAGCGGATGTGACTTGTTCGTCAGCCTACATGTGGATGCGATGCCGTCGTCGCGCAGGAACTACCGGGAGACCCGCGGGTTCCACTCCTTCATCATCGGGGAGGAGAACTCTGCCGACGCCGCCCGAGTGGCCCGGATGGAGAACGACGCGCTTCGCTACGAGGCTGAGGATGGCGCCGAAGCCACTGACGATGTCCTGGCGTTCATTTTCAAGGATCTGCAGATGAATGAATTCCTGCGTGAGTCTGCGGACGCCGCGGGGTCGATCCAACGGCACCTGGCCAAGGTCCATGGCGGAGAGAACAGAGGTGTTCACCAATACAACCGCTGGGCGGTGTTGAACACCGCCCAGCGTCCCGCGGTTCTCGTGGAAATGGGATTCCGCACCAATCAACAGGATGCCGCGTTTCTCACCAGTGAATCGGGCCAGCGCAGGATCGCGGGGGCGCTGGCCGACGCCATCGTCGAGTACCTGAAGGAATACGATCGCCGAAGCGGAGCGTTGTCTACGGTTGGGGCCGGACGATGATCGTGCGTCGGGCGATGTTGCTGGCGATCGTGGTATCGACGGGGGGATGCGTCTACTACAACGGCATGTACAACGCCAAGCGGCTGGCCCGGGAAGCCGAGAAGGCCGAGCGGCAGGGCAGGCGTTTCCAAGCCCAAAATTATTGGGCCCAAGCCGAGATCAAGGCCGATTCCTTGCTCCGGCGCCATCCCAACAGTAGTTGGGCTGATGATGCGCTGATCATCAAGGGCACCGCCCTGGTCAAACGCAATGCCTGTCGCGAGGCGGTTCCGCCCCTGGAGCAGGTTTTGTTCTCCAGCTCGGATCAGGAATTGGTGGACCAGGCGAATCTTCTCATAGGGTCCTGCTTCTATAAGCTGGGGGAACCGGTCGCGGCAGAGCGATACCTCCGGACCGCTGCGGCAAGCGGTGACTCTGCTCTGGCCGCCACCGCCCGCTCGCTCTACGGCTCGACTCTCAACCGGTTGGGCCGGCACCAAGAGGCCATAAACGTCTTTGCGGAATTCATCGGGCCTGAATGGGATTGGGAACGTGCCGTTGCCCTAGCGGGATCAGGCTACCTTGGTCAGGCCTTGGATTTGGTGGATAGCCTGATCGCTCGCCAGGATACCCTTGTGGTCTGGGATACGGTGTTGGCCGTGGTGGCCCGGGTTGATCTTGAAAGCGCCAGCGCTCTTACCAACCGCCTCATCGACGCCGATAGCGTGGGATCGCAGTCCCCCGCTCGATACCGCTGGGCGGACGGCCGACGGTGGGTGAGCGTGGATCCAACGCGGGCCGCCGTCCGGTTCCAGGCTGCGGCTGAGGATTCGTTTGCGCTGCGTTCGGACGCCCTCGGCGCTCGGGTCGACTGGGCTATGATGGAGCTCTCACAGGTGAGCACCGTCGATGAGTTGCGGAACGTAACCCCGGTGATTCAACCCGCGACCCGGGGCGGCGGTGCCAACTCACTACGGGCTCGGCGGTTGGTGGCCTCCATCGAAAGCGTGGCGGGGGCGGTCGACAGCATGGACCCCGCCAAGCCGAACAGCGATCTGGAGATGTTCCTCACCGCCGAAGCGGCTCGGGACACGCTGCTGGCGCCACTCCTCGCCAAAGCGCTGTTTTGGCAGTTGTCCGAGGGCTGGCCGACTTCCTCTTACGTGCCCAAGGCAATCCTGGCGATGGCGGTACTCGACGCGGAAAACGCGGCGACCTACTACCAATCCCTCTTGTACCTCTATCCCGATAGCCCCTACCTCCAGTTCCTCGATGGGGTCTCGACCCCGGAATATCGCGCCCTCGAGGACTCCCTGCGGGTCTATGCCTATGCCCGAACCGGCCAACGAACTCCAGCACAGGGGGTACGGCGGCAACGCGGACAACGGGCGGATGACCTGAATCCCGAAGATGATGACCCATAGTACCGGTGGCTGATGGTCTGACACGCGACCTCTTTGGCCGCCACTTCAACAACCCGGTCCTGCTTGCCGCCGGCACCGCCGGATTCGGCCACGAACTCGTCGGGGTCATGGACCTCACCCGGCTCGGAGGGGTGGTGACCAAGTCCGTTTCCCTCCAACCGCGGTCCGGAAATACACCTCCTCGTGTGGCCGAGTTCGGGGGCGGCATGCTCAATTCGGTGGGGTTGGCGAATCCCGGTGTTGCCGTGGCCGCGCGAGACCACCTGCCGCGGTTGCTCCGCTTGGCTGGGCCCCCCCAGGTTTTCGTGAGCGTTGTAGGGTTTGAACTGGAGGAATACGGCCAGGTGATCGGGGAACTCGGGGATCAACCAGGCGTTGCTGCCATAGAGCTGAACCTCTCCTGCCCCAACACCTCCGCCGGTGGAATCGAGTTTGGCGCCGACCCCGGTGCGGTCGAGGCCATCGTGGCAAGTTGCCGGAAGGTCACCAAGACCTCCCTCGTCGCCAAGCTGTCGCCGGCGTCCCCTGATCTAGGCACCTTGGCCAAAGCCGCCGTCGGTGCCGGCGCCGATGGTATTGCCGTCGTCAACACCATGCCGGGCCGCTTGTATGACCGGTCAGGGCAGGAGCGGTTGGGCAATGGGCGGGGGGGGGTGAGCGGTCCAGGATTGTTGGCCATCGGCCTTCAGGCGACCGCCACCGTCAGGGAGACCCTTCCGGAACATGTGATCATCGGGATCGGTGGCATCCGCAGCGCGGACGACGTCCGGCAGTATCTTTGCGCCGGAGCCGATCTAGTCGCGATCGGGACAGCGGCGCTGGCGGATCCGAGGCTACCGGAACGGTTGGTGGACCGGTTGGAGCGGGAAGGTGTCTGAGGTCGTTCTGGCACTCGATCTGCCCTCTCGAGAGGACGCCCTGGCTCTGCTCGACGGGATTCCCGAGGTGGGATGGGTCAAAGTGGGATCCGTGCTAATGGCGCAGTCCGGGCCGACCCTCCTGGAGGAATTGGTTGGGAGGGGGCTTCAGGTGTTTCTCGACTTGAAGTGGCATGATATTCCCAACACGGTGGCGGGAGCGGTGGCCGCAGCCGCGAAACTGGGGGTCGCCATGGCGACGGTGCACACGCTGGGGGGACGAGCAATGATGGCGGCGGCGGAGCAGGCCGCGCCTCAGGAGCTGTCGTTGGTGGGAGTTACCGTGCTGACATCTCATACTGCCAAAAGCTACGCCGGGACGGTGGGCCGGGACGATGTGGTGCTGGATGACGAGGTGCGACGGCTGGCTGCATTGGGGCGGGCGTCGGGGTTGAGCGGTGTAGTGTGCTCTCCCAGGGAGATCGAAGTGGTGCGACCGGCCCTGGCAGATGACGCCTTGATCGTGACTCCCGGGATTCGTCGGCCGGGAGACGCCCCGGGAGACCAGGCTCGGATGGCTACCCCGGCGGCGGCGGCGGCCGCCGGCGCGACCCATTTGGTCGTCGGTCGTCCGGTCCTTCAGGCACCTGATCCCCGAACGGTCTTCCAGGAGATCGCGGAGGAGGCACGATGCGTTGGCTGATGGCGTTTGGTGTCCTACTGGTCTTGGGCGGAAGCCAAGCCGGGGCGCAAGAGCAGGCCCTCTCCGAGGCCGCGGATATGGCCCGAACCGCGTTGGAAAGCCACGATACCGAAGCTCTCATGGCCGCCGCCGGGGATGGTGTCAGGATTCAACTCCCCGGGGCCGAGCCGTCAGCCCCGGTAAGCCAGGCCCAAGGAGCAGCCCTGGTGAGCCAATATCTCGCCGGGGCGGACGAAGTGGCTATCACTGTGAGGGCGGCCCGGGTCGTTTCCGCCGGCCGGGGGTACGTGGAGCTGGTGCGCGAGTATCGGGTTTCGGGCACCACGGAAACGCGGCGGCAGAGTGTCCTGCTGGGCTACCGGCTGGCCGGCGATCAGTGGGTCCTGTCTGAGCTGCGTATCACCCGGAATTGACGGATCTTCCTTCACTTGCGTGCTTTAGAGGCGGGCTCTATATTTGAAAGCTCGTCACGAACCGATTTTTTGGAGCGAATTGTGAAGGTCCGATCCAGTGTCAAGCCGATTTGCGAGTACTGCAGGGTGGTCCGGCGCCGTGGGGTGGTCCGCATCATCTGCAAGCGCAACCCCAAACACAAGCAGCGGCAGGGCTAGGCATGGCACGTATTGCGGGTGTCGATCTTCCCCGGGAGAAGCGGGTCGAGATCGCCCTCACATATATCTACGGGATCGGTCGTCCCACGAGTGATCAGATTCTCACCGAGACCGGCGTGGAACCGGCCACGCGCGTCCGGGATTTGTCCGACGCCGAGGTAGCTCGGCTCCGGCAGTACATCGACCGGGCGGTCAAAGTCGAGGGTGCGCTCCGAACCGAAATCGCGATGAACATCAAGCGGTTGATGGACATCGGGTCCTATCGTGGCATTCGGCATCGGCGCAGTCTGCCGGTGCGGGGGCAGCGCACACATACCAACGCGCGCACCAAGAAGGGGCCGCGTCGGGCCATCGCCGGCAAGAAGAAAGCAACCAAGAAGTAATCGCATATGGCCACATCATCGAGATCAGGTAGGCGCGCCAAGAAGGTCGTCGAGGCGGAGGGCATGGCCCACATCTCGGCCACGTTCAACAACGTGCTCATCACTATCACCGACTTGCAAGGCAACACGCTGGCATGGGGGTCGGCTGGCAAGGCCGGTTTCAAGGGCTCAAAGAAGTCCACCCCTTTCGCAGCTACAGTTGCGGCCGAACAATGCGGTCGTGAAGTGATCAACATGGGGCTCAAGAGAATCCATGTCCGGGTCCAGGGGCCAGGTAGCGGGCGGGAGTCGGCGGTTCAGGCACTTGCCTCGGCCGGCCTCAAGGTCATGTCCATCCGCGACGTGACCCCGATTCCGCACAACGGCTGCCGTCCCCCCAAGAAGCGGCGGGTCTGAGTCATGGCTCGTTATATCGGCCCAAGCTGTCGTCTGTGCCGCCGTGAAGGCACCAAGCTGTTTCTGAAGGGCTCCCGGTGCCTCACCGAGAAGTGTGCGATCGAACGCCGGGCGTATGCGCCCGGGCAACATGGTGAGGGCGGACGCCGGCCCCGCAAGCCGTCAGAGTACGCCAAGCAGTTGCGTGAGAAGCAGAAGGTCAAGCGCATCTACGGCCTGTCCGAAAAGCAATTCCGCAACCTGTTCGAAAAGGTCACCCACGAACAGGGTGTCAAGGGCACCAACTTACTGGTCGCTCTCGAATCGCGTCTCGATAATATCGTGTACCGGATGGGCTTCGCCGTGAGTCGCAAGGCAGCCCGCCAGTTGGTGCGGCACGGGCATATCGAGGTCAATGGTAATCGCGTGGACATCCCGTCGTACCGGGTCCTCCCCGGAGACGAAGTAATGGTAGTGAGCAAGAGCCGCGATTCCGTCATGGTAAGGGCCGCGCAGGAGTTTGCCTCCCGCGGCGCGCCGGTGAATTGGTTGTCGGTCGACACCGACAAGGCCGCCGGCAAATACGTCGAGCGCCCGGCTCGGGATGAGATCCCCACCGCAGCGCAGGAACAGCTCATCGTCGAACTCTACTCCAAGTAGTGAACAGCCCTATGAGTATTGATCTAACTGGCCTGGTCCGTCCACATGTCGTGGAAATGACCAAGCGGGACGACAATCCCAACGCAGCTGAGTTCCGTCTCCAGCCCCTGGAGCGTGGCTTCGGCTACACCCTGGGAAACGCGCTCCGACGTCTCTTGTTGTCGTCACTCCGCGGCACTGCCGTCTGGGGTCTGCGGATGGACGGCGTGGTGCACGAGCACCAGACGGTGCAGGGCGTCCTGGAAGACGTGCACCAGATCATTCAGCGCCTCAAGGCCCTGACCCTGGTCATGGTCGAGGACGTCGATGAAGCCGTGCTGCATATCAAGAAGGATGGCCCCGGCCCCGTCTGTGCCCGCGACATCCAGGAGCACGGCTCGATCGTGGTCAGGAACCCCGACCACCTGCTGTTCACGGTCCAGGAAGACCGGGAAGTGGAGGCCGAGTTGTACGTCGACAAGGGCCGGGGATACGTCGAGGCGGGGCTCCACGATATCGACCGTGCCATGCCGGTCGATCTCGTCCGGATCGACGCCATCTACAATCCCGTGCTTCGGGCGAACTTCTCTGTGGCCGAGACCCGCGTGGGTCAGCGGACGGACTACGACCGGCTCACCGTGCAGGTCGAGACCAACGGCACCATCTCGCCCGAGGATGCCATCGCCTATGCCGCGGCTCTTGCTCAAGAGCACTTCCAGTACTTCCGCGACTTCGGTCGCGTACCGACCGCCCCGGAGCCGGTGGAAGAAGATGCCACCGTTGCCAGCGACGACATGCGGGAGCGTTTGCGGCGCCCCATCGACGACCTGGGATTGTCGGTCCGCGCCCTGAACTCGCTCAAGAATTCCAGCATCCGCACTCTGCGGGATCTGGTCCAACTGGCGCAAGAGGACCTGCTCAAGGTCAAGAACGTCGGCGAGAAGGCACTGGCCGAGATCGGGGAACTGTTGGAACGTGAAGGCCTGAGCTTCGGCATGGCGTTCGAGGATGCCGGTGCGGACCTGCATGTCCTCGAGGTACCCAAGGTCGAGGACGCGGACAAGAGGCCGGAGGCAGGTGTCTAATGCGTCATCGCATGAAAGGCCGGCAGCTGTCGCGCACCGCCAGCCATAAGAAGGCCATGATGAACAACATGGTCACCAGCCTGTTCAAGCACGACGGCGTGACCACCACAACGGCCAAGGCCAAGGAGCTCCGGCCCTTCGCCGAAAAGCTGATCACCCTGGCCCGCCGCGGCGATCTTCACGCCCGACGTCAGGTGGAGCGGCGTATCAAGGACAGGACCATCCTCAAGCGGCTGTTCGATGAAATCGGACCGCGGTTTGCCGCCCGCCCGGGCGGGTACACCAGGATTCTCAAACTCGGGTTCAGGGCCGGGGACGGTGCCGACATGGCCCGTATCGAGCTGCTCGCCGAATGAGCCTCGGCGTCCGGCGGCAGGAACGACAAAGGGGACCCTGCGGTCCCCTTTTTTTTGCTCCAAAGCAGCCGGCTAGCTCAGCTGGCCTTCGTCACCTTGCCGCTCCGGATACATTGGGTACACACCTTGACCCGCCTGGGGGCCCCATCCACCAGGACCCGGACGGTCTGCAGATTGGGAAGCCAGCGGCGCTTGGTTCGATTGTTCGCGTGGCTTACGTTGTTGCCGGTAATCGGCCCCTTGCCACACACGGTACATACCCGTGCCATATGTCCATCCTTGCGGGAAACTCGACTGGTAAGAAGCCTAGAAATCTAGACGAACGTCCGACCTAACACAACCTCCACAGTCGACGCCATGCCCACAGCCCTCATCACCGGAATCACCGGCCAAGACGGATCCTACCTCGCCGAACTCCTCCTCAGCAAAGGCTATCGGGTATGCGGCGTGGTTCGCCGCACCAGCCACCATGGCTATGAGCGGATCGAGCATATCCTCGACCAGATGGAGCTGTTCCCCGCCGACTTGCTGGATCAACACTCCCTGACAAGTGTCGT
>JAZFYL010000118.1:0-2354 GCA_036443495.1 Gemmatimonadales bacterium | reverse complement strand
TGCCGAACGCAATCAGCGATTGTATGACGAACGCAGCTGTCCAGGGCACCGGTAGGTCGAACGCCACCATGCACAGCAAGAACGAGATGCCGTTCGCTCCCCAGATCACGAACGACCATGCGGTGACAAGGCCCAGCCGCTTCCATTCCCGGAGCACGCCGAGGCCATCGAACATGCCTTCCATGGCGCGGATTCCCCCTTCCGCCCATCTCTCCGGGAGGACCGCGTTCAGGGTCTTACGTCCGATCTTTAGCGTTGGATCCGGCCAATGCACGGCCCACACGGCAACGCCGAGCGACACCACCAACAACAGCGCCGCTCCGCCGAGGATCTGACCGAATGTGAATGGGCCCACAGTGGTGGTCATCTCGAAGCCAGTGAGGAACACTGCCAGCGCCAGAATCGTCACCAGCGTCAGCCCGTCCATCATCCGCTCGACCACCAGCGTCCCCGCTACCGTCATGAACGGGACCGCCGTCAACCGGTTTGCTGCATACGCGCGCGCCACCTCGCCAGCTCGCGCGGGGAGGAGGTTGTTAGCCATGAAACCGATGGCCGTGGCATGCCAGAGAGGAACGAAAGGTAACTTTGCCCCGTCGAGTTGCAGGATATACTGCCACCGGATGGTCCGAAGGGGGAACACGAGAGTGGCTGTTACTACGGTACCGAGGAGCGGAAAGAAGCGGGCAGCGCGCAGGTGCCCCACCACTTCGGCCATGTGCACGTCGTGGAGCGCCCACCATAGAAGGATACCCGAGATCAGAAGCCCGGCGACGGCGGCTCTGCCTATGCGGGGCCTCCTAGGTGGTCTGTCGGAGGCCAAGCTCGACGAGGTCGAAGATTTCTTCCAGTAGTTCCTGACGGTCGGCAGGCAACTCGATTTGGAGCTTTTCCTTGAGGGCCATCGCTTGTTTCAATGCTGCAGCACCGGTGTAGCAGTAATCTGTGATCGGAGCGATTTTCTCGTCGGACTGGGTAACCCAACCAACATCCTCGGCGGATGTAGGATGAGCCGGCAAAGGCGTTCGGCGCGGGGTCGGCGCATCCACGGGCTGCTCGAAAAGCTCGGCGAGCTGCGTTCCGGCGCTTCCCGCGGCGAGCAGGTGATCGTAGTCGGTAAAGCTCGCGGCAAGCCGGTCTTCGCCGCTTGGTTGTTGGGGCGCTACCGGCTCGACCGCGGACCCGGCTGTCTCCGGTTCTGCGGGCGCGACTGGCTCGACCACCGCCGCCTGTGTGGGTGTGGCGGTGGGCGGCACGGGAACCTCGGCCACCGGTCGCTCTCCCAGCCCGCGTATTGCCGCTGAGACCGGTTGAAGCCGCTCTTCGATGGCGGCGGTGTCTTCCTCGCCCCAGTCGCTCAGAATGGCACCGGCCCCTCTCAGCGCCGCGGCTAGGGCCGGGGTGTCCGTGACGGCAGCGCCGCCGCCGATCGCATTCCGCAGGGCGTGGGCGAGCCTTGCCGTCCCCCGTCCAGCTCCTTCCAATGTGCGAAGCGTAGGCGCCAATCCATGCGCTCGCAGTTGACGTTGGGGGTTGGACTGCGCGCCTTCTAGATCCTCGGCTGCCTGCTTGAGGTACTCGCCGAGCGAAACCATTTCGAGTTGACCGGGTGCTTCCCCCAGAGTCGGTGCCGCGCCTTCGCTGAGGACGTGCGGCCCACCGTCGGCGTGATACAGGGCTTCGATGGGGATGATGTCCGGTCCCATCTCCAAGAGTCCACCCAACAGCCTCGCAAACTCACCGGTCTCGGGGGCATCCGGATCGGCGTGCCCTGCGGTGGATATTTCCCGGGACACCCGGGAAATAGCCTTGGCGGCGGCGTCGAACACGTCGCCCGGATTGGGCATCGGTTCGGTGCGGTGCATCATTTCATGCACCGCCCGTTCGATTCCATCGAGAAGGTCGGGCAAGGGCGGCAAGTCTGAAAGGCTGGCGATGCCGCGGAGAGGTTGTGTGGCGCGGAGAACGGCGTCGAGGGAACTCACGCCCATGGGGTTCCGCGCAAGCATCCTAGCCGCCTGGTCGAGTGCGCTGCCCACCGCCGCTCCCTCACGTGCGATGAATGCCCTGGTGGCCGCGTCGAGTTGTTGAGGCTCACTCTCGGGCGGTGTCGTGGCGCCCGTCACCTGCTGCAACTCCGAAGCGATGCGCTGGGCGCGCACGGTTTCCGCGTCGGTCCAACTGTTGACGGCCCGGACGAGCACTTTCAGGTCGTCAACGGCCCGAATGGCAAGCTCGCGATGGGCTTCATCCCAAGTGAGCGTGCCGTCCCGGGTGGCCCGAGCGAGAGCCTCGAGGCCACCGGCCACCGCTGCGATCTGTTGTTGGCTTGCCATGAGAGCCGAACCGCGGAG
>JAZFYL010000117.1:0-2289 GCA_036443495.1 Gemmatimonadales bacterium | reverse complement strand
TGCCCGCTCCGTTGAAGTAGGCGGCGGCACGCGCCTCACCGAGTCCGGCATGGCTGTCGTCACACCGGCCTACGTGAGTCCCGAGCAGGCCACCGCCTCCGACGACATCGACGGACGGACGGATATCTACAGCCTGGGATGTGTCCTGTATCAGATGCTCGCCGGCACGCCGCCGTATATGGGCTCGACACCCCAGGCCGTGCTGGCGAGACATGTGTCGCCCGACATGGCGCCGGGAATCCGCACGGTCCGCACGACGATATCCGAACCGCTCGAAGGCGTCGTGCGGAAAGCCATGGCCAAGGTGCCGGCCGACCGCTTCGCCACCGCGGCGGAACTGCGCGATCTCCTCGGCCAGCCCGACACCTATGAACTCCCGGCGAAGTCCACCGGGTCCAAGCGTCCCATCTGGATGGCCGCGGCGGCAGTGGTGCTCGTTGTAGGAGGCTTTCTTGGCTGGAACGCCACGCGTGGCGACACCGGCTCGCTTCGTACCAACCAGATCGTGGTATATCCGCTGGTGACCCCGGAGCTGGCCGCTGCCGACGCCACGGCGGGCGAAGACATCGCCATCATTGTCGGCCATACCGTGGATGGCACCGGTGCGCTTCGTTGGGTCGACGGATGGACACTGCTCACCGACGAGCAACGGGGGCGCATGCGAGGGGTGTCCGCGGAAACCGAGCAGCGACTTGCCCGGGCGCAGGGGAGTGCCCGGTACCTGACGGGAAGCGTTTTCGTCTACGCCGACAGCGTCCAAGTGCTGCTGGCGCTCCATGACGTGGCGGGAGATTCCATTCTGGCCCGCTCGGCCGAGTCGGTTCCGCTCGAAACTGAGGGTACCTGGCGTGAGGAGGCGATCCGGGCCGGCTTGTTGGCGGTGAACGGTCTCTTGCCGGCACTGATTCCCGTCGGCTCGCCCGACGTGGTGGACGAGTGGAGGGACCGCAACCCGGCGGCCATCGCCGACTTCCTCGCCGCCGAACAGTTGTTCAGGCGGGCGCGGTCGACCGAGGCACTGGTATTCTATCGCAAGTCGATCGCCACCGATCCCCAGTTCTCGCTGGCAGCCGTCCGGGGCTCACAGGCCGCCATCTGGGCCCACGAGTTGGAAGCGGTTGCCGAGCTGGTACAGCCCATCCTGGATCGTCCGGAGGGGGTCCCGCCGGAGTACCTGCACTTCGCCAACGGCCTTGCTGCCTTCGCCAATGGCGCCGCCGACGAAGCGGTGCGCCAACTGCGCGAGGCCGTGACGCTGGACCCCGAGTTCGGTGAGGCGTGGATGCAACTCGGGGAGACCTATACCCACCTCCTGCCGAACGAACCCAACCCCGACTCACTTGCCAACCAGGCCTTCGCGCGTGCCTTCGCGCTCGATCCGAGTGGGACCAATGTCCTGTTCCACCTCATCCAACAGGCCGTCCGGACGGGAGACACCGCCGGAGCCTCCGAGATGGCCGAAGCCTTTCTCAGGGCCGATCCCGACCCCCAGTTGGCGCGTGAAGTGGACATCATGGTCAGCTGTGGCGCCGGAGGCCCGGATGCTGTTGACTGGGCTACGGTGAGTCGGGAAGCCCCGGCGGCGGCGCTCCATACCGCCAAGGCGTTTGGTTGGGCCGTGGTACCCTGTTCGGAGGCAGCCAATCGGGCGGCGCTCGCATCGGGCGATTTTCGGTGGTTTTCCGAGGTCGGGCTCGTGACCATGCATCTCCTGCAGGGCCGGGACGACCGGGCCAGGCACATCATCGACTCGATCATGGTGGCTGACAGCGCGGGGAGTTCCCTGTACTTGGTGGCAGCCGCATTCGGTGCCGGGGCCCTCCAAACCGAGGTTCGGGTGCGCGCGCAGGAGATCCTGGCCCGAGAGCGGGCTCGGCACGGCGAGCGCTACCAACGACTCGCCCTCCCCTACCTGTTGTGGGAGATCGGAGTGCTCGAGGCACGGCTCGGCAACGTCGCCGCCGCCCGGGACGTCAGGAACACCCTGACTGGTTTGGCCGGACAGGACGATGGCGATCCACGGTTGGCTGGTATGTTGGCCACGGCGATGGCGGCCCACGTAGCGGTTGCAGAATCCGACACCGCCGGCGCCATCGACCTGCTGCAATCGCTCGTTCCGACCGGCAACAAGAACCAGCTCGCCTGGAATGAAGAAGAATCTCTCGGACCCGAGCGCTTGCTGCTGGCAGAACTGCTCTTGAGTCAGGGACGATTCGAGGAAGCGCGCGCTGTGGCCGCGAGGTTCGATACTTCATTGCCGCTGATCTACCCACTCTACCTGCCAGCCAG
>JAZFYL010000116.1:0-10349 GCA_036443495.1 Gemmatimonadales bacterium | reverse complement strand
AGCGTCACCGCGATGCGGGGGGGAGCGGGGGGGGTCAAGGCTCCAGGATCTGGACGTACGTGCCCGCCCGCAACTGATCCAGGTAGCGCTGTACCGACAATTCCCTGGACAATCCGGTACGGATGTTTTCGCGGACGTCATCGAACGTGACGTTCCCCTCGGCCCTGCGGAGCGTGACCTCGGCGATCACGAGCTTGTCGAACACGGCGATCCCGTCGGGCGACGGCAGGCGGAACACCTCCACTACCTCTCCAGAGTCCGCCACGGCCAGCACGTCGGAATAGGGCGGGCTGAGTTCCGCGATACTGATCTCCGGCGTCTCTTTGAAGTCGCTGGGGTTGTGATAGTTCCGCTGCAAGGAATCGAACGACGCGCCGTTCTCGAGCGCCTCGTAGATCTCCTCCGCCAACACCATCGCATCGTCCGCTTCCGCCTCCGTGAGGTTCGGACGGATGAGAATGTGGCGCGCCTTCACTTCGGCGGGCTGGGTCCGCTCGACCTGGATGATATGGTATCCAAAGGGGGACTCGACCGGGTCGGAGATGACCCCGGGCGGCTGCGCAAACGCCACCTGCTCGAACTCGGGCGTCATCACACCGCGCCGGAACCAGCCAAGGTCACCACCGGACTCGGCGGAGCCGGGGTCGTCGGACAGTCGCTTGGCAGCCGTGGCGAAGTCGGCGCCTGCCCGGAGTTCCGTCACGATGGAATCGGCCAGGGCCAGTGCACTATCCATGGCCGCCTGCGACGGCTTGGGATCGATCACGATCTGCCGGAAGGAAATCGTAGCCGGGCGGGCGCCCGCAACCCCGGCAATATGAAGATCGTAGTACTCCCGTAGCTCCTGTTCGGTCGGCTGGATGGGAGGGAGCTTGCCTTGCGCTTCGAGCGCTTCGATCAGCCGGTTCTGCAACAGCACGCGTCGCTGTTGCTCCATGCGGTAGCGCCGGAACTCCTGAGGCGTCTGGAACCCTGCTTTCTTCAACTCCTGGGCATACTCGAGCTCGGAACCGAACTGTCGCCTGATGCTGGTGATGGTCTGCTGAACCGCGTCGGCGACCTCTTCGTCGGTCACGATGATCGTCGTGTCCTTTAGCGCCTGCTGCACCATGAGTTCCGTGTTGGTCAACTCCTCGATGATCTGCAAGCGGACGGCCCGACGACCGGCATCGTCATTGGGGATATCCAGACCCTCTGTCTGGCGCTGGAACATCGCCTCTTCGACGTGGGAATTCAGAATCGCCTGGTTCCCCACCACCGCGACGAGCCAGTCGACCCGGCTCGACGCTCCGACCGGGATGAGGGCCGGATCCTGAGCCCGCGCGGCGGGAGCGTTGATCCCGGCCACCACCATTACCAGCGCGAGCACCCGCCCCCCCTGGATCATGGCGTGCCGCCTCCGTCGGTCCCCGCGGCTCCCGGGATGGGAGGTGGCCCGGACGCGGGCTGCAGTGGACTAGCCCCTCCCTGCCCTCGTTCGGTGATGTAATCGGAGGCCAACATCGCCGCCCGACCCACGCCGGGCAGGCTGACGTCGTAGGTCTGGCCACGCCGAAGGACGGAGGGCAGGGCCGGCGGTGGCGCCATCAGGCCGGCTCTCCCGGCGGCCACCCGGCCGAAATAGCCTTCGATCTTGAGTTGCACGAGATCGGCGCGTTGGGCATCGGTGAGCGTCGAATCGGTTACATCCGACCCGAGGTTCAATAGGACGCGGAGCGAATCCACCGAGGCCTGATAGCTCTGCCGCACTCCGAGCCACTGCAGCTCGTTGAGGGCTATGCCGGCGGAGTCGGCCTGGTCCAGGAGCAGGCGGTTTCGGCCCAGCTGTATGGTCAATTCCTTCAGCTGGTCGTCCGGGGCACTTCGCGCCATGCGCGCCGCGGTGGGGCTGAGGGCAGGCATCCACCGCAGGAACTCCGCGACGGTGAATTCGCCGCCATCGAACGTGGCGAGGGCGGCGCGGGAGTTCTGCATGCCCCGCTCGTCATCCAGCGCCTGGCGAATCAAGGCGGTGGCGCTCGCCGTGACTTGCAGGTTCTTGGCCTCGCCCAACTCGACGAGATAGGCTGAGTCGAGACGCAGCTGGGCGGTCTCGAGCAACCAGTCCAGCAGGAATATTCGGACTTCGGCCTTGCTGGGGCGCTTGATGATGTGGATGCCAAATTGTGTGGATACCAGTCCGCTGATCTCACCGGGCCCAAGCGCCCACCCCGCGGAGTCGAATGCCGCAACGTATGCCCCGCGGGGGCTGGGCGGCAGGTAACCGCCGTCGTTCCGACTGGTCGGATCGCCCGACAATTCCAAGGCCATCTCGGCGAAACTGGCGCCCCGGCGGGCCCGTGTGAGCGCGTTCTGGGCGTCCTGCCGCGTGGCTGCCCGCACCGTCTGGCTGGCGGACGGCGCAACCGAAAACAGAATGTGTTGCAACAGGCGGATTTCGTTGCCGTCGTAGGTGGAGTCGGCCGTCGCCTCCGTGATCTGCTCACGGCTCAACAGGAGGTCCTGGTACCACCGTTCGGCCTTGATCTCAGCGACCCGCGGCCACATCGCGTCGGCCACCGCGGCTGAATCCTCGGGCAGCGTGCCGTCCGCGATCGCCTGGGCGAACAGGGTGTAGTCCACCCACACCGTCGCCAGAAACTCTGCGGCATCGGGATTGACCTGGAGGCCTTTGATCCGCGACAGCCAATCACCCAGCTGCTCGGCCGGCAGTTCATGTCCGGCGGCGGTAGCCGCCATTTCGGCCCGGGTGCTGAAGAGATCAGCACAGCCCGCTATCCCCAAGACCGCAATCCACAACAATTTCCGCATGCAAACTCCGCTCGAGTATCGAAAAGGTGCCCGGCACCGTCGTTTCACGACCGCGCGCCGGCCCCACCCCCTCCAACCGCCTCCAGGGCACGGACCAGCGCGGGAACCAGCGGCTCACCCCCAAGTCGGATCAACCGCAGCGACAAGGGGACCATCCGGCGGACCTCGGCACGCAACTGCACGTCCTCCAGCGCGATCGTAAGGCCCGCCATGCGAGGAGAGGCACCCGCCCGAAAGGTGATCCGTGCCTCTTCACCACGGAGCAGGACGTGCTCCAGCCCCAGGCGGGCCCCGAGAGCCCTAATTCGGGCCAGATCCAGTAGTGTCCGGGCTTCGACAGGCGGCGGGCCGAAGCGCTCCCTGAGTTCATCCCGCAACTCCGTAATGTCATCAGACGACCCGGCCCGCGCCAGTCGCCGGTAGATTTCGAGCTTGATGTCGTCGTCCGGCAGGTAGCTGTCCGGCAGGTAGGCCGGCTGGTCCAGCACCACTTCCGGAGGTACTGCCCGGTGTTCGGGGTCCTTCCCGGCTCCGCGCAGTGCCTCCACCGACTCCTCCAGCCACCGCAGATAGAGATCGAAGCCCACCGCGTGGGCGTGCCCGGACTGCTGCTGCCCCAGAAGGTTCCCGGCACCGCGTTGCTCCAGATCCTTGAGGGCGATCCGATACCCCGACCCCAACTCGGTGTGGTGCTCCAGGATCTTGAGGCGCTCCTCCGCCTCGGGATCGATGATGTCAGGCGCCAACAGGTAGCAATACGCCCGGCGGTGGCTCCGGCCCACCCGGCCGCGCAGCTGGTAGAGCTGCGCCAACCCCAACCGCTGGGCGTCGTGCACCACCAAGGTGTTGGCGTTGGGTACGTCCAGTCCGGATTCCACGATCATGGTGGAGACGAGGATCGTCACCTTACCGGCCACAAACTCGTGCATCACGGTTTCCAGCTCGTCGGACGGCATCTGCCCGTGGGCCACCGCGATGGTGGCCCGCGGGGCAAGCGTGCGGATCCGGGCGGCAATGGTGTCGATGGTCTCCACGCGGTTGTGGACCACGAACACCTGTCCGCCCCGGTCCAGCTCCCGGGCCAGTGCTTCCTCGATCAGACCGTCGTCCCATGGTTCGATGAAGGTCAAGATGGGCGACCGATCCCGCGGGGCCGTTTCGATCAGAGTGATGTCCCTGAGACCGGCGAGGGAGAGATGCAGGGTCCGCGGAATCGGTGTCGCGGTCAGGGTGAGCACGTCGACCGAAAGCTTGAGGGCCTTGAGCCGCTCCTTGTGGCGCACGCCGAAGCGGTGTTCCTCATCGACCACCAGGAGGCCCAAATCGTGGAACTTCACGTCCTTCGACAGCAACCGGTGCGTCCCGATGACGACATCGACCTTGCCTGCGGCGATGTCGGCGATGATCGCCTTCTGCTCTTTGGCCGTACGAAAGCGGGAGAGTACCTCGACCCGGACCGGGAAGTCCGCCAGGCGTTCGGTGAACGTCCGCCCATGTTGATCGGCCAGAATGGTCGTGGGTACCAGGACGGCGGCTTGCTTGCCGCCCTGGATGGCCTTGAAGGCTGCCCGGACGGCGATCTCGGTCTTGCCGTAGCCCACATCTCCCACCAGCAACCGATCCATGGGCCGGGCCTGCTCCATGTCCCGCTTCACCTGCGCGGTGGCTTCGCGTTGATCGGGCGTGTCCTCATAGAGGAAACTCGATTCCAGTTCACGCTGCCAGCGCGTGTCCGGCGGCATGGAGTAGCCCGGCGTCACGGCGCGCTTCGAATACAGTTCGAGCAGTTCGGCGGCCATCTCCTGAATCGCGGCCCTGGTCTTGTCGCGCGTGCGCTTCCAGCTGGCTCCGCCCAGTTTGTGGATTCTGGGCGGCGGCTGGTCGCCGTCCTCACCGGCGCCGCGATAGCGCTCCAACTGGTCCAGTCGGTACAGCGGGACGTTGAGCCGGTCGCCGCCCAGGTATTCCACCACCGCGACCTGCAAGGTGCTCCCTCCCAGCGGGATGGTATCGATCCCGCGATACACACCAATACCGTGATCGAGGTGGACGACGTAGTCTCCCTCCCGCAGCGAGCCCGTGCCCGCGGACGTAGCCGCCTGCCGGTAGCGTCGAACCCGCCGCAACCGGCGGGCGCGCCGAAAGATTTCGTGGTCGGTGAGAACCCGCAGGGTGGGCATGACGAACCCGCCGTCGAGCGCACCGATGGCGAGGGTCGCCCCCACGGCGCGCCGGCCGCCGTCGCTCAGCAACTCGTCGAGCCGCTCGAGTTGCCCTTCGTTGTCGCACAGCACCAGCGTCGGCGTCGGGCCACCCAACAACCGTCGCAACCGTGAGAGATCGCGGTCGACATGCTCGGGGGGGAAGAAACCGAACTGCAGATCCGGCGTGGCCTGGTCGTCCCGGACCCGCAGACTCGCCAGCCGCCCCACCGATTCCCGCCAGACCGACGGCTCCACGAACAGGTCCGCCCGACCACCGACCGCCTCCCCCAGGCGTCGCGCGACCTCCAGGTGATGATCCGCCTCGTCCCAGGCGCGACCCACCTCTTCGCGGTTGGCGCCGACCGATTCCTGGATGAGCACCGTGTCGCTCGGCAGCAACTCGATGAGCGACCGGCGGGTCCCCGCCTCATCGGGAGCACCCCGGTGGGCCAGGACGGCCGTACCCGAGATCGGCAACACGGTGATTTCTTCCAGCGGTTCCAGCGATCGCTGGCTGGTCAAATCGAACGCCCGGAGCGACTCCAAGTCATCTCCCCACCATTCGAGCCGGGCGGGCGCCGCCATACCGAAGCCGTAGATATCGACGATCCCGCCGCGCACGCTGAACTCCGCAACCTCAGTCACGGTGGCAACGCGGCGGTACCCCATGCGCTCGAACCGCGACACCAGATCGGTCAACCCGCTGACCTCGGTGCCTGAGCCACCTCCACCGGGCACGAGACGCAGCGTGGCGCGCGCCAAGGCATCGGGGATGCGGGTCAACTCAGCCGACGCCCGGGCGGTCGTAACCAGCACGCGGAGACGTCCGGCCAACAAGCGGTCCAGCGTCTCGACACGCTCGCCGGCGATTTCGTAGTGGGGTTCGTCTTCGCCCAGCGATTCACGCTGCGGGTACAGGCCGATGGGGAGGTCCGACAGCGTGCCCAGATCGTCGAGCCATCGCTCGGCGTCGGCCGGCGTCGGCGCGACGACGGTGAAGAGCCTTTGGGGATAGCGACGGGTCAACCACGCCACCATCACCGCCGCACTCGAACCGGGTAGTCCACCCAGGGTGAGGGCCACGCCCCGTTCAGGCAACCGTTTGTCCAGCGTGCTGACCTTGGGAACGCGGCCGAAGGCGTCCAGGACCAACTCCAGGCTCATGTCTCCCGAGCCCGCAAACTGGCCAAAGCGACTTCCACCACACCCAGCAACAACGCCAACCACAACAGTATTCCGCGCAGGTCTCCGCGAGCACCCGCGGCGAAGGCCACACCGCCCGCCCGACGGGGCTCGACGATTCGAGCCGGGTGCCACAACTGCCGGATGGCCCGATCGTCCGCTGGATCGAGCAACGACTCGCGGCTATCGATGTTGGCCGCCAACGCCCCGATGGTGTCCGAACCCGCAACGAGGTAGTAGAGGCCTGTCGCCGGGGGCCGGAACGGTGCCCCCCCTTCAACGGCCCAGCGACCGTCCTCTCGAACGACTTCGACGGCGAGATCCGGCAAGAGAACCGCCTCCCCGGGCGCCGCCTTCAGGAGTGAGACCTCACCTCTCGCCACTCGGTTGACGAGTGCGTCCATGAAGGGCATGAACTCGGCCGAGATGGGGAGCGAGGTCCACTCGGGGTCGATGCGGCTACCGATCAGCACGACGTCCGCTTCCCGCACGATCCACGGCTCGCCCCCTACCGTGACCAACACGCCGGTGCGCCCGCTACCCGTGGACTCGAGACGGTACCTCCGGTGGACGTTAACGCTCCCCAGCAAAGCCGAGCTGTCGCTAGGTACGGAGGCGAGAACCTGGCCACCGTAGTGCCACCCGATACCGCGACGCTCCAGCGCCCTGTTGAGGGCGCCCAGCTCGGCCTGATCCGCGGGGGGAAAAACGATCGAGTACTGCCCGCCCAAATTGCCCAGCCGCACCTCGGCGCCGCGATCGAGACGGCCGTTCGCTTCCAGCACGCGAACGGCGGTGGCGGGATAGTGGTCCGCTTCGTCCCAGGACACGGCCGCTACGGGAGCGATCCTGAGCGCCGTGAGGCGGCGGTCGTCGGCCCGGAATTCATCGGGATCGAGGACTGCCTCGACCGGCCACCAGCCGGGTGGCAACCCGCCGATGCCAACGGCGACCGGCGTGCCCGACGGCGCCAGGGTCTGGCGCTCCGGCCGGTTTCCCGCCTTGACGGTGAGTGCTGCCGTACCGGAATCGCCGACCACGGTCACCATGATCGTGCCGCCGTCGATCTGCCACGGCTGCGACCCGGTGGCAAGATCACCCACTCCGACGTTACGGATCGACCCGCCCGAGGGCCGCACCACCACGAGGGGCACCTGGGGGTCGGCGGGAGACACGGCACTCAGTTGCAGGTCGGTAATGAGGAAGATCTCGCCGGGCCGTTCCTCACCGGCCAGGATGGCATCCGCCTGTGAGATGGCCTGGCCGAGGTCGAGACGGAAGTCCGTCGGCAGAAGACTGTCGATCCGCCGACTCAGGCCGGCGCGATCTCCGCTCACGGCGACCCGGTCCGCCGTGATGAGCCACAGCCCATCCTCCGGGGTGGCCCGGTCCAGCACGTCATGCGCGGCCTGCTTGATCTCATCCAGACGGGACGTCCCGCCGGCCATGGCGCCACTACTGACCGAATTGTCCGCGATCAGGACCAATGCGCTCGGGAGATGGCCCGGCACGCCGGTCACCGGCACGCTGGGCCCCGCCGCAGCCAGGATAATGGCCACGATGAGCGCGGTCCGGACCAGCAGCAGGAGCAGATTCCTGAACCTCAGGCGGTGCTGGTGTTCCCGGGTCGTGTCGAGCAGATAGCGCACCGCCGGAAAGACGACCGTGGGCGGCTGCCGGCGGGCGATCAGGTGCAGAATGATGGGGATGGCGGCAGCGGCCAGTCCGGCCAGCATCCAGGGATGGAGGAAACTCACGCCAGACCCGAAGAGACTGCCAGCGCTTCGCGGAGCGCCAAGCCGAACGGCGTATCGGAAGTGATGCAGTGGTAGCCGATGCCGTTGCTGCGGCACGCTACCCGCCAGTCATGGACCGCTCGGTTGACCGTCTCCTGGTAGACACCGGCCCAATCGCGCGGCCGCAGGATGACGGCCTCACGGGTCTCCGGATCTTCGAAGCGTGCCTCGGCGGGTCCCTCCAGCATGAGTTCGCCCGGGTCCATCACATGCAACACCAGAACCTGATGCCCCCGATGCCGCAGGAACTTGAGCGCCTTGAGCGCCAGCTCCCTGTCCATCAACAGATCCGACACGAACACCACCAACCCCCGGCGCCGGAGGAGATCCACCACCCGCGTAAGCGCGATCTCGGCCGCGGTGCCTTCGCCGGGATCGAGACCGTGAAGGACCTTGAGCAGCTGCCGCCAGTGGGTCATCCGCGCCTTGGGCGGCGTGACGGATCGGACTTTCTCGTCGAAAGTTATCAGGCCGGTAGCGTCCCGTTGTCTGAGCAGAACCAGCGTGATTGCGGCGACCAACCGTTTGGCATATTCCAACTTCGTCAGCAGTGTGTCCGGCGATCCTGTCCAGGCCATCGAACGGCTCGAGTCGAGAACCACCATCGCCCGGAGATTGGTCTCTTCCTCGAACTGCTTGATGTAGAGTCGGTCACTCCGGCCGAGGACCTTCCAATCGATGTAGCGCAGCGCATCGCCCGGCTGGTACATGCGATACTCGGCGAACTCCACAGAAAACCCGCGTCGTGGAGACCGGTGCAGGCCGGCCAGAAAGCCCTCTACGACTCCTTCCGTGGACAGCTCGAGGCCCCCCAGACGGGATACTTCAACCGGATCCAGTAGATCTAGCCGCATGAACGAACCACGTGTCTCCTATTGCGGGCCCGGAACGTAGGCCGTTCCCGCGCAATGTCAACGAGGAGGGATGAGTGTCACCTGCTCCGGACACGACGGCGCCGGAGCAGCTCGGGTGCCATCTGCCAACTTGATGATTGGCAGCGGGTTACCCGCTCGGGCAGGCTGGCATGGCCCGTGCCTTCTTGCTAGGCCATTGGGAGCCAAGATGGTCTTGCCATTCATCATAATTGCCCTGGTATGGGGCGACCCGCCGACCGGCCTACCCCGGACGATGCCAGAGGCCCCTACCGTTTCAGTAAGCATTGAGCACACCGCCCCGTATGCATCCGGTGATCGCGTACGGGTACGGGTGCGGGTACGGGCGGGAAGCTACCTCACCGTCCTCCGGGTAGACACCCAGGGAAGGATTCATGTGCTGTATCCGTCGTCGCCACGAAACTCCGGCAGGGTCGGTAGGAACAACGGACTGTCGGCGCCCATCGGTTTCAAGGCGGGACGAACGCGAGGGGTTGGCTATGTCGTGGCCTTCGCATCGACCCAGCCCTTCGACTATCGATCCCTCAGCCGTGCAGGACGGTGGCATTTCTCCCCGGATTGGAGGCAAATCAGCGGCGACCCGCTCGAAAGCCTGATCCGGCGGGTGGCGGTGCTCTCGTCTTCGGTTGGTTACGACCAGGTGGCCTATCGGATTGGCGGGGCCTTCGAGTTCCCCCGGTTCGCCTGCACCGGCTGCCATGCCCCGATTCCCGGTTGGGATCCGTACGCGGGCCGGTGTTCCCGAGTGGACCTCGAAATCGTCCAATCCCCGGCCGACTACGTGTATCGCATTGCGGGTCCCCGGTCGGCTGTCGCCAGGCCGTCCCGCGCCCTGCCCCGGCTGGTCTTCCGGGCCTCGGATCGAGAGGCCTCCATGGAGACTACACCGAGCCGGGAGCACATCCTGAACCAGTGGCGGAGAAATGGGGCTCCGGCGCCGGACTGGATCCGGGAAGGTCCGCGGAGTACGGGCAAGCCTGCCCTGCAACGGAGGGTCCCCCAAGGGAGAGCACCACGGTCATCCCTCCCCACCATCGAAACACCTAACCGGCCGGGATCGTACCGTTGAGTGGAGCCGTTTCGCATATGCGACGGCCTGTGCGGCCCTGAGGACGTGGCCGGACTCGTGGAGCGCGATTAATTTGCCCCACGCATGCCTTTTCCTGACAGAACAGAGAGATCTCCATGAAGCGACTTTCCTCGAGTGCCGCCGGCCTGTTGGGCCTGGCCATGATGTTGAATACGCCGGTGAATGCCCAGCTGGCCACCGCCAATCCGGCCGGCGCCATCATCACTCCCGAAGCCATCTATCAGCACCTGACCGTCATCGCGGACGATTCGATGATGGGACGGGATACACCGAGCCCGGGTCTCGATATGACGGCCCAATACGTGGCCGATCAGTTCGCCAGCCTGGGCCTCGAGCCCGGCGGTGAGAACGGCACCTGGTTCCAGCGCTACCC
>JAZFYL010000115.1:0-3228 GCA_036443495.1 Gemmatimonadales bacterium | reverse complement strand
CCAATGTCGAACAACACACGGGTTCTCCTGCGAGCTAGGCCTGCCCCCGCTGCCCTCCGCCGCCCGCCGCAGCCCGCCGCTGTTATCGCTGCCCCCGCTGCCATCCGCCGCCCGCCGCTGCCCGCCGCTGTTATCGCTGCCCTCGCTTTGCTTGCTCCCGCGGCTCTCGCCGCCCAAGCCACCCCCACGTCGATTCTCGTCCGGGTCACCTCGCACGACGCCAAGATCATCGGGTCCGGGGTTGGAGGGGTCAGGGTGGTCATCCGTAACGCCGATGACGGGGAGATTCTCGCCTCCGGTATCCAGGAGGGGGGGACGGGGAACACCCAGAGCATCATGGTGGATCCGCGCGTTCGGGGCGGCACGGTATTCGATACCGAGGGCGCGGCCGGGTTCGTGGCGACGCTCGAACTCGAGCGGCCCACGATGATCGAAATCGCCGTCGAAGGGCCGTTGGGCTCACCCGGAGCCACCCAGCGCGCCACCAAGACCATGCTGGTCGTGCCGGGTAAGGATGTGCTGGGCGAGGGTGTGGTGATCGAACTCCAGGGTCTCACGGTAGGTCTCGAATCACCGGCTGAGGGGACGACGATAGTCGCAGGCGAGCCGTTTGCCGTGATAGCCACGGTGACGATGTTGTGTGGCTGCCCCACGGAGCCGGGCGGCCTGTGGAACGCAGATGATATGGAGATCGTGGCGGTAGTGCTTCGAGGGGCTGACACCGTGGCGGAGGGTCCTCTGAGCTTCGCCGGTCAACGCAGCACCTACGAGACCGAGCTGACTGTTCACCAGAGTGGTCGCGTGGAACTGCTGGTGGTGGCCACGAACTCCAGAACCGGCAATTCGGGGATGGGTTCGCTGGTCCTCGGCATCAGCCCCGCGCCCTGAAATCGGGGTCTTGCCCGCTCGCTCCAGAGGCCCCAACTTCCGGGGCAGCAGGGACTCCACTGGAAATCGACATTCCACCGGTACGAGGAAATCCATGGCAGATACGCCGGAAGGACAGACTCTCAAAGCGATCACTCCGGAGCGTGTCGCCGAGGAGCTCAAGAAGCTCGCCGCCGATCGCAACGCCGGCGCCACCCCCGACGTCTACGAGCAGCGGTTCGCCCGCATGATCGGTGAACTCCGCGATCGGCGGATTTCCGGCAACCGCCAGGAAATCATGGCCGTGCTCGAGCCGCTCAAGAAGGACGGAACGATCTCCGAGAATTACTGGCATCACCTCATCGACAGTCTCGGGCTGAACTGACGAATTCTCGCCGGTACCCCTTGGGCAGGGGCGCTGCCGGCCCCGGCGTGAGGCTGGGGTCGGCCGTTGGGGCCTATGCCCCCCCCATCCGATCTCCACACAACACCTTCCCATGAGCGCAATGAAGGCACGGCCCCTGGGGCCCGGCGCCGGTGAGGTCAGTGTCGTCTCCTACGGGGCCTGGCCCCTCAGCGAGCGCGGACGGCCCGGCGAGGCTGAATCCATCCGCGTCATCCAGGCGGCCCTGGACGGTGGCGCCACCCTGATCGACACGGCGGACGCCTACTGCCAACATCAGGGGGAAGCCGGCCACAACGAACGCCTCGTGGCCCAGGCGCTCGCCGGGTGGTCCGGTCCGCGGGACACCATCACGGTGGCCACCAAGGGCGGGTTCGTTCGCCCGGACGGCGACTGGCAGCACAACGCCCGACCCGACCATCTACGCCAAGCCTGCGACCGCTCGCTCCTGGCGCTCGGCGTGGATCGCATCGACCTCTATCAACTCCATTCGCCCGATCCCGATGTGCCGCTGCCCGAGAGCGTAGGACTCCTGGGCGAGTTGCAGCAGGAAGGCAAGATCCGATGGGTCGGCCTGAGCAACGTCACCGTGGATGAACTTCGATTGGCCCAGACCCTGGTGGATGTCACGACGGTCCAGAACCGCCTGAATCCGTTCTTCCGGGAGGCGGTGGCCGACGGGGGGACGGGGGGCGTCGTGGCCGAGTGCGCCGATCAGGGATTGGGGTTCCTGGCCTACAGT
This sequence comes from Gemmatimonadales bacterium, assembly GCA_036443495.1. Classification (GTDB taxonomy): domain Bacteria; phylum Gemmatimonadota; class Gemmatimonadetes; order Gemmatimonadales; family GWC2-71-9; genus N074bin45. The sequence continues at coordinate 1,216 of JAZFYL010000115.1, read as the reverse complement.
CCGGTCGGAGGCGGCAGGCTCAACAAGAAACTGCCCGATCACCCGGTGCTCGGGCCGATCGCCGAGCGACATGGCGTGTCGCCCCACGCAGTAGCTCTCGCCTGGGATCTGGCGCAGGGGCCGACGGTGATCGTGATCCCCGCCGCCCGGCAGCTGGCCCAAGTTGGGGACAGTCAGGCGGCGGCGGAGATTGAACTCAGTACCGAGGAGCTGGCGGAAATCGATGAAGCCGAATTTTCCGTCGCCTAGCCTTAGACACAGCTGGGGCTAGGAGGGCTAGGAGGGCTAGAAGGTCTAGGGGCTAAGGGCTAGTAGGGCAAAGGGGCTAGAGGGGCTAGAGGGGCTAGAAGGGCTAGAAGGGCGAGGAGGGCTAGGGGGCTAGGGGGCTAGGAGGCTAGGAGGCCCAATGGCTCGAGGCTGCGAGCTGAGGGTCCAACACAATCCCTCATTCCCTGAATCCCTGAATCCCTGAATCCCAGTATAGATTTCCCCCCATGACAGATACCCAACGACGCCAGACCGTCACCGTCCGCGTGGGCGGCGTCCCCGTCGGTTCCGACCACCCGATCGTGGTTCAATCGATGACCAACACGGACACGGCCGACGTCGAGACGACGGTGGAGCAGGTGGCTGCCTTGGCGCGTGCCGGGAGCGAGCTGGTCCGGGTCACCGTCAACAACGACGCGGCCGCCCGGGCGGTGCCACAGATCGTCGACCGCCTCGATGGGCTGGGGCTGCCGGTGCCGATCATCGGTGACTTCCACTACAACGGTCATCTGCTGCTCACCAAGTATCCGGAATGCGCGCGGGCGCTGGCCAAGTACCGGATCAACCCCGGCAACGTGGGCAGCAAGCGGCGCGACGAGAATTTCCAGGCCATCATCGCCGTGGCCTTGGAGAACGACAAGCCGGTGCGCATCGGCGTCAATTGGGGATCGCTCGACCAGAGCCTGCTGACGCGAATGATGGACGAAAACGCGGCACGGCCCGACCCCAAGGACGCCCGCGACGTCACCATCGACGCCCTGGTCGAAAGCGCCATGCGCTCGGCCGAGTTGGCCGAGGCAAGCGGGTTGGGCCACGACCGCATCATCCTGAGCGCCAAGGTCTCCGGGGTGCAGGATCTGATCCGGGTGTATCGACTCCTGGCCGCCCGCGGGGACTACCCGCTCCACCTGGGGCTCACCGAAGCCGGTTTGGGCAACAAGGGGATCGT
>JAZFYL010000114.1:0-15072 GCA_036443495.1 Gemmatimonadales bacterium | reverse complement strand
GCGCGCGGTTTGCAGGGCCTCCACCGTCTCGTCCAGGCCCTCGGGATAGAGCAGCAGGTCCACGCCGGCCCGCACCGCGGCCACCGCGGCCTCCCCGGGCCCGCCGTCCAGACGAGCGCCGGCCATGTTGAGAGCGTCGGTGACGATCAACCCTTCGAAGCCCAGATCCCGTCGGAGAGTATCGAGTACCGCCGAGGAAAAGGTGGCCGCCCTCGCGGGATCGAAGGCCTCGAATCGAACGTGGGCAGTCATCACGGCACTGGCGCCGGCTTCGATCCCCGCCCGAAACGGTATCAGGTCCTTCGTCTCCAGTTCTTCCCGGGAGGCACCAACCGACGGGAGAGTGGCGTGGGAATCAACCGTCGTCCTGCCGTGGCCGGGAAAATGTTTGAGACACGCCAGGCACCCCGCTGACTGGCAGCCGTCGACCCAGGCCGCCACCATGCGGGCGACGATGGCGGGGTCCGATCCGAACGCCCTGCTCTGTACGATCGGGTTGGTGGGTTCGAGGTCTACATCAGCCACCGGGGCCAGCACGAAGTTGATGCCAACCGAGAGCGCTTCGAGTGCGGTGAGTCGTCCAGCCTGACGCGCCAGACCGGGGTTGGCCAGTGTAGCCAGGGCGGCGGGAGGTGGGATTTCGGTCAGGCCGGTGAATTGTTGGCCCGCACCGCGCTCGAGGTCGGCGGCAAACAGCAGGGGTCGTCCCGCTCGGAGTGTCAGGCCTTCCGTGAGAGTCGCCACGGCGGGCGCCGTCCCTCCGAACACGATGAACCCTCCAACGCCGAGCTTCAGGGCGTGGGAAGCATCCTCCTCAAGGTGGCCGAACCCGGTGGTTGGATGCCACCGGAGGGCCGGGAGGATTAGTCGGGCCGGGTTCACGGTGGGGTGACGGTCCCCAGCACCCGGGCCCCTCGGGCCCCGGTGGCGGCAGGCAGGTTGCCCGGCTGACCGTGGACGGTCAGGTATCCCAACAGCGCGAACGCAACCGCTTCCTTGGCATCTCCGTCATAGAAGACATCGTCGAATCGGCGCACCATACGTCCGCCTCCGGCCAGGCGCTGGGACAGACCGTCGAACACCCCCGGATGATGCCGGCCCCCGCCGGAAACGATGATCTCATGCACCGATTCCGGCAGCCAGCGTTCCATCGCCCGGGCGATGCTCTCGACGGTAAACGAGACGGCCGTGGTCACGCCGTCGGGTCCCGGCACACGCGTGGCGATATCTTCCGCAAGCGCAGCGCCGAACTGTTCCCGCCCGGTGCTTTTGGGCGGCGGGCGCTCGAAGAATTCGTGGGCCAACAGGTATTCCAGCGTAGCGGTATCGGTGGTGCCCCGAGCCGATACCGTCGCATCGATGTCGAAGGGCAGTGCGGGATCGACCGCGCGAGCCAGCGCGTCGATGAGGACCATCCCGGGTCCGGTATCGAACGCCATGGCGCCGTCCTCGGAGAGCCGGCTGGGCACGACCGTCACGTTGGCCATGCCACCGATATTCAACAGACCCCTCTGGTGCTCGGGATGTCCGTACAACAGAATGTCGGCCATCGGAACCAGTGGTGCCCCTTCGCCTCCCGCGGCCACGTCACGGGCCCTGAAGTCGTGCACCACGCGAACCCCAAACGCCTCGGCCAGCACCGACGAGTCCCCCAGTTGCCAGGTGACGGTCGGTGGTTCGTGCCAGATGGTGTGGCCCGGGAAAGCGATGAAGTCGAGTTCGGCGGAGGAGATGCGCCCCCGATCCAACACTGATTGGGTGGCGGCGACCGCCAGGCTCCCCAGACGAGCATGAAGATGAGCGAGTGCCGGCGCGTTGCTGTGGCTGGGTGCCTGCTCCAACGCATGCCGGTCATCCGACCCGTAGGCGAGGGTCGTGAACGCGAGGAGGTCCGCCCGGGTCGGTCCGTCGAAACGCACCAGCGCGGCGTCCATGCCGTCGAGCGAGGTTCCAGACATGAGCCCGACCGCCAGGGTGGGGCGCTCAGTCATGTTTGCGAACAGTTGGTGGGGGACCGACGATCGGGCGCAGCTTCCCGTCGTCGGCATCCAGGAGTGCCTCAGCCTCTTCCAAGCCGACATCGCGCTTGATCATCACGATGGCGGTCTTCACCGCTCCGCCGGCCGCGGTGATTCCATTGCGCGCGGTTTCGCGGTCCACGTCGGCCGCCTCCATGACGATGCGCTCTCCCCGGTCTACCAGTTTGTCGCTCCAGGCCTGAAGATCGACCATGAGGTTGCCGTAAACCTTGCCCACACGGATCATGGCGCCGGTACTCAGCATGTTCAGCACCAGCTTGGTGGCGGTACCAGCCTTCATGCGCGTCGATCCGGTCACCACTTCCGGCCCGACCGGCACGAAGATGACCACGTCGGATTGGGCGCGAAGCTCGGGAGACGGTTCCGAACACGCGATGCTGGCCGTCCTCGCCCCACGCTCCCGGGCGCGGGCCAGTGCGGCGTGAACGAACGGCGTCGTCCCGCTGGCGGCGATCCCTACCACGACGTCATCCCCACCCACGGCCTGCTCGTCCATGGCGGTCGCGCCGGCGGCTCGATCGTCCTCAGCGCCTTCCGCCGACCGTGTCAGGGCCTCATGGCCTCCGGCGATCACGCCCACAACCTGCTCCGGTGGCGTGCGGAACGTCGGGGGGCACTCTGTGGCGTCGAGCACGCCCAGCCGCCCGCTGGTCCCGGCCCCCACGTACACCAGCCTCCCGCCACGCCGGAAAGCCGCCTCGATCAGATCGATGGCGCCGGCGATGTCGGTTCGGGCCCGCGCCACCGCGGCGGGCACCGAGGCGTCTTCGGCGGAGATGAGGTCGACTATCTCGAGCGCCGATGCGGTATCGATTGCGCTCGTGTCCGGGTTGCGGCGCTCGGTCAATCGTTTGTCGATGAAGGATTCCGACATGCCGATCCAGGGTCAGTGGGTTGCGGATGTTATTCTACGGCTAAATTAGGGGTTGATCCAATCATCGGGCAACTCCGCCCTCCGCCCGACCACCCATGCCTGAACGAGGTCGCCGTGAGACGTACCATCGTCGCCCCCGCACTCGCCGCCCTTCTGTGGCTGGCCGCATGTGCGGCTCCGGAAACGGGCGTCGATCCCGAGTGGCGCTACGCCGGTCAGTCGGTAGTCACTACCGCCCCGACGGCAATGGTCGTTTCGGGCAGCCCTCTGGCGAGTCAGGTCGGTCGGGACGTATTGCAGGCGGGAGGGAACGCGGTCGACGCGGCGGTCGCCGTCGGGTTCGCCCTGGCGGTGGTCCATCCCGCGGCGGGCAACATCGGTGGCGGCGGCTTCATGGTCATCCGCATGCGCGACAGCACCTACGCCCTCGATTATCGGGAGACGGCGCCCGCGGCGGCCACGCGCGACATGTACCTGGACATCGACGGGGACCCGACCCAACTGAGTTGGACCGGCCATCTGGCCGTGGGGGTCCCCGGGTCGGTGGCCGGGATGCTGGAAGCGCACCGCCGGTTCGGCCGCTTACCCCTCGACGAACTCATCGCCCCCGCCATCATGATGGCGCGCGAGGGATTCCTGGTCGACGAATACCGGCAGCGCTCGATCGACAGCCACCGCTACCGGCTCTACCTGTTTCCGGCTTCCCGCAAAACATTCCTGCCGGACGGCAAGGCGCCGGTGGAGGGGACGGTCTGGCGGCAGCCCGATCTCGCGCGGACGTTGCAGGCCATCAGCGACCACGGCGAGGACGGGTTCTATCGCGCCTGGGTGGCCGACCTGATCGTGGAGGAGATGGAGCGGGGCGGCGGGATCATCACCCATGAAGATCTGGCGGGCTATGGCGCCCTGTGGCGCGAGCCCGTCGTCTTCGAGTATCGCGGCCACACGATCTACTCGATGGCACCGGCCTCCTCCGGCGGTATCACCCTGGCCCTCATCATGAATATCCTGGAAGGCTACGACCCCCTGCCGCCGTTTGGCTCGCCGGAACTGATTCACCTGGAGGCTGAGGCGATGCGCCGCGCCTTCACCGACCGCAACGTGTACCTGGGCGACCCGGACTTCGTCGCGATTCCCCGGACCATGTTGCTGGCGCAGGACTACGCCGACAGCCTGCGGAGTACCATCAACCCGCGCCGGGCCACACCGACCCCACCGTTCGATGCAGCGCTTCGGACGGGAAGCTCCACCACCCACTATTCGGTGATCGATGCCGACGGCAACGCGGTAAGCACCACCACGACCTTGAACAACAGCTACGGCAGCCACGTCACCGTGACCGGCGCGGGCTTCTTGCTCAATGACGAGATGGACGACTTCGCGACCGCACCCGGCAGACCCAACAGCTACGGCCTGGTGCAGGGTGAAGCCAACGCGATCGCGCCGGGTAAACGCATGCTCTCGGCCATGACTCCCAGCATCGTCCTCGACCCGGACGGTGAACTGTTCATGGTCGTCGGCACCCCGGGCGGACCCCGCATCATTACCATGACGTACCACGTCATCTCGAACGTGATCGACCACCAGATGCAGCTGGCCGATGCCGTGGCCGCGCCACGAATACACCATCAGGCGCTGCCGGATTCGCTCCGCTACGAGCGCGGCGGCTTTCTGCCCGGTACCCTGGACGCGCTGGTCCAGATGGGGCACGTACTCGACCCGCGGGACGTCTCGGGCGACGTCGAGGCGATCATACGCGTGTCCGGCGGTTGGGAAGGGGTGAGCGATCCGCGGCTCGGCGGAGGGGGAGCGGGGTATTAGGCGGCGGGCAGCGGCAGGCAGCGGGGGCAGCGGGGGCAGCGGGGGCAGCGGGGGCAGCCCAAAGCTGCTTCATTACGTCCAGCCGTCAAGTCCGAATGACCGCCGGTCCTACCGCCCTACCGCCAGTCCGCCCGACCGCCGGTCACAACAGATTCCTCAGGAAATCGGGCGTGAGTGCTTGCAGCCAGCTCGCCAAACGGGTGAACTGTCCCGACACGAGCAGCACGCCGACCAGGATCAGCAGGGCACCGCTGGCTTTCTGCACCAGCGGCAGGAAGCGGCGGAACTTCTCGAACCACTGGAAGAACGATTCCACGGCCCAGGCCGTCACCAGAAATGGAATCGCCAGGCCGGCGGAGTACACCGCCAGCAACCCAGCCCCCCGGGCCAGGTCCTGCTGGGTCGAGGCCATGGTGAGAATCCCACCCAGCACCGGCCCGATACACGGCGTCCACCCAGCGGCGAACGCCATCCCCACGACAACCGACCCCAGATACCCCAGCGGTTTGTTCTCGAGATGAAGGCGCTTCTCCCGCTCGAGGAAGGGCAGCTGGAAGATCCCCAACAGATAGACGCCGAAGAGGATGATCATCACGCCGCCGATGCGCGCCAGCCATACCGAATTGAAATTGAGGGCGCGGCCCAACGCCGTCGCGCTCAAGCCGACCAGAATGAAGACGAGCGAGAATCCCGTCACGAACAAGAAGGCATGGGTCATGGCCGTGCGGCGGCGATCCGACATTTCCTCGATGCTCATGCCGGTGATGAACCCGAGATAGGACGGCACCAACGGCAGCACACAGGGTGAGAGAAAACTCAACACCCCGGCCGCGAAGGCGACGAACAGACCGAGATTGGCAGATTCCATATCAGTACTCAGAAGCCAGAGGCCAGAGGCCAAAGGCTAGAAAACAGAAAACGGCTATCCCGAAGAGGGGTCAGAAGCCAGTCGCCAGACGGTAGATCAGCAGGTTCTTCCCTAACGACATCGGCAGGCCCATCTCCTGGGCCAGTAAACCGCGACAGACCAGTCCGAGTTCCCCAACCGCCCCCCGCAGCCCTCCGCCGCCTTCCGCTGATTAAAGGCTCAGGTCGTGGCGCCGGCAGTCACGGCACAGGCCATAGATCTCTACGTTATGCCGGTGGTGCAGAAACGCGTGCTCGTCGGAAATCACGGGCAGCATGCGCTCGAGATGCTCATTGGTGAATTCCACCACCGCACCACACCGCACGCAGATCAAGTGCTCGTGGCCCTGCTGGGCCGTCATGGCCTCGTAACGTCTGAAGCCGTCGCCGAAGTCATGCGCCCGAACCAGGCCGCTCTCGACCAGAAGCTCCAGTGTGCGGTACACCGTCGCGGTGCTGGCCCGGTGGTCGTCCCGCCGCAGTTCCCGCTGAATGTCGGCCACCGACAGATGAGCCTCGGACTGAAACACGATGGTGGCGATGCGGTCGCGTTGTCGCGTCAGCGGCAGGCGGTGATCCCGCAGGTGGCTGCGGAACCGCTGCAACAGCGCGGCCCGCTCACGTTGGGGGAGACGGGCCATCCTCCTCCTCCTCGGGGTACCACGATTCGAGGGGAATCCGGATCGGCGGGTCCTCCTCCGTCCGTTTGGGCACGGCGGCTACCAACGCGTCGAGCGCCTCGAAGGGGCCGCGGCCGACCTCCTTGATGTCGGCGCTGAAGGCGCCGCGATCCCGGCCCTTGATCGTGTGCGCGTATTGGGCCGTGACGATGCGATAGCGCTCGTCTTCCAGGAACGCGAGTATGGCCGTGCCCCACTCTTTCTTCTCGATCCGCATGGGCTGGAACACCCACAACCCGTCCAGAGTATCGAGCTCGACCTGTTCGGCCACGACCTGAGCCAGCCGGCGCCACCCGGGTCCGATGCCGGGTCCCTTGCCCGTCAGCTCCGGATACATTCTTCGGTAAACTGTCTGAGAATGTGCATGAAGTCCTGGGCGTTGGTGACTACCCCATACGCTTGATGGGTGCCACGATCTTTCAATTTACTCACCACGAACTCCGTCTGGTCGACACAAATCGTCAGTAATCCCTTGGGTATGCCGCCATAGTGGAGGTGAAACGCGGGTAGCATGTTGCCGACCGCAATCGCGTGCAGGGCGGTGGCTACGAGAATCGCGCCGGTCGCTTTGACGGCGTGCTCCCGCATGGCGTCCTGGGCGGCCAGGACATCGGTCAGGACTCCCGGCAGCGGACCGTCATCCCGGATGGACCCTGCCAGCACGTACGGCACCCTGTTCGTCACCAGCGCGTGCATGATGCCGGAGGTGATCGTCCCCGATTGCACGGCGGCCTCGATCGAGCCGGCAGCCCGAATGGTGTTGATGGCCCGCATGTGGAGCCCGTGCCCGCCTTCGAGGTACTCGCCCGAATCGCTCATGCCGAGGGCCGTGCCGTAAAGGGCCGACTCGAGATCGTGCACCGCCACGGCATTGCCTGCCAACATGGCCTGAACGAACCCGTTGCGAATGAACCACTCGAAGTCGGCCCGCGCGCGGGAGTGCACCAGCGCCGGACCGGTGACCCACAACAGATAGCCGCCACGGTCCCGTTCTTCCGCCAGGCGATTCGCGAGAAGCTCATAGTTGACCGGTCGCTCGCGGCTCACTTCGGTCGACATGAAGCGGAATTCGTTCGGGCTGTGGGCCCCGGTGAGGAACCCTCCGGCGTGGACACAGATGCCCTCGCTGCCATCTTCGGCCAATCCCATGGCCACCTCGTCGCCGGCCCGGAGCTTCCGCGGTTCGATGACTTCCAGCGTGTCGCCGCGGCGCACCACGGCACCATCCATTCGGGGCCGCCGGGGCATGACCCAACCCGATTCCACATGGATGTAAGTCGGGAGGTTCGACGTCGAGAAGAATCCCTCCGGTAGAACGCCGTCGACGGTCACCGGGCTGAACGTCGCCAGCGGCGCCTCCGCCAGCGGGGGGGCCTCGAAGTCGGGCGCCTGGTAGGTGGTGTTGGCTTTCTGCATGGGCGCAAACTAAGGAGGGGCGTCCGCGCTCCTCAAGTGGTCGCCGGTCGGTGGCCGGCGGCACGTGGCGGGTCGGACGGCTGGCCGACCGCTACTCTCGCCCAGTGGAACAGGCTCTTACGCCACCACGCTTCTCTCATATCCTCTCTCGCCTTTCCCATCATCTAGAGCAATGAAACCGGATCCCGGTCGATGGACACGCGGACCTGCTTCCGGTTCGGCAGCCGGGTGCCGGCGTAACGAACCACCCGTCCGATGTCGTTTCGCGGTCCCTTGAGCACCACGTGCCACCGCCAACGGTCCTTCACCTTCGCCAGAGGCGCCGGGGCAGGCCCCAGGACGGAAATCGGCAGGTGATGTTCCTCCACCAGCGACAGACACCAGTCAGCCACACGCGCCGCCTCGTTGGCAACCGCCGCTTCGGCGTGCCCGGACACCACCAGGTTCACCAGGGTCAGGTGCGGCGGGTACGGCGGGGAGCGGCGTACCTCGAGTTCATCCGCCAGGAAGCCTGCCGTGTCGTGCGACGCGGCGCGCCGCAGGGCGTAGTGGTCGGGATTGCGTGTCTGGACGATGACTCGGCCTCCTTGGGGCCCCCTCCCGGCGCGGCCGGCCACCTGGGCCACCAATTGGAAGGTGCGCTCGGCCGCCCGGAAATCGGGCAGGTACAGTGCCGTGTCGGCGTCCACCACACCAACCAGGGTGACATTGGGAAAGTCCAGCCCCTTGGCGATCATTTGGGTCCCCAGCAGGATATCCACTTCGCGGCGCTCGACGGCTTCGAGAATACGGTGGTGAGACCATTTGGTGCTGGTGGTGTCGAGATCCATCCGAACGATGCGGGCGTCGGGAAACCGATCATTCAACACCGCCTCCAATTGCTGTGTCCCAATCCCGCGCATGCGTTGGATGCCGGCGCCGCATTGATCGCACCGTTGGGGGACCGGTGCTTCGTGATCGCAGTAGTGGCACCGCAACCGTGGCGGCGTGCGGTGAACGGTCAGCGAGATGCTGCAGCGCTCGCAGGTGGCCACGTGACCGCACTCGGGACACTGCAGGAAGGACGCGTACCCCCGACGATTCAACAGCAGGAGGGCCTGTTGTTCCCGGGCCAGCGTTTGGGTGAGCGCGTCATCGAGCGCCACCGACCAGGGCACCGGACCGGTCCCGGCAACGCGACCGGCCGACCGCAGATCGACCAGTTCCACGGGGGGAAGCGGCTGCCCGCCAACCCGCTCGGGCAACTCCAGCCGCACGAGGCGGTCGCCCACCGCGGCGACACTTTCGAGCGACGGGGTCGCGCTTCCCATGATGAGGCGGGCGCCTTCGAGCCGGGCCCGTACCGCCGCTACCTCACGCACGTGATACCGGGGACTCTCGCCGTTCTTGTAGCTCGCCTCATGCTCTTCGTCGATGACGATAGCGCCCAAATCCGTGACCGGCGCAAAAATCGCAGAGCGGGCTCCGACCGCCACCCGCCGTTCGCCCCGTCTCAGGCTGTGCCAGGCGTCGGCTCGTTCGGCCTCCGACAGCCCGCTGTGCAACACGGCAACCTGATCTCCGAACACGCCCCGCACCCGACTCACCGTTTGGGGCGTGAGGCCTATCTCCGGGACCAGAATGATCGCTCCTCGTCCGGCCTCGACCAGCCGGCGAATCGCCTCCAGGTAGACCAGGGTCTTGCCGCTTCCGGTGACCCCAACCAGCAAGGCGCCGTGGCCCGGGGCGAGTTGGTCGATGGCCTGCACCGCCCGTGCCTGATCGGCCGTCAGGGTCGTCGGTGGCGGCGAGCCCGCGTCGGAGGCGAACGGGTCACGAAGGCGGCGACTCGTCTCTATGCGGACCAGCCCCCGCGCCGACAGCCCCTTGATGACGGCGTCGCTGACGGCGAGTTGCTTGCGCAAATGGGCTACCGGAGCCCGGCCACCCAATTGCTCCAGAGTTTCGTAGAGCTGACGCTGCCGGGGACTCCTCTTGAACACGTCCTTTCGCTCGACCAGCGTCAGACGCTCTCCCGCCAAAAGCGCGATGCGTTCAGTCCGGCCGGCCGGTTCCGTGGCCGGTGGCAAGATCAGAGTGTCGACCGCCCCGATGCGTGCCAGCCGGTTCACCGCCGCCCAGGCCGGCTGCCGGAAGTGTTTGCTCAGAGCGGCGACCGTTGCTTCCCCACCCTTCTGGTCGAGCCATTTGAGCAGCTGGCCGGCGAATCCGCCGCCGGCCGGGATGCCACGGTTGAGGCGGACTACCGTTTTCGACGATCCCCACATGCCCCCTGGCAGGACCGCCTTCACGGCGAGACCGAGCGGCGCGCCGTAGTAACCGGCCATCCAGGTTGCGGTCTCCAACAGGGCAGCCGTGAGCGCCGGGTCACGATCGGGGGCACTTAGAATTTCTTTGGGAACGACGGCGGGATCAGGCGGAGTGGCGCCTACACCGACCACCACGCCGACCAGTTCCCGGTGGCGCAGCGGCACGACGACCCGGGCACCCGGTTCGACTCGATCCGTCAGCGATTCCGGAATCCGATAGGTGTACGATTGGCCCAGCGGTAGGGGAAGGACGACGTCGGCGAACCGGGTTGTCATGCCCGGCTGACGCCGAGCCCCGGTCCGGTCGGCAAGCGTACCTGGCCATCGTCGATGGTCACCCCGGAGAAGGGATCGACGGCCAGCAACGCCGCCCCATCGAGATCGACGATGTCGACCAGTGGCGTGAAGTGCGCCGCCGCGGTGATGCCCAGCGACGATTCCACCATGCAACCGACCATCACCATCATGTGGTGAGCCCGGGCGATGGCTATCATCCGAAGCGCCTCACGCAAACTGCCACACTTCGCCAGCTTGATGTTGATACCGTCCACCGCACCGACCAGCCGAGGAATGTCGGCTGAGGTAATGCAACTCTCGTCGGCGATGACCGGCATGGACGCCTGGCCCGTGACCTGGGCCAACCCGTCGATGTCGTCCGGCGCGAGTGGTTGCTCCAGCACAGTCACCCCGAATTCCTCGAGCATCGGGAGCATGTGAAGTGCGTGCTTCACGGTCCACCCGCAATTCACGTCGACGCGGATCTCCTTGTCGGTGGCCAGGCGGATGGTTTCCATGATCTCCCGGTCGCGATCGCTTCCCAGTTTGACCTTGAGCACGGGGTAAGATGCCGCCTCGAGCACCTTCTCCCGCAATTGTTCGGCGGTGCCCATCCCGATGGTATAGGTCGAGCGCGGCGCCTCAGCCGAATCGAGGCCCCAGAGCTGATAGAGCGGCACCCCCAGGCGCTTGCCCGCCAGGTCATGCAGTGCGGCTGACAGGGCCGACCTGGCGGCTCCGTTGCGGCCCAACAGTTTGTGCCACGTCCGTTCGGCCGTTTCGAGATCGAAGGGAGATGCCGGCAACGCCTGGCGATAGACGTCCATCGCCGCGAGCACGGTGTCGGCCGTTTCGCCGTAGAACTTGCTGGGCGCCGCTTCACCCCAACCTTCCACGCCATCATCGTCGATCAACCGCACCCACACCGTGCGATACTCGCTCGAACCGCCTCGGGCGATGAGAAAGGGGTGCTTGGTCTTCAGAGTGAGGACTTCGGTCTCGAGGCGCATGATGGCTGGTGGCTGGTGGCTGGTGGCGGAAGGCTAGGCGAGGGCGACGATGTGCGCCAAGGCTCCCTGCGCCAATCGTTCCGGAATGTAGCCGCCTTCCAGGAGTCCCACTATGGGGACCTCAGGCGCAGCCGCCCGGATACGTCTGGTGAGTTCGGCGTAGTGCTCCGGCTCCAGGGTGAACCCGCCGAGAGGATCGCCCCGCATGGCGTCGAACCCAGCGGACACGAGAATCAGATCGGGGCGCCAGCCGGCCAGTGCCTCTCCGAGGGCCGCTGACAAGTCATCGACGTACGTCTTGGGCGGAAGCCCGGGTGGCCGCGGCACGTTGAACACATTCCCGACCCCCCGTTCCGCAGCGGCCCCGGTGCCTGGATACCAGGGCCACTGATGGAGTGAGACGAAGCGGATCGTGGGATCGTGCTCTACCAGGTCTTGCGTCCCGTTGCCGTGGTGCACGTCCCAATCGAGAATCAACACCTGGGCGGCGCCGTGTCGCTGGGCCCAACGGGCTCCGATAACCACGTTGTTGCAGAAACAGAACCCCATGGCCTCTCGGGCGGAGGCGTGATGACCCGGCGGGCGCACCGCCGCGAAGGCATGAGTTCCGGCCCCGCCCCCCATGGCGTGATCCACCGCCGCGGTCACCGCCCCCCTCGCACCGAGGACCGCCGGCCAGGTAGCTGCGTTCATGGCCGTGTCCGGCGTCAGCGACCCCCCGCCCGTGGCGCTGAATCGCTCGAGCCGGTCGACATGGTCGGCTGGGTGCACGGCCAGGATCGGCTCGAGGTCACCGGCCGGCGCCGAACGGACCTCGACCGTGGGGCAGGATTGCAGGGTGTCCAGGAGTACCCTGAGGCGTGCCGGCTGTTCCGGATGGCCCGGTCCGGTATCGTGGCGCAGGCAGTCGGCGTGGGTGAAGACCGCCACCCGCGAGCTCATGATCGATCTCTGGTGAGGCGGCTCAGCTCCCGGGCCTCAGCTGCCAGCTCGGCCCGGGCCGCGTCGATTTCCTCCAACCGGCGAAGATGACGGCGCCACGACACCAGGACGACGACGGCCATGGTGGCCGATACGGCCCCGACGACGAGGAGCGCGGGGCGCTGCATCCAGTACCCCGCACCCAGCAAGAGAACGGCGTCGAGAGCCAACACGCTCACGGCCGTCACGATCAACACCCGGGTGCGGGGCGCTCGGGACATGTAGTCGCAGGCTAACGGACCGGTTGTCGCCGGCGGGAGAGCACGATCAGTTGGGCGTGGGGCACCACCCCGAGGTCGGCCAGGCTGGTGGATTCATCACTCACCAGCGCGCCCCGGAACTTCACCTCGTAGGCGTCTTCGGGCAGGGTGGCCCGGCTGTGCTCGAGGGCCCGCCGTTTGACGTCGGCCACGGAGGTTTCCGGTGAGACCTCCAGCGCGAGGTCGTCCCACGACTCGTGCACCATGACCCGGATGGGGAGCGGATCGGTCATGGCGCGGACTCCTCCGGGGTGGGAAGGGTCGACAGGAATCGATCCAGGGCCTGGTCGAACATGAGCGTGGAGCCGCGGACCATGGTGCCATCCGGTGTGGCAAAGGTGCCTATCACTACCTCTTCCCCGCCCTGTCCCCGCAACACCACGTGCTGGTCGCTTTGGTGTTCGGGAAAGGCCGCCTGGTTCGGTACCCGCTCAGAGAAGAACTCCGTGGCCCGGGCCAGCACCTCGCTGCCGGTCAGGCTCGTCACTCGCTCGTACACCATGCGTTGGCTTCCCGGTCTTTCGACCTGTGGTGTGAAACTCCAGTCCGGTCATCCGGCCAGCCGGTCGGAAATCCACTGCGATACCTGGTCGATCGCGACGCGATCCTGCTGCATCGAGTCGCGTTCCCGAATCGTCACCGTCTGATCCGTGACGGACTCCCCATCGATGGTGACGCAGAACGGGGTGCCGGCTTCGTCCATTCTGCGGTAGCGCCGCCCGATCGCTCCGCTCTCATCGTAGAAGGCGGTCATGTCGCGCTTGAGACCGTGATACAGCTCCCGGGCCAGCTCCGGCATGCCGTCTTTCTTGACCAACGGCAGCACAGCGGCCTTGATCGGCGCAATGGCCGGGTGCAGCCCAAGGACGACCCGGGTCTCCCCCTCCACCGATTCCTCCCGATAGGCGTCGGCCAGGGTCGTGAGCATCACCCGGTCGGCGCCGGCGGAGGTTTCTACGATATAGGGAATGTAGCGCTCACCGGCTGCCTGATCGAAGTATTCCAGTTTCTTGCCCGAGTGCTGCTGGTGCGCCTTGAGATCGAAGTCGGTGCGGTTGTGCACCCCTTCGATTTCCTGCCACCCGAAGGGGAACTCATACTCGATATCGTAGGCGGCGGTCGCGTAATGGGCCAGTTCGTCGGCACCGTGCTCGTGCCAGCGGAGCTTGGTCTTGCTGAGTCCCAGGTCGATGTGCCACTGCATGCGCCACTCGCGCCACCGCTCGAACCACTCCTCGTCGGTGCCCGGTTTGACGAAGAACTGCATCTCCATCTGTTCGAACTCGCGGGTTCGGAAGATGAAGTTCCCCGGCGTGATCTCGTTGCGGAACGCCTTGCCGATCTGGGCGATCCCAAAAGGAATCTTCTGGCGGGACGCCTGCATCACGTTGAGGTAGTTGACGTATATCCCCTGCGCCGTCTCCGGCCGCAGGTACACCACGGCGGCCGATTCCTCCACCGGCCCCATGAAGGTCTTGAACATGAGGTTGAACTGCCGGGCCTCGGTGAGGTCGCAATCGGCGTGCTCGCCCGGGTGCTTCGACGGCTTCCTGGGGCACTGGGCCTGGGCCACCTGATCTTCCCGGAAGCGGGCCTTGCAGGTCCGGCAGTCGACCAGGGGGTCGGTGAAGCCGGCGACGTGGCCCGAGGCCTCCCACACCTGGGGGGCCATCAGAATGGCGGCGTCGATGCCTTCGATATCGTCGCGCGCCTGCACCATGGCCCGCCACCAGCGCTGCTTGACGTTGTTCTTGAGTTCGACACCCAGGGGACCGTAGTCCCAGACCGACCCGAGGCCGCCATAGATCTCGGAGGACTGGAAGACGAAGCCTCGCCGCTTACAGAGGGAGACGAGTTTGTCCATTACGGTGGTGTCCGCCATGCGGTGCTCGATCTGGAGGTGAGGGCCCCGTTCGGGGGCGGAAGATATGTGGCCGACAGGTGGGCGGCAACTCGGTTCCGGGGAGTGCTATTCCTTGCACAAGAACTGTAGCGACCGTCAGCTTTTTGCACGATATGGCTGGGTTTACAGTTGCCCACTAATACCCCAACTCTTTGTGGTTCAAGTTCTTACATCACTATCGTGCTCTGGCACGACTCTGGCAAGAGAGTGACCACCGAAGGGAATGGATCCCTTCGAAAAATGGGAATCACGATCCGCCCGATAAGAGCACACCCGGAGTGATCCGGGGCCGCAAACCCAGAGGTCTCGACCAATCGAGATAGCTCGGTGCCGAAGGTGGAAGCAGTGCGGAGCGTAATCCCAATCATCCAATAACCGGGTGGTGGCATTGCGCTCGTTTTTATACCGACGAGCGGTCGCCCAAAGCAGTCAAGAGGAGTCCTGCAATGAACCGCAAAGGCTTTGCCCTCGAGGCGTCCCTCTTCGTCCTGTTGCTGATCGCCGTGTTGGTCTCGGTGTCGGTGACCGGGGTGATCGGCGTGACCCGAACCGCCAGCCTGGACTACCGCAACGCCCGTGTGGGCTATGCGGCCGAGG
>JAZFYL010000113.1:0-2272 GCA_036443495.1 Gemmatimonadales bacterium | reverse complement strand
AGCGGGTTCCGGTACTTGCCCACGTTCTGCGACAGCAACTCGTCGACCAACTGGGGCAGGCTATGGTGGGCCTGCCCGAGGGCGGCCAGGTTCTCCACGTGGAAGATGAAACGCCACGCCTTCTTGGTGTCGGGATCGTCCCTCGCGTGTGCCTTGGCGAAGGCACGCATCCCCTTGAGAAAGTCCTCGTCTTCCGCGACGTAGCGAGACCTCACCTGCTCGACCAGGTAGCGCGGCAGCAGCCGGTCGGCGAAGGCCTCCACCGCGATCATGTCGCCCGGCCGGCGAATGACCCGCAACGACGCCACCACGTAGGCGATGACGTCATCGTCCATCATCGCCCTGCCCCGGGGCATGCGGCAGGGAATGCCCGCTCGGAGGAACAGCTTTTCCAGTACCTCGCCCACCCGGTGTTGCCGGTAGAGCACGGCCCGATCGCCCCACTTGCCGCCGTGGCGTGTCTTGTCCACCTGGAGGTCTTCCAGCAGCCAGGCGGCTTCGCGGTCGTCATCCGGAAACGACCAGGCGGCCACTTCGAACTCCGAGTCGCGGGTGGCCACTATGTCCTTGTCGAACAGAGTCGGATTCTGGGCGATGAGCCGGCGGGCGGCGTGGAAGATCTGACGCGAGCAGCGGCGGTTCTCGTCCAACACCACCGGTTCGTCAACTGAGAACCGGCAGCGGAAGTCCACCAGGACTTCGGGCTCGGCGCCGCGCCAGGAGAAGATCGACTGTTCGTCGTCCCCCACGGCGAAGATGCTGCGGTGATCCTGCGCCAGACGGCAGACAATGTCGAACTGGGTCTGGTCCAGATCCTGGAACTCGTCCACCAAGAGGTGGTCCCAAGACGCAGCGATTCTATCGGCGACATCGGGCGACTCCTGCAACAGCCGGCCGGTGAGCGCGATGATGTCGTCGAAGTCGATCATGTTCTTGGCATCCAGCACCTCGCGGTAGCGCTGGAAAGCGGTTTCGTCGTCGGGACTCAGGGTGTAGTCCTGCAGCCGTCGACGTCCGAACTGGATCAGCAGGTTGCCCTGGCGCCGCTGAGGCACGCGCAGGCGTCGCAGGACCAGCTTCTGGTATATCTCGTCGGCCACGCCGAATCCCTGAGGCAGTCCCAGGCCGGCGTAGTGCTCGCGCAGAAACCCCAAACAGAGAGAATGCAGCGTGCCGCGGGTGACGTCCTCGGCCGCGGGCCCGATGGTGTCCTTCAAGCGGACGGCGATCTCTTCGGCGGCCTTGTTGGTGAAGGTCACGGCACAGATGCGGCGCGGATCGACGTCCTGCTGGATGAGGTGGCGCACCCGCTCGATCAGGCAATAGGTCTTCCCCGCCCCCGGGCCGGCGACGACGAGGATGGGCTGGGCCGGGGCCTCGATGGCGGCGCGTTGGGGGTCGGACGGAGCGATGGTGGACGGCATGAGAGGAAAGGTCGGGGAGGTGGGCGCAAATGACAATCGGCTCACTCCAGATGCCGGAAGCCAGACATCAGGACGGACGGGCCTGCGGGGAACAGAAAGCAGGTGCCCGTACGCATTACATACCGTTGGGCTGCCCTCGCTGCCCCCGCTGAATTTAGAGGCCCGGTACGTCCTCGTCCGGTACCATCACGACCATGAACCCGTGGGGTCCCTGGTACGCGATGAAGGGCAGCCACGGCTGTCCGGCCCGCGCGTCGCGCGACACGCCGATGTCGGCGTTCTTCATGTTGGGCGCGTAGAACATCATGTGGGGCGGGAAAGTCCCGTAACTGCCGTCGCGCGGGTTGTAGGTGCGAATCCCTCGCGACAGCATGTATGCCACGCCCGGACGCGTCGGCGCCCAGAATCGGCCTGAGGCGAAACCGGCCTCCACGCTGTCGTTGATGGCGGCCATCGAGAACCCCTTGGCGATCAACTCGCCCACCAACAGCACTTTCGGCAGTATCGCGCCGATACCTTCGGCATCATAACACGTCGGCTTCCGATTTCGGGGATGGTCCCGGTTCACCACACAGGCAAACCCGTTGGTGCCCCGCTGGGCCTCGACGAAACCGGCCGGGGTCAGGGCGAACACAGCCGCGCCGTCACGAAGGTGCTCCGGTGCGGCACTCAGTGCAAGCGCCACCTCTTCCGCCAAGGGAAGGAAGTCGACTTGGACGTCGGTGTCCTGTGCCAACAGGGATGACGCCGGCGTAAACGCCGGGAGCAGAAGTGCCGGCAAGATCACTGTGGCCCACCGGCACTTCAGTACTGCGATGATCCCCATGGCGCCTCCATAATGGATTGAA